>NZ_JBFRGS010000007.1:0-368328 GCF_052115465.1 Allobosea sp. 2RAB26 | reverse complement strand
GCGCAGCGCCACCCGCGCAACCACGCCCACCCGCCGCGCCGCCGCCTGAACCGCGCCGCGAGCCGCAGATGCCGCGCCCCGTGCCGCCGGGCGCCGGCGAACCCGGACGCCCACCAGCCATACGGCCGCAACCCGCGCCCCCGCCCTCCTCCGCGCCTCAGCCAATCCCGGCGGTGCCGCGCCCGGCTCCTCCAGCCCAGCCCAGCCAGCCTCAGGCCGTGCCGCTGCGCGCCCAGCCGCCCRTCCCGGGCCCCGGGCAGCCGCCGGCAGCCCGTCCGATTCCCGCCCCACAGGCGCAGCCGCCGGCAACCGCACCGTTGACGCCCCCAGCAGGAGGGCGCGCTCCCGGAGCGGCTCCGCAAACCCAGCCGCCCGCGACCGCCCCGCTGGCGCCACCTCCTGCCGGCCGTGCGCCCGGCACGCCACCGGCCGGCCAGGCGCCAGCGGCGGCTCCGGGCCAGCCCCCGGCGGCTCACCCGACGCCAGCACCGGTGCCAGGAACGGCTCCGCAAACTCAGCCGCCCGTGACCCAGCCGCTGGGGCCGCCTCCGGGTGGTCGTGCGCCCGGCGCGCCACCAGCCGGCCAACCGCCTGTGACCGCTCCCGGCCAGGCGCCAGCGACGGGTCCGGCCCACCCCCCGGCGGCTCGCCCGACACCAGCGCCGGTTCCAGGAACTGCCCCGCAAGCTCAGCCGCCCGTGACCCAGCCGCTGGTGCCGCCTCCGGGTGGTCGCGCACCCGGTGCGTCGCCAGGCGGCCAGCCGCCTTCTGCAACACCCGGTCAGGTTCCGGCGCCCCTACCCGCTCAGCCGCCGGCAGCAGCCCCGCTCGCCCCGCCCCCCGGCGGTCGCGCGCCCGGCGCAGTCCCGCCGCCCGTTGCACCGCCGCAGCCGGGCCAGACGCTCGCTCCGCCTCCGGCCGGCCAGCCTCCAGCCGCTGGACCCGGGCAACTGCCCCCGCCTGACCGGCAGGGCCGTCGCGGTGGCATCGGCCTCGGTGGCGCGGCTGCGATCGGCCTTGGCGTCGGCGTGCTCGGCGGCATCATGGCGACGCAGGGCGCGACCCGCCTCGACGATGTCCGCGGGCGCCGCGAGGAGCGCCGCGAGGGCGACGTCACGATCATTCGCGAGCCCGGTCGCACGATCATCCGCGACGACGACCGTGCCATCATCCGCCGCGACGAGACCGAGCGCTTCCGCGACCTCGGCTGGCAGGGACGGACCGAACGGCGCGGAGACGAGAACGTGACCGTGTTCGAACGGCCGGACGGCAGCCGCATCATCACCGTGACCGACGAGGATGGCCGCCTGATCCGCCGGACCCGGCGCATGCGCGATGGCGATGAGATCGTGATGATCGACAACACCCGCCGCGATCGGCCGGATATGCGCTTCTCGGACGAGGTCGTCGTGCTGCCGCCGCCGCCCCTGCCGATCCCGCGCGAGCGCTATATCGTCGACGCCGAGCAGGCCGACCAGCGCCTGATCTATGAGACGATCACCGCCCCGCCGATCGCCGCGATCCCACGCCGCTACACGCTCGACGAGGTCCGCTACTCGCCTGACCTGCGCGCCCGCATGCGCAGCGTCGATATCGACACGGTGACCTTCGAGACCGGGTCCTGGGAGGTCACCCCCAACCAGGCGCAGCGGCTCTCGGTGATTGCCGCCTCGATCAGCCAGGCACTGCAGCGCGCGCCGAACGAGGTCTTCCTGGTCGAGGGCCATACCGACGCCGTCGGCTCGGATGTCGACAACCTCTCGCTCTCGGATCGCCGGGCCCAATCCGTCGCCGAGATCCTGACGCGCGATTTCCAGGTGCCGCCGGAGAACCTGACGACGCAGGGCTATGGCGAGCAGTATCTAAAGGTGCAGACGCAGGAGGCCGCCCGCGAGAACCGCCGCGTCACGCTCCGACGCATCACCCCGCTGCTGGCCGGGCAGAACCAGCCGCAGTGAACCAATAGAACCGGCGCGGCGGGCGACCGTCGCGCCGGTCTCCCCGGCTCAGGAGATTCAGGAATCAGCAAGCTCTCCGGCTTAAGACCTATCGTAAGGAGAGTTGATGATGAGTGAGACATCCGTCGCGATCGCGCAGAGCTTTGCCGCAAGCCAGGCAGCCTCGACCCGCCAGACCTTGCAGACAGCGATGGTGAAGCAGCAGGCGACGTCCGACCAGGCGCTCGTGGATATGCTGCAGCAGAGCGCCGAGTCCCAGAAGGCTACTCTTGCCGCTGGCCAGGGCCAGAACGTCGACATTCTCGCCTGAGCCCGGCATTCCGGCGCCGCATGGCAGGGCCGCATCCCGCCCCTTGTCGGTTGCGTTCAAGAGCCGCCGGCCCTAACCTCCGCTTCGTTCCGAGGGGTGCTCGCAAGAGCTGAGATGGCGTCCAAAGCCGAACCCGTCGAACCTGATCCGGGTCATACCGGCGGAGGGACTGGAACGCGGCGTGCGCCACACGTGTACCCGCAGACAGCGACTGGACCGCTTCTAAACCCGGATCTCCTGAACCTTGGACCAAGGAGGAGATCCCATGAACGCCCACACCAAGCCCCAGAAGAATACCGTCAAGGCTGCCCCTCAAAGCGTGACGACCGGACCGATCATCGGCTCGCGCAAGATCTATGTCGCGCCGCCGGACCATCCCGAGATGCGGGTGCCCTTCCGCGAAGTTCAGCTCACCACAGATTCCGAGCCGCCGGTCCGGATCTACGACCCGTCCGGTCCGTTCACCGAGAGCGATGTCACGATCGACCTGAATGCCGGCCTGCCGCAGCCGCGCCGCGCCTGGCTCGATGCCTGCGGCTTCACGACCGTGCCCGGCCGCGCCGTCACTGCCGCCGATAACGGCCATATCTCGCCTGAACAGCTCGTTCCCGCCTGCCCGGCCTCACGCCCGATCCTCGAGGCGAAGCCCGGCCAGATGGCGACCCAGTACGAGTTCGCCAAGGCCGGCATCATCACGCCCGAGATGATCTATGTCGCGCATCGCGAGAATCTCGGCCGCGCCGCGATGCTCGAAGGCGCACGCGAGCGCCATGCCGATGGCGAGAGCTTTGGCGCCTCGGTTCCGGAATTCGTCACCCCTGAATTCGTGCGCGAGGAAATCGCCCGCGGCCGCGCCATCATCCCGGCCAATATCAACCACCCCGAACTGGAGCCGATGGCGATCGGCCGCAATTTTCTGGTCAAGATCAACGCCAATATCGGCAATTCGGCCGTGACGTCCGGCGCTGCCGAGGAGGTCGAGAAGCTGGTCTGGGCGATCCGCTGGGGCGCCGACACGGTGATGGACCTGTCGACCGGCCGCAACATCCACAACATCCGCTCCTGGATCCTGCGCAACTCGCCGGTTCCGATCGGCACGGTGCCGATCTACCAGGCGCTTGAGAAGGTCGGCGGCGACCCGATCAAGCTCGACTGGGAGGTCTTCAAGGACACGCTGATCGAGCAGGCCGAGCAGGGCGTCGACTATTTCACCATCCATGCCGGCGTGCGCCTGCCCTATGTCCCGCTCACTGCGAGCCGCGTCACGGGCATCGTCTCGCGCGGCGGCTCGATCATGGCGCGCTGGTGCCTCGCGCACCACAAGGAGAGCTTCCTCTACGAGCGCTTCGACGAGATTTGCGAGATCATGCGCAAATATGACGTCTCCTTCTCGCTCGGCGACGGCCTGCGTCCGGGCTCGATCGCCGACGCCAATGACCGCGCCCAGTTTGCCGAGCTGGAGACGCTGGGCGAGCTCACCAAGGTCGCCTGGGACAAGGGCTGCCAGGTGATGATCGAGGGCCCCGGCCACGTGCCGATGCACAAGATCAAGGAGAACATGGACAAGCAGCTGCGCGAATGCGGAGAGGCGCCGTTCTACACGCTGGGACCGCTGACCACCGACATCGCGCCGGGTTACGACCACATCACCTCGGGCATCGGCGCGGCGATGATCGGCTGGTTCGGCTGCGCCATGCTCTGCTATGTCACGCCCAAGGAGCATCTCGGCCTTCCCAACCGCGACGACGTCAAGACCGGCGTCATCACCTATCGGATCGCGGCCCATGCCGCCGATCTCGCCAAGGGCCATCCAGCGGCCAAGATCCGCGACGACGCGGTCTCGCGCGCCCGCTTCGACTTCCGCTGGGAGGACCAGTTCAACCTGGCGCTCGACCCCGATACCGCACGTTCCTTCCATGACGAGACCCTGCCGAAGGATGCCCACAAGGTCGCGCATTTCTGTTCGATGTGCGGGCCGAAATTCTGCTCGATGAAGATCACGCAGGATCTGCGCGCCGAAGTGCTGGCGATGGGCGAGAACGAACGCGCGGCGCTCGAGGGCATGGCGGAGAAATCGCAGGAATTCCTCGCCAAAGGCGGCAATCTCTACTTGCCGGCGGCGGAATGAGCGCGACGATGACCGCGGCCCGCCTCGACGCGACGGTCGTTGCAGGCGTGCTGGCGCGGGTGGCAGCGAGCCGCCCGCGGGTGCAATGCCTCACCAATACGGTGGCGCAGAACATTACGGCGAACATGCTGCTCGCCTTCGGCGCGATCCCGTCCATGGCGATCCATGTCGACGAGATCGCGGCAATGGCCGAGGGCGCCGGCGCGATCCTGATCAACATCGGCACGATCAATGCCGAGAGCGAACTCGCCATCCCGAAGCTGCTGGAGGTCGCGCGCGACCGACAGAAACCGCTGGTCTTCGATCCGGTCTTCGTCGAACTCTCGCCGCTGCGCCAGCACGTGGCGCGTGAGGTCCTGCGCCTGCCGAACATCGTCGTGCGCGGCAACGCGACCGAGATGGCCGCGCTTGCTGCCGATCTCGAGACGGCGCGCGAGCGCAACCTCACGCTCGTCACCACCGGCAAGGTCGACCGGATCATGCGCGCAGGCGGCATGCTGTCCGTCTCCCATGGCCATCCGCTGATGACGAGGGTCACCGGGGTCGGCTGCGCAGCGGGCGCCCTGATCGCGGCATGCTGCGCGGTCGAGGGCGATCCGGCAGTCGCGGCCGCCGCCGCGCTGACCGCCTATGGCGTCGCCGGCGAGATTGCGGCAGAGACATCGCAAGGGCCCGGCAGCTTCGCCGTGCACCTGATCGACGCGCTGGCAGGGATGGACGAGGCCACGCTGCGCGAACGGATTGGAGAGCACGGGTGAGCGTTGATATCCGCCTTTACGGCATTGTCGATCCGCAGATCGCGGCCGGGCGCTCGCTGGCCGACCTGGCGCGTGCCGCGGTCGATGGCGGCGCCACCCTGATCCAGCTGCGCGCCAAGACCGAGACGACGCGCGAGATGGTGCGCGAGGCCCGGGCCATCCGCTCGGCCCTGCACGGCACAAGGGTGCCGCTGCTGATCAACGATCGCGTCGATGTCGCGCTCGCTTCCGGTGCCGACGGCGTCCATCTCGGCGCCGACGACATGAAGCCGAACGATGCCCGCCGCCTGCTCGGGCCCCGCGCCATCATCGGCGCGACGCTGAAGCATGAGGATGAACTCTCCGCATTGGCCTCGGCGAAGATCGACTATGCCTGCATCGGCGGTGTCTTCCAGACCTCGCACAAGGACAATGCCGGCTCCTCGCTCGGTCTCGACGGCTTCACGGCCCTGCGGCGCAAGGCTGCTGCCGCATTGGGGCCGCTCCCGGTCGGAGCCATCGCCGGCATCACGGCAATGAATGCGGCCTCGGTCATCGAGGCAGGGGCTGACGGCATTGCCGTGATCGGCGCGCTGTTCGTGCAGGACGATGTCGAGGCCGCCGCGCGCGCACTGCGCGCGGTGCTCGAGCGGCTGCTGCCGACGCCGCCAGAAGCTCCCGCATCCACCTGAACCGTCACGCGGCAATGCCGGGCGCGCAGCCCCGCCACGAGCGCCCGGCCCCTTGCTTCGCGCCCGTCGCTCGCCCATGAACGGCACGACATCGAGGGAGCGCTGCGTCATGACGAATTATGTGATCGAACCGCCCGCCATCAACGCGGTTCCGGTAGCGGGTGGCGGGCTCTTCCCCGTGCGCCGCATCTTCTGCGTCGGACGCAACTATGCCGAACATACCCGCGAAATGGGGGGCGATCCCGACCGCGAGGAGCCGTTCTTCTTCACCAAGCCCGCGGACGCAGTGGTGATCAACGGCACCGACATGCCCTATCCCAGCAAGACCAAGGACCTGCACCACGAGATGGAGCTGGTCGTCGCGATTGGCACCGGCGGGCGCGACATCCCGGTGTCCGAGGCGCTCTCGCATGTCTATGGCTATGCGGCCGGGCTCGATATGACCCGCCGAGACCTGCAGGGCGAAGCCAAGAAGACCGGCCGCCCCTGGGACATGGGCAAGGGCTTCGACCAGTCGGCCCCGATCGGGGAGATCGTGCCGGCGAGCCATAGCGGCCATCCCGCGGCCGGCAAGATCGAGCTCACGGTCAATGGCCGCGTGCGCCAGACCTCCGATCTCGCCAAGCTGATCTGGAGCGTGCCGGAGACGATCGCCTATCTTTCCGGCCTCGTCGCGCTGGCTCCCGGCGACCTGATCTTCACCGGCACGCCGGAAGGTGTCGCGGCCGTCGTCAAGGGCGACGTGCTGGAAGGCGCCATCGACGGCGTCGGCACCGTCCGCACCCGGATCGCCTGAAGAGACTTCGAGGAACCTGACCATGCAGCTGACCCCTGACGCCCGCGGCGTCTATCCCATTGCGCCGACCCCCTTCACGCCCGATGGCGCCATCGACTGGACGAGCACCGATCGGCTCTTCGATTTCTACGCCGGCATCGGTTCTGACGGCATCACCGTGCTCGGCATCATGGGCGAGGCGCCGAAGCTCGAACCGGAAGAGTCCGTCGGGCTCGTCAAGCGCGCCGTCGCGAAGATGGGTGGCAAGCCGATCATCGTCGGCGTCTCGGCGCCGGGCTTTGCGGCTATGCGCTCGCTGGCGCGGCAGGTGATGGATCTCGGCGCCGGCGGCGTAATGATCGCCCCGCCGCCGAGCCTGCGCACCGACGACCAGATCGTCGGCTATTACGCCCAGGCCGTCGAGGCGATCGGCAGCGACATTCCCTTCGTCATCCAGGACTACCCGCTGACGCTCTCGGTGGTGATGACGCCGGCCGTGATCCGCCGCATCGTCCAGGACAACCCGTCCTGCGTAATGCTGAAGCACGAGGACTGGCCGGGACTCGAGAAGATCTCGACGCTGCGCAAGTTCCAGGCGGAAGGCAGCCTGCGCAAGATCGCGATCCTCACAGGCAATGGCGGGCTCTTCCTCGATTTCGAGATGGAGCGTGGGGCTGACGGCGCCAATACCGGCTATGCCTTCCCGGAATTGCTGATCGACGTCGTCCGCCTTTCCAGCGAAGGCAAGCGCGACGCGGCTCATGACATCTTCGACGCGCACCTCCCCCTGCTGCGCTACGAGCAGCAGCAGGGTGTCGGCCTCGCCGTCCGCAAATATACGATGATGAAGCGCGGCATCCTGGCCAGCGACGCCCAGCGCAAGCCGGGCGCCGGTCTGACGGCCGCGGCCAAGGCGGAAGTGGACTATCTGCTGACGCGGCTGGCAAAGCACGACCCGCGCGCCAAGTTCTGAAAGCCGGAATCGCGATGGCCCCCTCTCAACGAGAGGGGGCCATCGCCTTGTCTTCAAGCGCTCAGTGCGTGTGCTCGGCGGCGGCACCCTTGGCGCCGATCCCCTCGACCTTGAACTCGACCTCCACCACACCAGCCTTCTCGAAGGTCAGCGTGCCCTTGACGCGCTCATCCTGCTTCAGCGGCTGCTTCAGCTCCTGGAACATGATGTGGAAACCGCCGGGCTTCAGCTCGACCTTGGCGCCGGCCGGGATTTCGATACCCTTTTCAAGCTCGCGCATGGTCATCACGCCATTGGTGACCGCCATTTCATGGATCTCGCCGCGACCGGCGAAGGGCGCAGAGACCCCAATCAGCCGGTCGGGTGTCGAACCGGTATTCTCGATCGAAAGGTAGCCGCCGCCGACCTTGGCGCCGGCCGGCGTGGCGCGCGACCAGGGATGGCCGATTTTCAGCGGGCCAGCCTTGTAGTCATGGGCGAAGGCGGCGGCGCTCGCGAGTGTGAGCGCGATCGCGGCGAGGTAGTGAACGGGCTTATTCATCAGCATGGTCCTGAAAGAGGTCGCGGCCATTCGCGAATGGCCGGAAATCCCGGCTTGCGGCGGCCTGTCCGGCTGGCCGCGAGACGAGAGGGAGAGACGAAACCGTGTTCAGGATGCGATCGGCGGCGCTCGCGATTGCGGCAGCCCGAGGACCGCGCCATGGATGGCATCCGTCCGAATGGGAACGGAGCGCTCCAGCGGGGCCGCAAGGCGCGCGCCCACCGGCTGAGGCGGTACAGGAGGGATCGCAAGGGCAGGATTGATCGGGCAGCCGATGCAATGCTGGACGCCATTCGCCGGCTCCGGAACCTCGGACGTGTCCGAGACGGATTGCCCGGAGCACAGAACCGCACCTGCGAGCGCTGGATGAGCCGCAAAGGCTGATGCCGGCGCCAGGCCTGCCGCCAGAACGGCCAGCGCATAGACGGCCGCAAGCCAGGCTCCGAGGACGGAGCGGCGCAGCGTCTCAAGCGGGGGACCAAGGGCCGACATGGCGCGACTTGGCCTCGTCACCTGCTCTCCGTCAAGCTGCGCTCTGTCGCAGGGGGAGGTCCGCGGGATGGTCGAGGAGAGATTTCTGCCCCCTCGGCAACGGCGCGCGAAAGATTCATTCCCTTTCATTCGTTTCTTTAAAAGAACGATCGGGTTGACAAAGAGGACACTTTCACCCAGATTGGCACTGTCGCTGGACATGGTTCGGCGGCCGCGGAGATTTGAGCGAGCAGCTTGCGCCGCGTCACCAAACGCTAAAGCGCCACGACCGGGTCGTGGGCTCCAGTGACGAGGAGATGAACATGACCGTTTCGACCTTGCGCCGGTCCGCTGCCACCATGCTGATGGCTGCCTGCTGTTGTCGATGCTGATCCTGCATTGAAAGACCGCCCGGGCTGACGCCGGGGCCTCTCCCAATCCGATCCGCCCAAACGAACGCCGCCCATGCGGCGGAGGCAAGCCATGACCCAGTCGCAGACCCCGCAAGCATTCATCATCGAAATCGGCGAGACCCAGGCCGGGCTCGTCAATCGCCGCAACGACGAACGCTTCTTCACCTTCATTTCCGCCTCGTCCGCCTTTCGCGCACTCGAGGGCCTCCGTTTCGCAACGCCAAGCGCTGCCGAGATAGCGGCCCGGCAACTCGCCGCCTCCCAGCGCCGTCCCGCGCTGCGGCTGGCGTCATAGCGGGGGCAGGCCGATGCCGCTGATCACGACCCTGAGCGCATTGCTGCGGGACTGGCTCGACCGGGCCCTTTCCACCGCGCTCCCACCATCTTCGACCCAGGAGCGAGTGGACGAAGACGAGAACACACGCCGCTCCATCCACGACGTGACGCTGGAACAGCTCGGCATCTCGCACTGGTCCTGCCACACGCTCCTCTGAGGTTATGATGAACGCTCTCGTGAAGCCCGACGCCTTCAGCGTCGGTGCCAACTCCGTTTTCAGTCCCGAGCCGGCGATCCGGTTCGAGAATGTCGGCAAAATCTTCTCCGGCCGCTCCGGGCAAGGCGCCGTGACCGCGCTCTCGGGCATCGATCTCACCGTGCCGCGCGGCGCAATTCTCGGGGTGATCGGCCGCTCCGGCGCCGGCAAGTCGACGCTGATCCGGCTGGTCAACGGTCTGGAGCGGGCGAGTTCCGGCCGCATCCTGATCGAGGACGAGGATGTCACAGGGCTGACCGAAGCCGGTTGGCGGGCGCGGCGCCGGACGATCGGCATGATCTTCCAGCACTTCAACCTGCTCTCGTCGCGCACCGTCTTCGACAATGTCGCGCTGCCGCTTGAAATTGCAGGCGCGCCCAGGGCCGAGATCGAACGCCAGGTCACGCGGCTGCTCGATCTCGTCGGCCTGTCCGACAAGCGCGAACGCTATCCGGCCGAACTCTCCGGCGGCCAGAAGCAGCGCGTCGGTATCGCCCGCGCGCTTTCGACCGAGCCGAAGGTGCTGCTCTGCGACGAGGCGACCTCGGCGCTGGACCCCGAGACCACACAGTCGATCCTCGGTCTGCTGAAGCGGGTCAACCGCGAGCTCGGCATCACCATCCTGCTGATCACCCACGAAATTCCGGTGATCAAGGAGATCTGCGACCGCGTTGCAGTGATCGAGGGCGGGCGGATCGTCGAGGAAGGCGAGACCTTTACCGTCTTCACCCAGCCCAAGCACCCGACCACCGCGCGCTTCGTCGAGACGGTGACCGGTGTCGAACTTCCCGCCCATCTCGCCGGCCGGGTCAGGCCGGAGGCACGTCCAGGCGACAGCGCCCTGCTGCGCATCACCTTCATCGGCGAGAATGCGACGGCCCCGGTGATCAGCCGGCTGAGCTCGATCGTCGGCGTCGATGTCAACATCCTCGCCGGACGGATCGATGCCATTGCGGGCCAGCCCTTTGGCAGCCTGCTCGTCTCGGTCACGGCCCATGAGCCGGAACTCGCTGCCGTGCTCGGCGCCCTGAAGAGCCTCGAACTCAAGGCGGAGGTTATCGGCCATGTCTCCTGAACTCATCCGCCTCATCGCCCAGGCGACCGCCGACACGCTGCTCATGGTTGCGGTCGCAGCCGGGATCGGTACGCTGATCGGCCTGCCCCTCGGCGTCTTCCTGGCGACCAGCAAACGTGGTGAGCTCTTCGCCGCGCCCGCCGTCAACGCCGTGCTCGGCGTGCTCGTCAACGCCACGCGCTCGACGCCCTTCATCATCCTCGTTGTCGCGATCATCCCTTTCACCCGGCTGCTCGCCGGCACCTCGATCGGCACCAATGCTGCCATGGTCCCGCTCACCGTCGCAGCCGCCCCCTTCATCGCGCGACTGATCGAAGGCGCCATCCGCGAAGTCGATCAGGGCCTGGTCGAGGCCGCGCGCGCCATGGGGGCGAGCCCGCTGCAGATCGTGCGCAAGGTCCTGGTGCCCGAAGCACTGCCGGCGATCACACTCGGACTGACGCTGGCCATCGTCAGCCTGATCGGCTTCTCGGCCATGGTCGGCGCCGTGGGTGGCGGCGGCCTCGGCGATCTCGGCATCCGCTACGGCTACCAGCGCTTCATGCCGGACGTGATGGCCGTCGTCGTCGCCGTGCTGATCGTCCTCGTCCAGACCGTGCAGAGCATCGGCGACCGGCTTGCCCGGCGCCTCAACAAGCGCCTGCGCCACGCCTGAGCCAATCGGTCCTCAACCGTTCAAACAGCCGCAAGGAAACATCATGTCGATCAATCTGACCCGCCGCGCCGCGCTTGCCGCCTCCGGCCTCGCCCTTCTCCTCTCGGTGCCGGCCCTTGCCCAGCAGAACCAGACGCTGCGCATCGGCGTCTCGCCCGGCCCGCATGCCGAGATCCTCGAGAAGGTGAAGCCGATCGCCGCCAAGAAGGGCCTCGACATCAAGATCGTCGAGTTCTCCGACTATGTCGTACCGAACCAGGCTCTGGATGCAGGCGAGCTGGAGGCCAACTCCTTCCAGCACCAGCCCTATCTCGACAACCAGGTGAAGGACCGCGGCTACAAGCTGGTCAGCGTCGGCCTGACCGTGAACTTCCCGCTCGGGATCTATTCGTCGAAGTACAAGAGCTGGGCCGAGATTCCGGATGGTGCGACTGTCGCCATCCAGAACGATCCGACCAATGGCGGCCGCTCGCTGCTGCTGCTGCAGGACAAGGGCGTGATCAAGCTGAAGGACGGCGTCGGCGTGAAGCCGAGCGTCGCCGACATCACCGCCAATCCGAAGAAGCTGAAGATCATCGAAATCGATGCGGCGCAAGCGCCGCGCTCGCTCGCCGATGTCGGGGCCGCCTCGATCAACACGAACTACGCCGTCGACGCCAAGATCGAGCCGACCTCGGCCATCCTGCGCGAAGACCCGAAGGGCCCTTATGTCAACGTCATCGCCGTGCGCGAGGCTGACAAGGACAAGCCCTGGGTCAAGACCCTGGTCGAAGCCTATCACTCACCCGAGATCAAGGCCTTCGTCACCGAGCGCTTCAAGGGCAACGTGCTCGCTGGCTGGTGATCTCAATCGTTCCTCCCACCTGGTCACGCGATACGACCAGGCACCTGCCCCGGATGCGCAAGCATCCGGGGTTTTTCTTTGCAGGCAAGATGGGCCGGGCCTGCGGCGGCGCAGGCGGCTATGATGGCACCAGGATGGTCGCGATCAGAGGAGGAGATCATGCGTTGCCTGCCGCTCGCCGCCTGCGCCCTCGCCTCACTGCCGGCCGCCGCCCAGACCGAACGGCTGGCGCGCCCCGAACTCGTGCTCAAGACAGTGGTTCCGGGAATGCCGACCGGTCCCCAGCAAGAAATCAGGGTGATGACCGCCATGATCAAGCCGGGAGACAGGACACCGTTCCATACGCACCGTTTCCCGGTGACGGTCCATGTCATCGAAGGCGCCTTCACCCTGGAAATGCAGGGGCGCACGGCCGTGACAGTGAAGGCCGGCGAATCGCTGGTCGAACCGCCGAACGTCAAGATGACCGGCTACAACCGCGGCAACGAGATGCTGAAAGTGGTGATCTTCTATGTCAGCGAGCCGGACACGCCGTTCCTGGATCCGGTTCGCTAGAAACCCGGCGACGCTGGATCATCAGACCGGACCTTCCGGTCCGACGATCCAGCCGTCTGTGTTTGCATCGTCTTTCCCGAAAACCGCAATCCGCTTTTCGGGGCGGTGCCTGAGGCCCGCTGCCGGGCGATTGCGCGTGCCTTACTGCGAGATCTTGCCGAAGGCGAAGAACTGGGTCTCGCCGGAGGAATCGTCGACACCGTCATTGTCGGTAACAACGAAGAGATTGCCAGCCTTGTCGACAGCCATGCCCTCAACCTTGTCGAGCCCATAGCCGCCAGCCTTCATCAGATCCGGCGTGAGATCGCGCAGCGGCTTCTTCTCGACGGTCGGGATGGCGGCGGCGCCGATTGCGGCCGGCGTCAGACCCTTGACCGAGAAGGTGGCCAGCGTCTTCACCGCCTTGGCGCCGAAGAGATTGTCGCGCTCGATCACGGCAAAGGTCTCGTTGCCGAGATAGGTCAACTCCGAGAGGCCCATCCAGGCACCGGCGGCCGGAGCCGTCAGCGGGTAATGCAGCACGCCCCACTGCTTGCTGGCCGGCTTGTAGGACAGGATCTTGGTCTTGCCCTTGGGATCGTCCTTCCATTCGCGCTGCACGGCAAGCCAGACGGTCTCGTCCGCGCCCTCGCCGGTCACCGTCACGCCCTCGAAGCCGAAGCGCATGGCATGCTTGTCGAGCTCTTCGGGAAGGTGGATCTCCTCCTCGATCTCACCCTTTGCGGTCGCCCGCAGCAGGATATTGCGAGTCGGCTTGTCCTTGATCTCGGGATTGCCCTCCGAAGCCAGCCAGAAGCCGCCATTGGCGCGGGTCGCGATCCCTTCCAGGTCATAGGAGGCGGGCTTGCCATCCTTGGTCACCGTCAGGCCGGCGACGATCCTGGCCGGCTTCTGCGTGGCGTCGATCTCGAGGATACGGGACGGCGTATAGGCGCTGTCGGTCACGGCAAAGAGGCGGCCAGCTGTGCTGCCATGGGCGGCAAGTGCGGACAGCGCGCCCCAGCCGATCGGCAGACCCTCATGATCCTGCGAGACGACCGTCGGATAGGCGGCCGGGCCTTCGTTGCGCTCATAGATGGTCACTGCGGAACGGGCGCCACCCTTCTCGCCGACATCGGTCTCGGAGGCCGACACAAGGAGATTGCGCTGCGGGATGGCAAGCAGGCCTTCCGGACCGATGCCACCCGGCAGGGCCTGGAGGTAACGCGGTGCTTTCCCGGCGCCCTCGTCCTTGAAGACCAATACGAGCGAGGCGCGCTCCAGGCCGACGAAGATCAGCTTGTCATTGCCGTAGGTGCCGACCTCGATCCCTTCCGGTTCGCTGCCCTTGGCGGCCGAGCGCTTTTCCGGATAATGGCCGTGACGCATGGCGATATGGTCGACCATCGCAGCCGAATCGAACTCGATCGTGCCGTCCTTGCGGAAGATGGTGAAGCCGCGCGAGCCACCCTTCCAATCGCCTTCATTGGCGGTGACGAAGCGCTCGGTGTCGATCCAGCGCACCGCGTCCGGCTCGCGGGCGACGCCCTTGAGTTCCTCGACCGGCCTGATTTCGCCGTCGCGGGTCTTGTCGATGTTCTTCAGATCGACGGTGCCGGCGGAGAAATGGGTGACGATCTTGCCGGTCTTGGTATCGATGATGGCGAGGTGGTTGTTCTCCTGCAACGTCACCACGGCGAGGCCGTCCTGGTTGACGTCAACGAATTCCGGTTCGGGGTCGGTCGGCTCGATGGCGGCGATGCCCGTCAGGTCGATCACCTGGCGCGAGGCGCAATCGGCGCCGCCATCCTTGATGCCGACCAGGGTCAGGTTGCCGGCGGGCAGCTGCGGCAGCGCACCCTTGTTCAGCTTCTCGTCGCGCTCGTTCTCGATGACGATGGCGAGCTTGCCCTTGTCCTTGGTCAGCGTAATCGAATCCGGCTGGCCGCCGAGCTCGCATTTGGCAACGACCTGCCGCGCCTTGAGATCGACCGAGGCAAGATGCCCGGCGGGCTCCTTGAAATTGTCGCCGGAGGTGACGACCACGACGAAGGCCTTGTCGCCAAGGATCACGACCGAGGTCGGTTCGCCGTCGAGCGGAATGAAACCTGCCGGCTTCGGAGCGGAGGCCGTCGTGATGTCGATCAGGCCGAGGGCCTTCTGCTCGGCATCGGTATAGGCCAGGAGCGTTCCCGCTTCGTTGGCCGCGATGATCTCCGACACCGTCTTCTTGGACGCGTCGCGATCGGCCGGCAGGTTGAGCGGCACGGAGAAGGTCGCGACACGGTTGAACATCGGCTCGGCCAGAGCTGTGCCGCCAAGCAGGACCGAGGCGAGAGCCGCGAGAACGAGTGAGGTGCGCATGGGGCGGTCCTGTTCCGTTGGGGCAAGAAACTGTGCAGGCCGCATCAGCTATTGAGTGCGCACGACAGTTTCGTGACGCTTTCCCCGATCGGAGCCCGCGCTCCCCCATTGGGCCGCGAACAAGACGCCCCCACCACATGATGGCTTTGCGAAAACAGCTCGACGCCCTCCGGCGGCGGCCGGAAGGCGTCGAGTTGGAGATGCCTGCCGCTTGCATTCAGGCGGCGACGGCGGCGGCGGTCGAGCGCTTGAAGCCGATGATCTCGAGTTCGGTGACGATCGCGACCGCTGCAGCCTGCGCGAGCACGAAGGCGATGCCGAGCCCGGTCGGCGCAAACCATCCCGCAACCAGGATCAGGATGCTGTCGGCGATCCAGAGGAGGTTGATGCCAATCACCGCATAGACGGCGAGCCGCGGCAGGGTCTCGCGACTGGAGAAGAGGGCCAGCAGCGCGGCGCAGGGGAGCAGCACCAGGCCGGCGCCGCGGAGGAAAGCCTCGGGGAAGCCGAGCAATCCGGTGAGCGGCGCAGCAGCGAAGGCGAGCAGCAGGCCGGTGGCGGCGCAGGCAGCGGCATCGAGAGCAAGGGCATTGCGGAGGAAGCGCGAGGACTGGATCGAGGACATGGCGTGGTTTCCTGGGTGTGAGCCCGTTCCGGCGGCCGGCCCGGGCTGTTGATGTTGGAGCCATGCTGACGCTGTCGTGTCGGCCCGTCGATTAAGCGAGAGGTAATTGGAACGAACCGACAGCCCGGATAGGTTTCTCGCCATGAACAAGCATCATCAACCCACCGTCGGTCACCTCATCCGCGACTGGCGCCAGCTGCGCCGGCTGAGCCAGCTCGACCTCGCGCTGGAAGCGGAGATCTCCCAGAAGCATCTCAGCTTCATCGAGAGCGGCCGCTCGGCGCCGAGCCGCGACATGGTTCTGCACCTGGCGGAGTATCTCGCCGTGCCGCTGCGCGAGCGTAACGCCCTGCTGCTCGCCGCGGGCTATGCCCCGGTCTATCTCGAACGGTCGCTGGAGGATCCGAGCTTGCAGGCAGCCAAGTCGGCGATCGATCTCGTGCTGAAGGGTCATGAGCCCTATCCGGCCGTCGCGGTCGACCGGCATTGGACGTTGCTTGCCGCGAATGCCGCGGTGACGCCTCTGCTCGGCCTTGTCGCGGATGCCGAGCTGCTGCGCCCACCCGTCAACGTGCTGAGGCTCAGCCTGCATCCGGGCGGGCTCGCCCCCTTCATCGTCAATCTCGCGGAATGGCGAAGCCATCTGATCGCGAGGCTGAGGCAGCAGATCAGGGCGACGGCCGATCCGATCCTCGCCGATCTCCTCATCGAGCTGCTGACCTATCCGGCGCCGCTTCAGCCCGTTCGCAAGGGTCACGTGCCGGAGCCCGAGGCGGAAGCTGCCATCGTCGTGCCGATGCAGCTGAAGGTCGGCGAGCAGGTGCTCTCCCTGATTTCGACCACAACCGTCTTCGGCACGCCGGTCGACATCACGCTGTCGGAACTGGCGCTGGAAACCTTCTTTCCGGCCGATGCGGCGACCGCCGAGGCGCTGCGGGTGATGGCAATCGCAGCCGCGGACCGGTCCGGAGCAGCTTGAACTTTTCCGGGAACCTTTGCCCGTTCCAGCCGTTTCCTCAGCACAAGTCGCTGATACGACATGCGTTTTTCAACAGAGGAACAGGACCCATGGGCAGCACCGCGGACAAGATCAAGGGCATGGCCAACGAGGCCGCTGGCAACGTCAAGCAGGGCGTCGGCAAGGCGATGAACAAGCCGGGGCTTCAGGCCGAAGGGATTGCGCAGGAGCGCAAGGGCGAGGCCCAGCAGGCCGTTGGCAAAGCCAAGGATGCGGTCAAGAAAGTGATCGACAAGGCCTGATCTGCATCAGGCCGGCGATCTGAAAGGCGGGTGCCCCGGACGGGTCGCCCGCCTTTTCAATTGCGGGGCCCGTGCTCAGGCCGCGCCGCCGCTCATGCCGCCCAAGAACTCCTTGACGCGACCGAAGAAGCCGGCGGTTTCCGGGTGGGTTGCGCCTGAGCATTCGCGCTCGAATTCGAGCAGCAATTCGCGCTGACGCACCGTCAGCTTCTGCGGCGTCTCGACCACGACCTCGATATAGAGATCCCCGACCTCGCGCGAGCGCAGCACGCTCATGCCCTTGCCCTTGAGCCGGAACTGCTTGCCGTTCTGGGTGCCCTCGGGAATTTTGACGCGTGCCTTCT
Source organism: Allobosea sp. 2RAB26 (assembly GCF_052115465.1). Taxonomy (NCBI): domain Bacteria; kingdom Pseudomonadati; phylum Pseudomonadota; class Alphaproteobacteria; order Hyphomicrobiales; family Alloboseaceae; genus Allobosea; species Allobosea sp. 2RAB26. Next base: position 351,096 of record NZ_JBFRGS010000007.1, on the reverse strand, counting down.
CGCCCGTGAGCGTCGGGACTTCGATCTCGCCGCCGAGAGCCGCCGAGGTGAGGCCAAGCGGCACCCGGCAGAACAGATCGGCCCCGTCGCGCTGGAAGATCGCGTGCGGCTTGATCGACAGGAAGATGTAGAGGTCGCCCGCCGGCCCGCCGCGCAGGCCAGCCTCGCCCTCACCGGCAAGCCGGATGCGCGTGCCGTCCTCGACGCCGGCCGGAATGTTGACCGAGAGCGTGCGCTCGCGGGTGACGCGCCCGGCGCCCGAGCAGTTCTTGCAGGGGTCGTCGATGACTTCGCCGCGCCCGTTGCAGGTCGGGCAGGTGCGCTCCACCGAGAAGAAGCCCTGATTGGCGCGCACGCGGCCATGGCCGCCGCAGGTCGGGCACTGGCGCGACGTCGAGCCCGGCTTGGCGCCGGTCCCGGAGCAGGATTCGCAGGCAATCGAGGTTGGTACGCGGATCGAGGCGCTCTTGCCGGCGAAGGCGTCCTCCAGCCCGATTTCGAGATTGTAGCGAAGATCGGCACCGCGCTCGCGGCCATTGGCACCGCGCGGTCCACCGCGGCCCCGCGCATCGCCGAAGAAGGAATCGAAGATGTCCGACATGAAGTCGGAGAAATCGGCCCCGCCGCCGGCACCACCGCCGCCATTCTCGAAGGCCTGGTGACCGTAGCGGTCATAGGCGCCGCGCTTCTGGCCGTCGGCCAGGACCTGATAGGCCTCGTTCAGCTCCTTGAACTTGGCCTCGGCCCCCTTGTCGCCGGGATGGCGATCGGGATGGCATTGCATCGCGAGCTTGCGGAAAGCACTCTTGAGCTCCGCCTCGTTAGCCGTCTTCGAGACGCCGAGGATCTCGTAGTAGTCGCGTTTGGACATCAAACAGCCACCCCTTCGTTCTTCTCGGCATCATGGCCGGGGGAACCCGGCCATGTTCGTCAGAAGAACGACATTTCCCTTGCAAGAGGCCCTTCCCGAACGAGATGGCCGGGGCAAGCCCGGCCAGGTCGTCGTGGAGAGATCAGAGCGCGATCAGGCGCTCTTCTTCTTGTCGTTCTTGTCGTCGCTGACATCCTTGAAGTCGGCGTCGATGACGTCGTCCTTCTTGGCGTCGGCATGCTCTTCGCCGCCTTCAGCCGTGGCACCCTCGGCCTGGCTCGCCGCATACATGGCTTCACCGAGCTTCATCGAGGCCTGCATCAGGTCGGTCGTGCGCGAGGTGATCGCCTCGACATTCTCTTCGGCCAGCGCGGCCTTGAGCGCGTCCAGTGCGGTCTCGATCGCTGACTTGTCGGCAGCAGAAACCTTGTCGCCATAGTCCTTCAGCGACTTCTCGGTGGAGTGCACCAGGCTCTCGCCCTGGTTCTTGGCTTCCACCAGCTCGCGACGCTTCTTGTCCTCGGCGGCATTCGCCTCGGCGTCCTTCACCATCTTCTGGATGTCGGCCTCGGAGAGACCACCGGAAGCCTGGATGCGGATCTGCTGCTCCTTGTTGGTGGCCTTGTCCTTCGCCGTCACCGAGACGATGCCGTTGGCGTCGATGTCGAAGGTCACCTCGATCTGCGGCATGCCGCGCGGCGCCGGCGGGATGCCCATCAGGTCGAACTGGCCGAGCATCTTGTTGTCGGCAGCCATCTCGCGCTCGCCCTGGAAGACCCGGATCGTCACCGCGCCCTGGTTGTCCTCGGCGGTCGAGAAGACCTGGCTCTTCTTGGTCGGGATCGTGGTGTTGCGGTCGATCAGGCGGGTGAACACGCCGCCGAGCGTCTCGATGCCGAGCGAGAGCGGGGTCACGTCGAGCAGCAGCACGTCCTTGACGTCGCCCTGCAGCACGCCGGCCTGGATCGCGGCGCCAATGGCGACGACCTCGTCCGGATTGACGCCCTTATGCGGCTCCTTGCCGAAGAACTGCTTCACCACCTCCTGGACCTTCGGCATGCGGGTCATGCCGCCGACGAGAACGACCTCGTCGATCTGGCCCGCCGAAAGACCGGCATCCTTGAGCGCCTTGCGGCAGGGCTCGATGGTGCGCTGGATCAGATCGTCGACCAGGCTCTCGAACTTGGCGCGCGAGAGCTTGATGGCGAGGTGCTTCGGCCCGGAGGCGTCGGCAGTGATGTAGGGCAGGTTGATTTCGGTCTGCGCGGCGCTGGAAAGCTCGATCTTGGCCTTCTCGGCAGCTTCCTTCAGGCGCTGCAGGGCGAGCTTGTCCTTCTTCAGGTCGATGCCCTGCTCGCGCTTGAACTCGTCCGCAAGGTACTCGACCAGGCGCATGTCGAAGTCTTCGCCACCCAGGAAGGTGTCGCCATTGGTCGATTTCACCTCGAAGACGCCGTCGCCGATCTCGAGGATCGAGACGTCGAAGGTGCCGCCGCCGAGGTCATAGACCGCGATCGTGCCGGTGGTCTTCTTGTCCAGGCCATAGGCGAGCGCAGCCGCCGTCGGCTCGTTGATGATGCGCAGCACCTCGAGGCCGGCGATGCGACCGGCATCCTTCGTGGCCTGACGCTGGGCGTCGTTGAAATAGGCGGGAACGGTGATGACCGCCTGCGTGACCGGCTGCCCGAGATAGGCCTCGGCGGTCTCCTTCATCTTGGTCAGGGTGAAGGCGGAAATCTGCGAGGGCGAATAGTCCTTGCCGTCAGCCTCGACCCAGGCATCGCCCGTCGGGGCCTTCTTGATCCGGTAAGGGACAAGATTCATGTCCTTCTTCGTCATCGGATCCTCAAAGGTCCGACCGATCAGGCGCTTGATGGCGAAGAAAGTGCGCTCCGGATTGGTGACGGCCTGACGCTTGGCCGGCTGGCCGACAAGCCGCTCGCCGTCATCGGTGATGGCGACGATGGAGGGCGTGGTGCGCGCGCCCTCGGAATTCTCGATAACCTTCGGTGTAGTGCCTTCCATCACGGCAACGCAGGAGTTCGTCGTGCCGAGGTCGATACCAATAACTTTACCCATGGACGGGATCCCTTTCGATTAGCAGATCGCCGACCGGCGACGCATTTCGCACCGCCTGCCGGCCCATGGACCGGCCCGCCCCCGCCTTACGCGGCAAACGGAACCGGCATTCCACGTTTCGCGGTCGTCAAACCGCCTCTTGGCGGCGTATATAGTGAGGGTGTTCCCGCCCTTGCAAGACACGGAGCCGGATTAAGAATCGGCGACCGCGCGCGTCACGCGGGGAGAGGTCGCGGCCGCATCATTGCCAAGCAGTGTTGCGCCAATGCTCTTGCACGCGTTCGCTCGCCAATTCATGCAGAAGATTGCGTTTACCATTTCACGGCACCCGATGCTGACCAGACCCGGCCGCATAGCCCTCAAGATCTTCGCGATGCTGGCTGCAGCCGGTTCGGGTGGGCTTGCCCAGGCTCAGCCGATGCAATTGCCGGGCGCGCAACCCTTCAATCCGCCGGGCGCACATCAGGCCGCGCCCCCCGGCACGGGCGGACCGGCCAAGCCGCACACCCCGTCGATGCCGGCCATCAAGCTGCCGACCGAGGAAGGGATCATCGGCCGCGTGCTCCGGCAGAATGGCGGCGCCGGCGAAGCGGTCTTCGAGAAGACACCGACCGGCTTTGGCCTCAAGCTCAACGCCGCCGGCTTCCAGCCCGGCAACCTGACGGAGCCCTGTGCCATTTCCTTCGGCGATACGCCGCTGCCGGTGACATCGCTCGGCAAGCCGGCCGGTGTGCCACGCTACAAGCTGGAGGCCTCGGCCTGCCCGATCGTGTTCGATGTCCTAGAGGGCGCCTTTCTGGTGGTCGAGCCGGAGCAACCCTGCGTGATCGAGGCAGCCGCCTGCCGGATCGATCCGCGAGGCCTCTGGGGCCCTGATGCACGCACCCTCTCGGCGCGGGCCAAGGAGATCGAATCCGAACGCGGCAGGGCGGAGCGCGCCGTGCGCGAGGGCTTTCGCGCGCTTGCAGCCAAGGGCGATCTCAGCACGCAACGCAGCATCGCGCGGGAACAGGCCGGGTTCACCTCCGAGCGTGAGCTGACCTGCCGTGATTTCCAGCGCGAAGGCTCGCTCGGTTTCTGCGCCGCGCGCATCACAGAGGCCAAGGCTGCCGCAATCCGTGCCCGCCTCGGCCTGCCCGAACCCAAGCCCGAACGGCCCAAGCCGGCGCGACCGGCCGTGGCCCGCCCGGTCGCGCCGGCGGTTGCCGTTCCGACCCAGTAAGCCCGACCCTTACACTTTCGGCAGGTCCGGAACCTTGTAGGCCGTGGTCGCCTTGATCCGTTCCATCGCGAAGCGGGAGGTGACGTTCTTCAGCGGAATCGTCTCGATCAGCCGCTTATAGAACCCGTCATAGGCCGCCATGTCGGCAACCACCACACGCAGCATGTAGTCGACATCGCCGGCCATCCGGTAGAACTCCATGACCTCCGGCATCGACGCGACCATCTGCGCGAATTTTTCCAGCCAGGGACCGGAATGGTCGGCGGTCTCGATCTGGACGAAGACCGTGAGCCCGAGTCCGATCTTCTCCGGCGCCACCAGCGCGACACGCTTGGTGATGACGCCCGTCGCCTCCAGCCGCTGAATCCGTTTCCAGCAGGGGGTCTGCGAGAGGCCGACGCGATCGGCCAGCTCGGCGATCGAGATGTTCGCATCACCTTGCAGGACAGTCAGGATTTTCCGGTCGATCGCATCCATTCTCTCAGCCCATCGATTGGAGAATTAATTTCCTATTGAATTGGGAATCTAGAGAAAAATCATCTTTTCGATGCCCGCATCTTGCATTCAGATAGAAAATCCTTTTCTCAATCTGTCAACCGGCGTTCTCGTCGGACCGATTTTCATGAAGGATGGATCGATGGATCGCCGCCAGTTTCTGCTCGCCGGCTCTTCGCTTCTCGCGAGCACTCCCCTTGCCGGCGCTGCATGGGCCCAGAGCGGCGTGACAGCCCGTGTCGGCTACATCCCGGTCATCGGCACGGCGCCCGTCTTCGTTGCCAATGGCGAAGGCTGGCTCAAGGAGGCCGGCATCAATGCCGCCTTCACGGTTTTCGAATCCGGTCCGAACATGATCCAGGCCCTGGCCTCGGGCACGATCGACCTCTATGTCGCTGGCATCGCGCCGCTTGCCGTCGCCCGCTCGCGCGGCGTCGACATTCGCGTCGTGGCCGCAACTGCGATTGCCGAGAACGTCTTCGTGGCAGCTCCCGCGCTCGCCAAGTTCTTCACGCCCGGCACCGCACCGGCTGCGGCCTTCAAGGCGCATAGGGCCGCCACCGGAAAACCGGCCCGGCTTGCGACCCAGCCGGCCGGCTCGGTGCCCAACACCACCCTGCAATATTGGCTCTGGGAGGTCGCCAAGGCCGACAAGGCCGATGTCGAGGTCGTGCCCATGGGCATCGACGCGACACAGCAGGCCGTGCTCGCTGCAGCTGTGGAGGGCGCGATCGTGCGCGAGCCGGCGCTGTCGATCATCCAGACCCGCAATCCCGGCATCAAGCTGATTGCCGGCGGCGAAGAGCTGTTCCCCGGCCAGCCCGGGACCGTGGTCGCAGCATCAGGCGATTTCGTCACCAAGAATCCGGACGCCGTGCAGAAGCTGGTGACGAGCCTGGTGCGTGCCGCCGCTCTGATCGCCAAGGACCCCGACAAGGCTGCCCCGCATGTCGGCGCCGCGCTTGGCAAGGGCATCGTCGACCCGGCCCTGATCCGACAGGCGCTGACCTCGCCCGCCAGCAAGTTCCAGATCGATCCGCGCGTCATCATCGAGCCGTCGCGTGCGATGCAGGCCTATCAGGTCAAGCTCGGCTCGCTCGAGAAGGAACTGCCTTTCGACGGACTGTTCGAGACCCAGTATTACGAGCGCGCCATCAAAACCCTCTGACAGAATCCGGCGGCTGATCTTGACCTCGCTCAGGGCTCCGGCCCTCGCCTTTGCAGGCCTCCTCGCCTTCCTGCTGCTCTGGGAGGCGATCCCCTATTTCGGGCTGGTGAACCCGGCCTTCCTGCCTGGCCCGTCTGCCTTGCCGAAGGCATTCTGGCGCGAAGTGACCTCGGGCGCGTGGTTGTCGGCGATCGGCGGCTCGCTCGGCCATTATTTCACGGGCCTCATCGTCGGCGCCGGCCTCGGCATTGCCACCGGCGTGCTCGTTGGCATGTCGCGCACCGCGGAAGAGGCCACGGCCTGGGTCGTGCGCGTGCTTCGGCCGATTCCCGGCCTCGCCTGGGTGCCCTTCGCCATCATCTGGTTCGGGGTCAATCCGTCGGCGGCGGTCTTCATCATCGCCATCGGCGTGTTCTGGATCGTCTTCTTTGCGGCACAGGGCGCGATCCGCGGTGTCGATCGTGACCTGATCGAGGTCGCGGATGCGTTTGGTTTCCGATCGGCCTGGCAGCGTCTGAGCAAGATCCTGCTGCCGGCCGCAATGCCCGGCATTCTGGTCGGCGTCCGCACCGCGCTTGGCCAGGCCTGGATGGCGGTGGTCGCCGCCGAGATCTTTGGCGTCGCCGGCGTCGGGCAGCGCATGATGCAGGCCTCCAGCCTGCTCGCGACCGACATCGTGGTGATCTACATGCTGACCATGGCCGCGCTTTACGGCCTGCTCGACACCGCCTTCGTCGCTTTCCAGGGATGGGTGCTGCGATGGAAAGCGTGATCGACATCAAGGCCCTGTCGCTGACCTTCACCCGCGACGGGGAAGCGACCGAGGTGCTGCACAAGCTTGACCTCCAGGTCGCGCGCGGCGAATTCCTCGCCATTGTCGGCCCATCCGGCGTCGGCAAGTCGACCCTGCTGCGCGTCATCGCCGGGCTCGCCAAACCGAGCGGCGGCGAGGTCATCTTCCATGCCAGGGACCGGACCCGCCGGCCGGTCGCGCTGGTCTTCCAGGATTCGCGCCTGCTGCCCTGGCGCAAGGTGATCTCCAATGTCGGCTTTGGGCTCGAGGGGCGGGCCTCGCGCCCTGCGCGGCTCAAGCAGGCTCAGGAGATGCTCGATCTTGTGGGGCTCGGTCAGCTCGCACAGCGCTGGCCCCACCAGCTCTCGGGCGGCCAGCGCCAACGCGTCTCGCTGGCGCGCGCGCTCGCGGTCGAGCCGGAGATCCTGCTGATGGACGAGCCCTTCTCGGCACTGGACGCACTGACGCGCGAAACCCTGCAAGACGAGCTGATCCGCGTCTGGCAAAGCACCGGCAAGACCGTGCTCTTCGTCACGCATGACATCGACGAGGCTGCCTATCTCGCCGACCGCGTCGTCGTGCTCTCGGGCGCACCCGGCCAGATCATCGCCGAGCATCGGATCACCGCTCCGCGTCCGCGCCGCCGCGGGGCCGCCGCCGAGACCGAGATCGTGCGAGCCGTGCGCCGCGGACTTGGCGCCGATATCGTCGCGGATGGCGCAGCGATCTGATCGCCGGTCACACCACGTCGTGATTCCGCGCAGCGCAGCGCAGCCTCGGACGCCCTCACGGGCGCCGGGAGCGATGATCGCGTCCGGAACGGCGGCGCTGCGCGGCTCGTCCGGAATGGTGACGCTCCCGTGCGCGGGGCGACATCATGGCGCGGGGCATCCCTGCGCCTGACGCCCGAAGAAGGCCCTGCTCACGCGCTATCACCGGCTTGTCATTGGCGCGCAGCGCCAATCTGGGGCAGGTGAGCTGAGGCTTTTACGATTTGATGACGGAAAACATGGTCGAGCGCATTACAAACGGCTTGCTGCGGCGGGGCCTCCTCATCCTCGCACTGCTCCTGCCCGGCGCCGCCCTTGCCGCCGAATCTGCTGCGGTCACCAGCCCCCGCGTCACTGCGACCCTGCTCTCCAGCCGCGACGTCGTTGCGCCCGGCGAGCGCTTCCAGGTCGCGCTCAGCCAGAAGATCGCCAAGGGCTGGCACACATACTGGGCCAATCCCGGCGATTCCGGCGAACCGACGCGGATCGAGTGGACATTGCCCGCAGGCTTCAGCGCCGGTGCGATCCAATGGCCGGCGCCGAAGGCGCTCCCGGTCGAGCCGCTCGTCAATTTCGGCTTCAGCGATGCCGTGCTGCTGCCGGTGGAGATCACCGTTCCCGAAGGCGCACAGCCGGGCGAGCGCCTTGCCCTCAAGGCGAACGCGACCTGGCTGGTCTGCGAAAAAATCTGCATCCCCGAGGAAGGCTCCTTCACGCTCGGCCTCAAGGTCGGCCCGGCCCCGGTCGCCGATGAGGCGGCACAGTCGCGGATCGATGCGGCCCGCGCCGCGCTGCCGCAACCTGCCGATTTCCGGGCGAAGCTGACCAAGGACGGCGATGCGCTCGCCCTCGCGCTGCCGGGCCTCGGGCAGCCCGTCGAGGAGCTGCGCTACTTCCCGCTGCTCGAGACCTTGATCGAGCACGCAGCCCCGCAGACCGCGACGAACACTGCCGCCGGCACGGTCTTGCAACTTGCCCGCTCCAGCTCGTTCAAGGTCGGCGAGACCGAGCTCGGCGGGGTCATCACCTATCGCGAGGCCGGCGTGCCGCGCGCGCTCAGCCTGATGGCCGATGTCGAGCCTGCGCTGGTCAATTCCACCACGGCGCCGCAAGCGGCCCCGGCCCCGGCCGTGGTGCGCGTCGCCGCAGCGCCCGAAAGCAACCTGACGCTCTGGGCGGCACTGGCCTTCGCCTTCGCCGGCGGCCTGATCCTCAACCTGATGCCCTGCGTGCTGCCGGTGCTGTTCATCAAGGCGCTCGGCTTCGCGCAGGCCGCGCAGGCGAGCCGCGCCGAGGTGCGCGAGCAGGGTCTGCTCTTCCTTTGCGGCGTCCTCACCAGCTTCATCATCCTTGCCGGCGCGGTGATCGCGCTGGCAGCGCTTGGCACCAGCATCGGCTGGGGGTTCCAGCTGCAATCGCCGCCCGTCGTGATCGCGCTGGCGGTCATCATGGTGCTGATCGGCCTCAACCTGCTCGGCGCATTCGAAATCGGCGGCTCCGTCCAGGGCGCCGGACATGGGCTTGCCTCCAGCGGCGGACGCTTGGGCGCCTTCATGACCGGAGCGCTCGCCGTCATCGTCGCGACGCCGTGCACCGCCCCCTTCATGGGCGCGGCGATGGGATATGCCGTGACGCAACCGCCGCAGATCGCGCTTGCGGTCTTCCTGGCGCTGGCGCTCGGCTTTGCCGCGCCGGTGGTCATCCTGTCCTTCGCTCCCGGCTGGCTGCGTCTGCTGCCCAAGCCCGGCCGCTGGATGGTGATCCTCAAGCAGGCCTTTGCCTTCCCGATGTTCGCAACTGCGACCTGGCTGGTCTGGGTCGCCTCCGTCCAGGCCGGGCCCGGCGGCGTGCTTGCCGCTCTGGCGGCGATCCTCGCCGCCGGCTTCCTCGTCTGGCTGCTCGGCCTCGGCCGCAGTGCCGGCGGGCGGACCCGAATCGCCCTGTCGGCTCTCGCCCTGTTCGTCGCCGTCAGCGCCGGGGCCTTCGTGCTGCAGAGTGCCGTTCCAAGCGCGACGGACGCAGCACGGGCCGGCGACATCGAGCCCTGGTCTCCCGAGCGCGTCGCCGCGCTGCAGGCGGAAGGGCGTCCCGTTTTCGTCAACTTCACCGCGGCTTGGTGTATCACCTGCCTCGCCAATGAGCGGGTCGCACTGGTCCGGCAGGAGGTCAAGGACACCTTTGCCAAGCTGAACGTCGCCTATCTCAAGGCCGACTGGACCAACCGCAATGCCACCATCGCAACCGCGCTTGCCGAGCACGGCCGGGCCGGCGTGCCGCTCTACCTGTTCTATCCCGCCACGAAGGGCGCGCCGCCCGAAATCCTGCCGCAACTCCTCACGACCGACATGCTGGTCGAGGCCGCCGGCCGTGCCGCCGGCAAAGAGGCGAGGACCGCGCAGAACCGGCCCTGATCCTGGGAAGACGGAGGCAGACATGACAGCTGTGACACGTCAGAGTTTCATCGCAGGCCTGGTCCTTGCGGGCCTCACCCTCGCAGCGGGCCCGGCGCTCGCGCAGAGCAGCCCGCGGATCGGTGCGCCGGCTCCCGCCTTCTCGGCGCTCGATGTCGACGGCCGGACCCGGTCGCTCCCCGAATTCGCGGGCAAGACCGTGATCCTGGAATGGACCAATCACGACTGCCCCTATGTCCGCAAACACTACAACAGCGGCACCATGCAGAGCCTGCAGCGCGATATGACGAAGGAGGGCATCGTCTGGCTGAGCGTCGTCTCCTCACCGCCGGGTGAGCAGGGCTATGTCACGGCCGCCCAGGCCAAGGGGCTGACCGCCTCGCGCAACGCCGCCCCCAGCGACCTGTTGCTCGACTCCAAGGGCACCATGGGCCGCGCCTATCGCGCGCAGACCACGCCGCATCTGTACATCATCGATGGCAAGGGCACGCTGGTCTATGCGGGCGCGATCGACGACAAGCCCTCGGCCAGCGCCGCCAGCCTGAACGGCGCCAAGAGCTATGTGCGCCAGGCAGTCGCCGAAATGAAGGCCGGCAAACCGATCTCAGAAGCCACAACCAAGGCCTATGGCTGCGCGATCAAGCTCGCCCCGCTGAGCTGACGGCGGCGAGCGCCGCCTCCGCACTGTCGCGGTGCCGCCGATCCACCTATGTCAAGGTCAGCGCGGCATGGTGCCTGATCGGCCACATCGACGATCGGATCCCTGGTCCGGCGGGGCCTGGGGCGTCTCCTTGAGCGTCGCCTATCTCGCGACCAGCTGGACCAGCCCCAGGACAAAGCGCCATCCGAACCGGGAAACGTCGTCACGTACGAGCCGGAAGCCGAGATTGCTCGGAGGCGTGCCGGATGCGCAGCCGCCGGCGCGCGCATCGCGAACGAAATCCGACATGTAGGCCCGATGGCGGCCCTCAACGACGCGAACCCCGCAATTGGCCAGGACAGCCGTCCTTGCTCCCGTAGCATCGACGGCGATGCGCTGAAAACAGGTGTCGGTCCATTCCCAGACATTGCCGGCCAAATCGAGAAGGCCATTCTCGTTCGCACCGAAACTTCCGATCGGTTGCGGTGCCTTTGCGACTGTCGTCACGCGGCTCGCGTCCCTGTCATAGATCGCAAGCGCTCGCTGGCCAGGGTCGCCGCCATCGAGGCTTTCCGGCAGGGCGTCGTCGTGGAATCGGCTCGCGGCTGCATAGGCCCACTCTTCGTCCGTCGGCAGCCGAAACGTCGCCCCCGTCTCGCGTGACAACCAGGACGCATAGGCCTGAGTATCCCGCCAGCTCACTCCGACGACGGGACGGTCAGCGGCAGCGGCGTCGGTGCCCGCCATCGGGCAGGCTCGGGCTTTGACGCAGCGCAGATAATCCGCGACCGTGACCTGATTTTTCATCACAGCCAGCGGCCTGTCGACAGCAACCGCCACAATCGGCGCGATGATCGGCTTCCCGTTCCGCAAGAACTCGCCGCTGGCACGGTAGCGGAATGTACCCGACCGCAGTTCCACGAAATCCGGGAGCGGCGCACGTGCTGTCGCCGATCCGGTGCCATATCCCGGCGCAACGGCCGAGATCGCGATGGGCGCCAGCGCCGCGCTGGCCAGGGCCATGAGTTTGAACGCGGACAGCATGATGCCTCCCGAGGCGGCCGTCCGACGGCCTTAGGCGGGTGATGGTCCGATCATTTGTGCGCGACGTTGCTCACAATCGGTTCGGGAGCCTTTACCTGGGTCATCAGGTCATCATTCCATTGACCCTCGACCCTGAAATGGGCTGTCGCACCAAGTTCGAAGGCCTCGATCATGTTGTGGTTCACGTAACCGACAATGCCGGGCTGAAGGAATTTGGTGAGCGCCGCGCCCGCGGATCCGCCCCGAATGAACCAGGTTTCGAGATTGGTCTCGGGAGGATTCGAGAACTTGCCGGTCTCCCAGACATAGTCGCCGAACCCGCCGACCAGATGTGGGCGTGTGTCGCGACTTGCCTGGGAATGCACGATCAGCACGTTCTCACCGACCTTTGCGGGCATCGCGTTCTTGCCCGTCAGGGCTCCGACCGCGCCGTTGAACACGACGTGACTTGGCACCAGCTTTCGCATGACCTCCATCGTGTCCATGTAGGCGTCGCCATGCGTGTCGTAGTGCTTGAATTTGCCCTTCTCGTCGCGCGGAACGTAATAATCATGCTCGCCGATGTAGTAGACGCGATCGTAGTGAAGCGGCCGTCCGGCCGCATCCTTGAGGCCGTCCCGCGGCAGCACCATCACGGCGCCGCTCATGCCCGAGGTGATATGCCAGGGGGTCATGGCACCTGGGATGCAGTGATAAGCGAACACACCCGTCCGGGTCGCCTTCCAGCGCAGCACGGTCTGCTCCCCGGGGTTGATCAAGGTCAGATCGGCACCGCCTGATGCGCCCGCAGCAGCATGGAAGTCGATATTGTGCGCCATCGAGTTGGTGTCGGGATTGGCAAGCGTCACCTCGACATAATCACCCTCGTGCACGACAAAAAGCGGCCCAGGGATCGACCCGTTGAAGGTCATGGCCTGCAACGTGGTGCCCTCTTCGTCGATAACGATCTTCTTCTCCTCGACCCAGAGCCTGAACTCCATGATCCTTGGGCCCAGCTTGGTCGCCTGCTCGTGAGGATGAACGAAGGGCGGTGCGACGAACTCGACCTTCTGTCGCGGCAGATCGAGCGCCTGAGCCGATGCTGGAGCGACCAGCGCCCCGGCCAGGAATGCGGCGCCCCTGAGGGCGGCACGTCGGGAGATGGTGGCCTTACCATCGGCAATCTCGAATGCCTGTCCCATGGCCATCCCCCCTTGAGCACCATTCATTCGAAAGGATACCGGCGGTGCAGTCGTGGAACTACGGACCAAGGTCGAAGAGCATTCGGGCGGTAGGTCTTGCAGCCCTTTGGCCGTGGCGCTGGCGCGCCCGGAGCAGGGAACGGCAGATGCTGGACTCGGGCAGAGCCACTACGGGCAGCTATCGCCGGCCGCGTCGCTTGGCCTGTTCCCCCGCGCCCTTCGGCCGAGATTCCGGAACCGGACCCATCTCGTCCAAGTTCGGCTTGCGCGGACGCGAGACCGGTTTGGCTTCGCCGCCGCCCCAGTTATGCGGGCCCATGTCCTCATCGGTGGGTTTGCGCGCCCGTGTCGGCAGGTTCGCCGACGCGCCGTAGCTGCGCTCCCCCTTGTACTTGCCAGCCGAGGCCTCGACATCGCTCTGGCGGGCGAGCGGGTCATCGGAGATGGCGAGTTCGGTCGCCTGCAGGCGCTTGATCTCGTCGCGCAGGCGGGCGGCCGTCTCGAATTCGAGATCGGCGGCAGCCTCGCGCATGCGCTTCTCGAGATCGGCCAGGGCGGCCTTGAGGTTGTGCCCGGCGATCGGCGCATCGACCAAGCCCTTGTCGACCGTGACGTGGTCGCGCTCGTAGACCGAGCCGAGGATGTCGCCGATGGCGCGCTTGATCGTCTGCGGCGTGATGCCGTTCGCGAGGTTATAGGCCTCCTGCTTCTCGCGGCGGCGATTGGTCTCCGCCATCGCGCGCTCCATCGAGCCTGTGATGTGGTCGGCATAGAGGATGACCTTGCCGTCGACATTGCGGGCGGCGCGGCCGATGGTCTGGATCAACGAAGTCTCGGAGCGCAGAAAGCCTTCCTTGTCGGCGTCGAGAATGGCGACGAAGCCGCATTCCGGGATGTCCAGGCCCTCGCGCAGCAGATTGATGCCGACCAGCACGTCGAAAGCGCCGAGGCGGAGATCGCGCAGGATCTCGATGCGCTCGATCGTGTCGATGTCGGAATGCATGTAGCGCACGCGCACGCCGTTCTCGTGCAGGTACTCGGTCAGGTCCTCGGCCATGCGCTTGGTCAGCACGGTGACGAGGCTGCGGTAGCCCTTCTCGGTGACCTCCTTGATCTCGTCGAGCAGGTCGGCAACCTGGTGCTTGGCGGGGCGGACCTCGACCGGTGGGTCGATCAGCCCGGTTGGACGGATGACCTGCTCGGTGAAGACACCGCCGGTGCGGTCCATCTCCCAGCCGCCGGGCGTCGCCGAGACATGCACCGATTGCGGGCGCATCGCGTCCCATTCCTCGAAGCGTAGCGGCCGGTTATCCATGCAGGACGGCAGGCGGAAGCCGTATTCGGCCAATGTCGCCTTGCGGCGGAAGTCGCCCCGGTACATGCCGCCGATCTGCGGCACGGTGACGTGGCTCTCATCGGTGAAGACCAGCGCATTGTCGGGCAGGTACTCGAACAGGGTCGGCGGCGGCTCGCCCGGCTTGCGGCCGGTGAGATAGCGCGAATAGTTCTCGATGCCGTTGCAGGAGCCGGTCGACTCGATCATCTCGATGTCGAAGGTGCAGCGCTGGTCGAGCCGTTGCGCCTCGAGATAGCGCCCCATGCGATTGAGCTCCTCAAGGCGGGCCTTGAGCTCCTCCTTGATCGACTTGACGGCCTGGGTCAGCGTCGGTCGCGGCGTGGTGTAGTGCGAATTGCCGTAGACTTTCACGAATTCGAGGTCGGCCGTCTTCTGACCGGTGAGCGGATCGAATTCCGAGATGCTTTCGACCTCGTCGCCGAACAGGCCGATGCGCCAGGCGCGGTCCTCATAGTGGGCCGGGAACAGCTCGATGACGTCACCACGCACACGAAAGGTGCCGCGGGCGAAATCGCCGAGCGTGCGCTTGTATTGCAGGGCGACGAGATCGGCGATGAGCTGGCGCTGCTCGATGCGCTCGCCGAGTTTGATGGCGAAGGTCATCGCCGTATAGGTCTCGACCGAGCCGATGCCGTAGATGCAGGAGACGCTGGCCACGATGATGACGTCGTCGCGCTCCAGCAGCGAGCGCGTGGCCGAGTGGCGCATGCGGTCGATCTGCTCGTTGATCGAGGATTCCTTCTCGATAAACGTATCAGAACGCGGGACGTAGGCCTCCGGCTGGTAGTAATCGTAGTAGGAGACGAAGTATTCGACCGCGTTGTCGGGGAAGAAGCTCTTGAACTCACCGTAGAGCTGTGCGGCCAGCGTCTTGTTTGGGGCGAGGATCAGAGCCGGGCGCTGCGTCTCCTCGATCACCTTGGCCATCGTGAAGGTCTTGCCGGAGCCGGTGACGCCGAGCAGGACCTGGTCGCGCTCCTGCCGTGCGACGCCGTCGACGAGATCGGCGATCGCGGTCGGCTGGTCACCCGCAGGCTCGAAATCCGACTGCATGCGGAAGGCGATTCCGCCCTCGGACTTGTCCGGCCGGGCCGGGCGGTGTGGCGTCCAGGGCTTGCCTGGATCGATGAAGGGGCTGCCGGACTCGAGCAGGTGCTGCAGCGAATGCGCGGTGACGGAGGCCGCGGTCTCGCCTTCGGCTTCGCCGAAGGCGGAGGCCGCGTCGTTCTTCTTCGGCTTTTTCTTCAGCTTGGTGTCGCCGGGGCGCGGCTCGCCATAACCGGCCTGCGGCAGGTCGCTGAAACCGGAGGCGCCGCCCGGGACCGCCCTGCCGCGATTGATCGCGGGATTGAGCAGATCGGCAAGATAGCCCTCGAGCGGCTTCAACTCGGGCTTGGTGGCCTTGGAGTTCGGAGTGCGCGCGGAGGCGGGCTTCTTTGCAGGCTTAGCCTTGGCGGTCGTGTCGGAGCTTTTCGGCATGGCGGCAATATGGGGCGAAACCGGTCGGAGCGCGAGGGGTACGCCGTCGCAGCAGGCGGATAACTGACAGCAGGTGACAGGAGTACACTGTGCCAGGAGCAGCCGGATTGAAGCAGTCCCGGGGCGGGCGCGATGCAAGTCCGGCTTTCATCGCACGCCGGCGCATATCGAGACGGATCGAGGCTTATCCGCGGGACTTGGTCTTGCCGCAGCCGCCGGACATGTTGAGGGTCACGGCTGCGCGAATGAGAGTCTTCAATGCCCCTTCGTCAATCGTCTCACCCTCGTGGATGTCGATGGCCCGCCTGGTGTTGCCATCCAGACTGGAATTGAAGAGGCCCGATGGGTCGTCGAGTGAGGCCCCCTTGGCAAAGGTCATTTTGACGACGCTCTTGTAGGTCTCCCCAGTGCAGATCAATCCGTCGTGGGACCACACCGGAACCCCTCGCCATTTCCACTCCTCGACCACCTCGGGATCGGCTTGTCTGATCCATGCGCGGAGCTGGGAGAGCATCTTGCCTCGCCAGTCGCCCAGCTCCGTGATCCGCCCGTCGATCATCTGAGACGGGGAGTTTTCGTTCTGGGACTCGCTCTGGCTCATGATCTTCCCTTCTCTCCGGAACTCTCGCTTCTGGGATCGGGCCAACCGTCTGCTCGAGCTCGCAGCGCAACCTCTCGAAGAGGCTGGGCCGGCCGGCAAACGTCTTGGAGAGCACGGTGCGTCTGCACGGATCACAACGCATAACTCTCTGGCTATTGATCTGCATTCATAATCATTGGGCTATCCGTCAGTCAATCGAAGCCTGCGCGCGCAACGATCGCCGTTGCCCCTCCCGGACGATCGCCGTCGGGTCTCGCAACTCAGGATCAAGGTGGCCGCGATGGACGGCCCGACGCAAGCGCGGCGCTCTTCCGGCATCGGCTGCCCCCTTGGGAACGAGACTGCGCTCGTGATCCGGGGCCAGGGGCAGCGCGCGATGGCTCTGCTCTTGATGGTGCGGCCGGACACGGGGGTGTAGACTGTTCGGGTCTTGTCTTCGGCAGTGCCTGATCCCCATCTCCAAGTGATCGCCGCTTCAGATTCCAGCATCGGGTTGGCGCTGCATCGCAAGCAGTCGTGAGGACGTAACACTGAAAGCTGTGGTCCGGTTCGCCGGATGTGCCGAGATCAATAGGAGGAGGCCAGAATGACTCGCGCCTTCGTCAAGGAAGCCGAGGAAAGAGGGACCCTGGACGAGCTGCCGGACCGGCCAGTCTCGCCTCACCCAAACCTCGTGACGCCTGAAGGGCTCGCACAGATCGAGGCCCAGCTGGCGCGCTGGCATGACGAACACGCGGCGGCGTTGGCCGGAGGCGACCGCACCGAGATCGCTCAGACGCGGCGCGAGTTCCGCTACTGGGCGGCGCGGCGCGCCAGCGCCAAGCTGGCCCCTGCGCAGGAAAGGCACGACATCGTCCGCTTCGGCTCGACAGTGACGATCCGCCGGGCTGATGGGCGCGAGCAGAACTGGCGGCTGGTCGGCGAGGACGAGGCCGATCCGGCACACGGAACGCTGCCCTATGTCGCGCCGTTGGCGAGCGCGCTGATGGGCAAGGGCATTGGCGAGAGCGTCAGCATCGGCACTGAGGCGGTCGAGATCATCGCGATCGCCTGAGGCGATCGTTCAGCTATCCGCGAGCCAGGCCTGAATCCCTGCTGCAGCTGCGACTCCGGTCGCGAAACAGGCCTGCAGCAGATAGCCGCCGGTCGGCGCCTCCCAATCCAGCATCTCGCCTGCGACAAAGGTACCGGGCAAGCGTTTCAGCATGAAGCCTTCCTCGATCTCCGCGGCGGCGACGCCACCGGCGGTGGAGATCGCCCGCTCGATCGGCCTGAGACCGGTCAGCACCAGAGGCGCGGCCTTGATCAGTGCGGCCAGCCTCTCCGCGTCTTCGGGGAGTGGCCCCTTCGCCGCTTCGCGCAGCAGCGCAATCGCGGATGGAGCAAGACCTGCAGCCTTGCGCAGATGATTGCTCATCGTCACGCCCTTGCGACGATGCGCGAGGCGCTGGACCAGCAGCGCCGCCTCGTGATCGGGCCGCAGATCGATGGTGATGACCGCCCTGCCCTCGCGCAGGATCGTCTCGCGGATCGGGGCAGAGAGTGCATAGACCGCGCCGCCTTCCAGACCCGTCGCATCGATCATCGCCTCGCCGGGCACGGATTGGCCGCCGAAGCTCAGGACGATGCGTTTCAACGGTACTCCGGCAAAACGCTCTCGCATGGTCTGGGACCAATCGACCGTGAAGCCGCCATTGGCCGGGCGCAGCGGCGCAATCGCAATTCCGCGCGCCGCCAGCAAGGGCGCCCAGCCACCATCCGAACCCAGCCGTGGCCAGCTCGCGCCGCCGAGCGCGAGCAGCGTCGCGTCGGGCCGCACCTCGACCTCGGCGCCATCGCGGTGCCGTAACGTCAGAGCTCCCGCCGCGCTCCAGCCGGTCCAGCGATGACCAGGCGCGAAGCTGACACCGAGGCCCTCGAGCCGGCGCAGCCATGCCCGCAGCAAGGGCGAGGCCTTCATGGCGCGCGGGAAGACGCGGCCGCTGCTGCCGACGAACGTGTCCTGCCCGAGCGCATCGGCCCAGTCGCGCAGGGATTGTGGCGGGAAGGCGCGAATGGCCGGCTCCAGCCAGGCTTGCGCATCGCGATAGCGGGGCAGGAAGCCGTCGAGCGATTCGGAATGGGTGAGGTTCAATCCGCCGCGCCCGGCCAGCAGGAATTTGCGGGCCGGAGAGGGCATGCGATCGTAGATCGTGACGGTGTCCCCGGCTGCCGCGAGGCGCTCGGCCGCGATCAGCCCGGAGGGCCCTGCTCCAATGATGGCGACGTGATGTGTGGGCATCGGTCCGGCTTGCCGTCAGCGCGCCCTGCGGTCAAGGGTAATCCCGCCCCGAAGGCCATCGACAGGGACGAACCATGCCGACCATCGCCGCTTATCTCGGCGCAGCCATTCTCGAAATCGCCGGCTGTTTCGCGTTCTGGGGCTGGCTCCGGCTCGGCAAGCCGGTCTGGTGGCTCGTACCCGGACTGTTTTCGCTCGCCCTGTTCGCCGGGCTGTTGACGCTGGCGGAGAGCGAAGCCGCCGGACGGGCCTATGCCGCCTATGGCGGCGTCTACATCGTCAGTTCGCTCGTCTGGCTCTGGGCCGTGGAAGGCTTTCGCCCCGACCGCTGGGACATTATCGGTGGGCTGATCTGCCTCGCCGGCGCGGCGATCATCATCGCAGGGCCGCGCTAGGGTATCGGCCCGAAAGGTGGATTGCGGTTTTCGGGAAGGCCGATGCAACCATAGACGGTTAGATCGTCGGGCGGATTCGATATCCGGCCCGATGATCCAAGTCCCCGATGATCCAAGTCTCAGCTCCGCGCAAAGGTCTCGTCGAAGGCATAGCCGGCACCGCGCACGGTCCGCAGCGGGTCCTTGGCGTTGTCAGGAGTGATCGCCTTGCGCAGCCGGCCGACATGGACGTCGACGGTGCGCTCGTCGATATAGACGTCGCGGCCCCAGACCGCGTCGAGCAGCTGGGCCCGGGAATAGACCCGCCCCGGCGCCTGCATCAGGAATTCGAGCAGGCGGAACTCGGTCGGGCCGAGATGCAGCTCGCTGCCTGAGCGGCGGACACGGCGGGTGGTGCGGTCGAGTTCGAGATCGCCGGCGGCCAACAGGCCGGCGACATGACCCGGCTTGGCGCGGCGTAGCAACGCCTGGATGCGGGCGATCAGCTCGGGCAGCGAGAACGGCTTGACGACATAGTCGTCGGCCCCGGTGGCGAGGCCGCGCACACGCTCGGTTTCCTCGCCGCGGGCGGTGAGCATGATGATCGGCACCCGCTCGGTATCGCGACGGGTCCGCAGCCTCCGGCAGAGCTCGATGCCGGAAAGGCCCGGCAGCATCCAGTCGAGCAGCACGAGGTCCGGCGTATGATCGCGCAGATGCAGCTCGGCATCGTCGCCACGCGCGACGCTGTCGACCTCGAAGCCCTCGGCTTCGAGATTGTAGCGCAGCAACAGGGTCAGCGGCTCTTCGTCCTCAACGATCAGGATGCGTGCAGGCATGTCTCACTCGGTCCCAAAGGTGTCGGGCGCCGGTCACTCACCGGTGGCGGCGTCCAGAAGGATATTGGTCGTGTCGAGCTTCGGGCGGGCTGCGTCCAAGGCTTCGCCCGTGACGAGATAGTGGATCGTCTCGGCGATGTTGGTGGTGTGGTCGCCGATGCGCTCGACATTCTTGGCGCAGAACAGGAGATGCGTGCAGAAGGTGATGTTGCGCGGGTCTTCCATCATATAGGTGAGCAGCTCGCGGAAGAGCGAGGTATAGAGCGCGTCGATCTCATCGTCGCGGCGCCAGACCTCCATGGCCTTCTGCTCGTTGCTGACGGCGTAAGCGTCGAGCACGTCCTTGAGCTGGGCCTGAACCAGGCGGCTCATATGCTCGAGGCCGACGACCGCGCGCGACGGCGGCTGGAACTGGCCGGAGATGGCGACCGCGCGCTTGGCGATATTCTTGGCGAGATCGCCGACACGCTCGATATCGGCGGCGATGCGGATGGCGGAGATCAGCTCGCGCAGGTCGTTGGCGAGCGGCTGGCGCCGGGCGATGGTGAGCACCGCCTTCTCCTCTACCTCGCGCTGCAGATTGTCGAGGCGCTGGTCGGCGCTGATGACCTTCTGTGCCAGCCCGGTGTCGCGGCGCACCAGGGCGACTGTCGAATCGCCGAGCATGCGCTCCGACATGCCCCCCATCTCGGCCAGGCTGCGGCGGATCCCCTCGAGATCGGCATCATATGAGCGGACGATGTGATCAGTCATCGCGGCGTATCCTTTGTCGGCAAAGCAGTTGGAAGGCTGGGCGCCGGTTCAGCCGAAGCGGCCGGTGACGTAGTCCTGCGTCTGCTTCTTGTGCGGGTTCATGAAAATGGTGTTGGTGGCGTCGAATTCGATCACCTCACCGAGATACATGAAGGCGGTGTACTGCGAGATGCGCGCCGCCTGCTGCATGTTGTGGGTGACGATGACGATGGTGAAGTCGGTCTTGAGCTGCTCGAGCAGGTCCTCGATCTTGCCGGTCGAGATCGGATCGAGCGCCGAGGTCGGCTCGTCGAACAGGATGACTTCCGGCTTCTGGGCAATGGTCCGCGCAATGCAGAGGCGCTGCTGCTGGCCGCCGGACAGGCCCATGCCGGAGGTCTTCAGCTTGTCCTTGACCTCGTCCCAGAGCGCGGAGCGGCGCAGCGCACCTTCGACGCGGTCATCGAGCTCGGATTTCGGCGGCTTCTCGTAGAGGCGGATGCCGAATGCGACATTGTCGTAGATCGACATCGGGAAAGGCGTCGGCTTCTGGAACACCATGCCGACGCGCGAGCGCAGCTCGTTCACATCGATATCGTTGCTGATGACGTTGCGGCCGTCGAGCAGGATCTCGCCGGTGGCGCGCTGCTCGGGATAAAGCGAATAGATCCGGTTGAAGATGCGCAGCAGGGTCGACTTGCCGCAGCCAGACGGTCCGATCAGGGCCGTGACATGGCGGTCCCGGAAGTCGAGATTGATGTTCTTCAGCGCCTTGTGCTCGCCGTAGTAGAAATCGAGGTTCTTGACCGCGATCCGGACGGGGGCCTCGGCATCAAGCGCTTGCGGGCTCAGTTCCAGCGTCGAAAGCATCGACTTGTTCCTTCAGATCGAACGCGACGAGGGTTTAAGGCCGTTCATTTGCCGCCCCGCACGATACGGCGGGCGATAAGCGAGAGGCACAGGATCGAGACGGTGATGATCAGCGAACCGGCCCAGGCGAGCTGCTGCCAGTTCTCATAGGGGGCGGAGGCGAACTGGTAGATCGTCACCGGCAGGTTGGAGACGCCGCCGACGAGGCTGGGCGAGAACCAGAAATTGTTGTTCAGCGCAGTGAAGATCAGCGGCGCCGTCTCGCCGGCGATGCGCGCCAGGGCCAGCAGGATACCGGTGACCATGCCGGATTTCGCCGCCCGCCAGGTCACGCTGGTGATGACGACCGAAGGCGGGGCGCCGAGCGCAGCACCGGCTTCACGCAACGAGCTCGGCACGAGGCGCAGCATGTCCTCGGTGGTGCGTACGATCACCGGGATCGCGATGATGCCCAGCGCCACGCCGCCGGCCCAGCCGGAATAGCCGCGGAATGGCTCGACCAGGATGACGTAGACGAAGAGGCCGATCAGGATCGACGGCGCGGAGAGCAGGATGTCGTTGATGAAACGGATCAAGTCCGCGAGCTTGGAGCCCTTGCCGTATTCGGCAAGGTAGGTGCCGGCGAGCACGCCCACCGGCGTCGCCACGGCGATGCCGAGGAAGGTCAGCACGATCGAGCCGACAATGGCGTTGGCAAGGCCGCCCCCCTCGCTGCCGGGACCGGGCGTGACCTGGGTGAAGGTCGCGACGGAGAGCCCGCCGATCCCCTTCACGAGCAGCATGCCGAGAATCCAGAACAGCACGAAGATGGCGAGAAGGGTGAAGCTGGTGGCGATGATCTTCATCGCCCGATCCGCGGTGCGACGCGCGGGGCGGACGCGGCCCCAGACCTGATGAGGCGTCGTTGCGGGCGGGGTGACGGCGCTGTTCATGGCCAGGCTCCGCTCAGAAGGACTTGACGCGCGCGACAAGGATACGCGCGATCACGAGGACGACGAAGGTGACGAAGAAGAGGATGCAGCCGAGCGCGATCAGCGCGTTGAGCTGCAGGCCCATCGCCTCGTTGAATTCGTTGGCGATGCGCGAGGCAATGGTCGAGCCGGGGTCCATGATCGAGGCCGAAAGCCGGTTGGCATTGCCGACGACGAAGGTCACCGCCATGGTCTCGCCAAGCGCGCGGCCAAGACCGAGCATGATCGCGCCGATGATCGAGACGCCGGCCTGCGGCACCAGCACATGGCGCACGACCTCCCAGGTCGTGGCGCCGATGCCATAGGCGCTCTCACGCAGCACGGACGGGATCTGCTCCAGCATGTCGCGGGTGATCGAGGCGATGAAGGGGATGATCATGAAGGCGAGGATGATGCCGGCCGTCAGGATGCCGAGCCCCGAGGGCGAGCGCGAATACAGCACGGTGCCGACCAGCGGAATGCCTTCGACGATGTTCGAGACCGGGATCTGCACATAGGCCGCGAAGAGCGGCACGAAAACGAAGAGACCCCACATGCCGTAAATGATCGAGGGCACGGCGGCGAGCAGCTCGATCGTCGTCGAGACCGGGCGCTTGAACCAGGGCGGCGCGAGCTGGGTGAGGTAGACGGCGATGCCGAGCGAGAGCGGCACGCCAAGGACCAGCGCGATCAGCGCGGTCGACAAGGTGCCGACGATGGCAGGCCAGGCGCCATACTGCTCGTTCTGGGTGTCCCAGACGCTGGATGTGATGAAACCAAGGCCGAATTCGCGGAAGGCGGGCCAGCCGCCGATGATCATCGAGGCGATGATGCCCGCGAGCAGCACCAGCACGAAGAGCGCGGCGGCCCGGCTGGCATTGCGGAAGACAATGTCGAAGGTGCCCTTTGGAGTGCGGCGAATGGCGGGCGCGCCGGGCGCGGCCATCTGGTCTGTCACGGCAGCCATCCGTGGTTACTCCGGTCGCATAAGAAGCACGAGGAAACGGGTCTCACAAAGTCGAACGCGAGGCGGGAACAACCCGCCTCGCGTCATAGCATGGATCAGAAGATCGGCTTGCCAGCCGGGTCGGTGGCGCCCTTCCAGGCGGCGCGGACCTGATCCTTGACGTTGGCCGGGAGCGGCACGTAGTCGAGATCGAGCGCGAGCTTGTCGCCGTTCTTGAAGGCCCAGTCGACGAATTTCAGCGCGGACTGCACCTCTTCGGGCTTCTCCGGCTTGGCATGGACGAGCAGGAAGGTGGCGGAGGTGATCGGCCAGGCCTGGGCGCCCTTCTGGTTGTTCAACGAGATGCCGAAGCCGGCAGCCTCGTTCCAGTTCGCATTGGCGGCAGCGGCCTGGAAGGACTTGTCGTCCGGAGCCGGGAACTGGCCGTCGGCGTTCTCGACCAGCGCATGGGCCAGTTTGTTCTGCTTGGCATAGGCGTACTCGACATAGCCGATCGAGTTCGCGACCTGCTTGACGGAGGCCGAGACGCCCTCATTGCCCTTGCCGCCGATGCCGACCGGCCACTGCACGGCCGTGTTGGTGCCGATCTTCGACTTCCAGTCCGGCGAAACGCGCGAGAGATAGTCGGTGAAGACGAAGGTCGTGCCCGAGCCGTCCGAACGATAGACCGGGTTGATGTTGGCGTCAGGCAGGGTCAGGCCGGCATTGATGGCGACGATCTTGGGATCGTTCCACTTCTTGATGGTGCCCTGATAGATGTCGGCGATGATCGCGCCGGTGAGCTTCAGCTTGCCCGGCTCGACGCCGGCAATGTTGACGGCCGGAACGACGCCACCCATGACGGTCGGGAACTGGATCAGGCCGTCCTTGGTCAGGTCCTCGCCCTTGAGCGGGGCATCGGTCGCGCCGAACGCAACCGTCTTGGCCTTGATCTGCCGGATACCGCCGCCTGAGCCGATCGACTGATAGTTGAGACCGATATTGGTCTCCTTCTTATAAGCTTCAGCCCATTTCGAGTAGATCGGGAAGGGGAAGGTCGCGCCCGCGCCGGTAATGTCGGCGGCCTGGGCAACGCCGGCCAAGCCGATCGTCGCAGCCGCGAGAATGAGAATTTTGCGCATTAGAGGAGTCCTCGTCTGGGTCGCAGTCTTTAGCAGCCCCGCTAGAACACCTTCCATGTGACAGACAGATGACAGACCGTCACGTTCGCCGTCACATTGGTCAGGACGGGCTCCGCATCATCGCGCCGAGGCGCGGCAGGATCGCCTTGAAGAGGGCGCCCTTGCCGTACTCGCTCTCGATGGTGAGACGGCCGCGATGGCGTAACACGATGTGCTTGACGATGGCGAGACCAAGGCCCGTGCCACCGGCCTCGCGGCTCGCGGCCGTGTCGACACGATAGAAGCGTTCGGTGAGGCGGGGCAGATGCTCGGGCGGGATGCCTGGCCCGTCGTCACGAACGCTGACGCTGGCTTCGCTCGCGCCCTCGACCACATTGATTGCAACCACGCCGCCCTCACGGCCATATTTGATGGCGTTCTCGACGAGGTTCTCCATCAGCCGCAGCAACTCGTCGCGGTCCCCCGCGACTTGGACCGGCTGGGTCGGCGTCTCGAGCTTCAACGCCACCTTGCGCTCGCGTGCCATCAGGGTGAGCGAGTCGACGATCTCGCGCGAAATCGCGGAGAGATCGACAGGCGTGTCCGGCGCGAGATGGGCGCGCAGCTCGATGCGCGAGAGCGAAAGCAGATCGTCGACCAACCGCGCCATGCGCAGACCCTGTTCGCGCATGATGGCGAGAAAGCGGTCGCGCGCGCCGGTATCGTTGCGCGCCGGTCCCTGCAGGGTCTCGACGAAGCCGAGAAGGGAGGCGAGCGGCGTGCGCAGTTCGTGGCTGG
The DNA here is from genome assembly GCF_052115465.1 of Allobosea sp. 2RAB26. Lineage (NCBI taxonomy): Bacteria > Pseudomonadati > Pseudomonadota > Alphaproteobacteria > Hyphomicrobiales > Alloboseaceae > Allobosea > Allobosea sp. 2RAB26. Next base: position 326,074 of record NZ_JBFRGS010000007.1, on the reverse strand, counting down.
CATTCGCCACGAAATCGACGCGCATGCGTTCCGTGACGCGCAGCTCACTCAGATCCTCGAAGGTCAGCACCACGGGATTACGCCAGACGCCGCCGGTCAAAGCTGCGATGTGGATGCGGAATGTGCGCTCGACCGGCACGCGCTCGACCAGCTCGATGACCCGGCGCCCTCCACGGCGCGAAACCTGCTCGATCGCGTCGATCAGGTCGGGGTCGCGCAGGACGAGCGTGAGCGACTGGCCGCGTTCGAGCGCCGGAATGAGCGCGCGCATCGCTGGGCTCAGTGCCTGCGCCACCCCTTGCGCATCGAGCAGCACCACGGCGGAACCCAGCGCCTCGATCAGCGCTGCAGTGGCCGGCGCGTGGGGATCGACGACATCGACCATGTGAACATGCCTATCAGGAGGAAGCTGGCGCCCTCATAGGGGCTGGCACGCGCTCTGCCAATCGCTCCGGGCGAGATGCCCCCCGCACTTGCGAGGCCCCCCACAGCGCGCGGCGACACTGGGCGAAATCCACGCCATCCAGGATCTCAGCAGGAACGAAGCGCGCTTGGGTGGTCACTATCGGCGACGCGCCGGGTGCCGCGGAGGCCGAGGCTGTCTCGACCATGATCGGAATTGCGACCGGCCGCTCTCGCTCAGATAAAGAATGTATTTTCAGCCAATTATCATCGTTTTATTGAGACAACATCGGACTTGGAAAGGCTACGGATAATGACGCTCAATCGATGGAACGATGACCATCGGCATGGCCAGCCATCTTTTGGCCTTCTACGGACACTATTCGGACATGGAACTGCTCAGCCAGACCAAGAATTTGGTGGCTTGAGCCTTCCATTCTCCCTAGTCTTGTTGAGTCTTTTATGCGTCATTTTATCTTGGCTGCATGCGTTGCAGTATGCCTCTCTGCGACCGCTCAAGCCAATGTCCCCGCCGGCAAGGTTTCCTTCCAACCGCAAGTGAAGGGGTTGGGCTGCCTCAAACCGGAAACCCTGGCGATGATCAGCGAGTTGGTCGCCAAGATCGGCCCGATCAAGATCACCTCGACCTGCGGCGGTCGCCATGCCCGGAACTCGCAGCATTATAGCGGAAAGGCGATCGACTTCAGGCCACTAGCCGCCTCTACACGCAGCGCGGTCGCTGCCGCCAAGGCCCTCGCGAGCACCGGCGGCGTCGGTTCCTATTCGAACGGCATCGTCCATGCGGATGTCGGCGCGCGCGAGGCCTCCTGGTATGGGCACAAGCGCAGCAGCCGCCAGGTCGCCTACGCAGCGCGCAGCAGCCGCTAAAGCGTCGATCCGAAAAGTGGATTGCGGCTTACGAGAAAGACGCGGCAAGCAGTCGGATCATCTGACCGGATACGAGATCAGGTCAGATGATCTGAAGGGGCGGCACCCTAGATATCGTGGCGCTTGATGCGGCGGATCATTTCGTGGAGCGCCAGCATCACCAGCGCCAGGATGAAGGGCAGCAGGTAGTAGATGATGCGGAAGAGCAGCAGGGCTCCAAGCACATGGCCATAGGGCAGTCGGTTGAGGGCGACGAGCATCGTCGCCTCAAAGACTCCCAGCCCGCCGGGCGTATGGGCGGCGATGCCGATCAGGCAGGCGAAGACATAGGCCGCCAGGAAAGCCGGATATTCCAGCCCATAGCCGCCGGGCAGCAGTACGAAGAGCACGGCGGCGGCGGCGCAGACCTCGCAGGCGCCAAGTGTCATCTGGCCTAGCGTGATGCCGAGCCCCGGCAGCGGCAGATTCCAGCCGCGGACCCGGAAAGTGCGTTCGTCGGTCGCGACCCAGACGAGATAGCCGAGGATGGCGAGCCCCGTGGCGCCACCGACGACCTGCACGACCCAGGGCGAGGTGCGCGCGAGCATCGCGACAGAATCGGTGGCATAGAACAGGCAGGCGCTGAGGATCGCGCCGAGGCCGAGCCAGAAGGTCAGGCCGGCGATAATCGTCAGGCGAGCGACCTCGGAGGCGCGCACCCCCTTGGCCGAGTAGATCCAGTAACGAACGGTGCCGCCCGTCACGATCGGGAATCCGAGCGTGAAGGACACGGAATAGCTGGTGAAGGAGGCGAGTGCGGTCGTTCGGTAGGGGATCGACATCCCCAGCCTTCTCAGCGCCAGCGCATCATAGCCGGTCAGCAGCAGATAGCTCAGCGCGGTGAAGCCGAGCGCCAGCCCGATCTGGCGGCGGCTGGCATCGGCGAAGGCACCGGCTACCTGGCCCGGCTCCATCTCGCGGATGATCAGCCAGAGGACGGCCAGCGAAGCGACGAAAATGACCGTGCTGGCAAGTGGGCCGAGCCAGCGCCAGCGACTGCGTTTGCGCAGCGGCATTCCGGGCTCGTGCGGGCCGTACGACATGCTCTCTCGTGGTCAATTGCGCGAGGTGGGAATGTGCTCGCGTCGATTGCGGACGGGAGGCACCGCAGCGCCCCGGCCCCGACAGATAGCGCCTCGGCCGCGATCCACAAGACGGGACGACGCGGCGAATGCGCACCATGAAGCTGACGCAGGTCGTGTCGGGCCGGCATTGCGACGGCCCGACGACAACTGTCCGCTTCAGCCCAAGCTTTTGGCCAACCTCAGGTTTCTCCGGCTTGAGCCGCAGCGAAGAATGCCTCCGGCCCCTCGATCTCGACCAATTTGCGATTCTCGATCAGCCAGAAGCGATTGCCGACCGCCCTGACGAAGCTGCGGTCATGCGAAACCAGCAAGCAGCTCGCCTCATGCGCCATGAGTTCGCCCTCCAGCGCCTCCTGCCCTTCGATGTCGAGATGGTTCGTCGGTTCGTCGAGCAGGTAGAAATTCGGATTGGCCAAGCGCAAGACCAACATGGCGAGCCGCGACTTCTGCCCGCCCGAGAGCGCGCCGATCCGGCTGCTCTGCATGTCGATCGACACTCCCGCCCCCGCCAGCAGGCTGCGCGCCGGCTGGTCGCCGACATCGAAGCGCCGGGTGATCACGCCATGCGGCGTATCGCTATCGGCGAGTTCGGAAAGACTCTGACTGCTATAGCCAAGGGCAAGCGACGGCGTGACCTTGATGCGCGCAGCGTCGGTTTCCGCGATCGCGTCCCTGATCAGGCCAATCAGTCGCGACTTGCCGGTCCCGTTGCGGCCCAGCAGCACGATCCGGTCACCCTGGGTGATCGAGCGCTTGCCGGTCTTGAACAGCAGCGCCGCATCCGGCGTCTCGACGGAAAGATCGTCGAGGGTCATCAGGACCTTGGCATGCGTGCCGCGATTGGCCAGCCTGATCGCGCCCGATGAGCGTTCCTGATAGCCAGGCCTCGCCGCCTCTTCCAGGCGCTCGGCCCTTTGCCTGAGCTGCTTGGTCTTGATCACGAGCAGGTCGCTGCCGGAATTGATCCCGATATTGTTCAGCTTCGCCGCCTGCCGGCGCAACTGCTGCGCCGCCTTCATCTCGCGCTGGTAGCGGCGCTCCTCTGAGGCGTCGACCTCATCCAGCGCGGCGCGCGCCCGCGTATAGGGCAGCGCGAAGACCGGTGAGCTCTCCAGCCTGAGGAACAGCGTGCGATTGGTCACCGCGTCGAGGAAGGCGCGATCATGACTGGAGATCACCACGGGCACGTCGCGCGGCAGACCGTTCAGCCATTCCTCGAGTTGGCTGATCCGGGCGAGGTCGAGATGGTTGGTCGGCTCGTCGAGCAGCAGCATGTCGGGATCGGTCACCCAGACGCTGGCCAGCATGGCGAAGCGTTGCCAGCCGCCGCTCAGCTGCGAAAGGGGGCGCCGGCGAAGCGCCTCGGGAATTTCGAGCGCCTCCAGCGCAACGTCGACGCGCCAGGATTCCGTCTCGGCCTGCTCCATCGGCAGCGCGCGACGGACGAGGTCATAGAGGGGCAATGCCAGCAGCGCGGCGGGAATTTCCTGCTCGAGATAGCCGACGCGAAGTCCGCGCGACCGCGTGATCTCGCCTGTCGTGGGCTCATGGGAACCAGCAAGGCAGCGCAGCAGGGTGGATTTACCCCGGCCATTGGCTGCGACGAGGCCGAGGCGATCTCCCGCCCCGATCGCAAGATTGAGATTGGAAAAGAGCGGCGCACCGAGCGTGACGCCAAGTTTGCGGGCGTTGATCAAAGCCATAATCGTTCTCTGGACTGCGCGAGCCGTTGTCCGGCATCCAGGAAAGGCGCGTTCCACGGCCTTGAGGATGCGGATGCCGGATGCCTGTGCGGCGTCAGCTCGTTGGGTTGGGAGAGGCGCAGTTCACCGGAGCCATGAGGCTCGACGCTGCGCCGCCACGAAGGGCAGACCGGAAGAGAACCGTTGAGCGATCGTCTTTGGGTCAGCCCTGCAAGACAGCTTGCAGGGCCTGAACGGGGCCACGCTGACGATGGTGACGAAAGAACGTAATCACGCAGCCCCCCTTTCTCGAGTGAACGATGGCAACAGCCCTAGCGCCGTTCCAAATCGTTCGCAACTGCGGCTTGCCTCAGGCAGTCTTGCGGAAAACGCGCAGCGTCTTGAACAGGCCGACCTCCTCGACCGGGCGCGACTTCGCCCAATCCGCAATGATCGGCTCGGCCGAGGCATAGGCGAAGGAGCCGGTATAGAACAGGATATAGCCGCCGGCGTCAGTCTGGTCGGTGAAGAGCTGCATCACCTCGAGATCGGTAAGCGCGCCATAGGCATCGTTCTTCTCGCTGCGGAACTCGCAGGAATGGAACAGGGTGACGATATCGAAGCGCGGCAGCAGCTTTGCGTTGCTGGTATAGATGTCGCCGAAATAGGCGGAATAGGTCTTGGTGATCGAGGGGTTCTCAGTCGCCAGCTTGACGAAGGCATCATATTCCTTGGGCGAGGCGGTGATGCCCAGCACCGTGCAGTCGAGCTCCGGCTCGGCGCAGCGGATGCCGATATAGTGATGCCCGCCGGTCCCGAAATGATAGATGCGCTTGCCGGTTAGGCTCTGCTCCTCGAGCCATTCGACGAAATGCACGTCACAAGGGCACTGCTCGACCCGCAGGCCCCAATAGACGTCCCAGATGTTCAGCATGCGATCAGCTCCGTTACAGGCAGGTCCGTCAGACCTGCGGCATGAGGCAAGGCGGGCTTGGTCGGGCCCGAGGCACAGGGTTTCGCGGCAAGGCGGACCGAAACGACCGTCATGTCAGGCCCCGCTCCACCACACTGGCCCTCAGGGCGGGCGTGCCATCCGGATTGGCCATCCGCGCCACGCCGCCGGCCCGCTTCATCACGAGATGGTGGCTGGCGGCCTCCGCAAAGCCAGGGCTCTGGCCCATCAGCAGGATGATGGCGCCGGGCCGCACGGCTCGCAGCTCGGCGATGAGCTCGAGCGCAGTGTCGGTTTCGAGGGCGCTGGTGGATTCGTCGAGCAGGAGCACGTCAGGCGCTTCGAGTTCGGCGCGGGCGAGCGCCAGGCGCTGCCTGTCGCCCGTCGCCAGGAGCTTGTCCCAGTCGCGATGCTCGTCGAGGCTCGCGGCGAGCGCAGAGAGCCCGTAACGGCGCAAGGCATCGGTAAGCGCATCGCCCGGACGGGTCAACGCGGTATCGAGAATCGTGCGCAGGCTGCCTTCGCTCAGGTGCAGGCTGTGCGGCACGACGGTCACCCGCGCTCCCTCCGGCAGGGAAATCTCGCCTCTGCCCCAAGGCCAGAGACCGGCGAGCGCCTGGATCAGCGCCGATTTGCCGAGCCCGAGTTCGCCCGAAAGATGCAAGGTCGCGCCGGCCGGCAGGGAGAAGCTGAGATCGGCGGCCAGGTTGCGGCCATCGCGATCGGTCAAGGTGACATCCGCGAGACACAGCAGAGTGTCAGGGCTTTGCTTCACGGTCAGATGATCATCCGGCCGGCTCTGTTCGACACGGTCGAGCGCGTCGGCCAGTTCGTTGACGCGCCGCGCGGCGGCCAGCCACTCGGCGATGCGCATGAAATTGTCGAGCACCCAGTTGAAGGCGTTCTGCACGGCGACAAAGGCGGCAGCGACTTGAACGACCCCGCCGAGCGACATCTCGCCGGAGAGATATTTCGGCGCGGCCAGCAGCAACGGAACGACCGGAACGAGCGCGCCGCTGCCATTGGTGATCCAGGTCAGCCTGCCGCGCTGGCGGATCATGGCGAGCCAGCGCTGCGCCAGGCTGTCATAGGTGCGTGCAACGGCGCGACGCTCGCCTGCCTCGGCGCGAGCGAGCGCGATCGGCTCGCCATGATCGCGAATGCGCATCAGGGCGAAGCGCAACTTGGCTTCGCCCTCGTTTCGAGCCGCAACGAGGCGCGGCAGCCGGCGGCCGACAATGGTGATCAGAAGCGAAACCAGCACCGCATAGAGGATCGCCGCCAATACGAGATAGGCCGGAATGGTGATCGCCCCGGAGCCGGCCGGAATCGTCAGCGCGCCCCCGATCTCCCAGAGGATCTCGATGAACATCACGATGGTGATGAAAGCCGACAGCAGACCTATGGCAAAATCCACCAGCGGTTCGGTTGCCCAGCGCACATCGTCGGCGATGCGATATTCGGGATTGGCCGGCTCGTCATTCGACAGGCTCAGACGGAAGAAGCGTCGCTCTCCAACCCAGCCGTCAGCGAGCTTTGCCGTTACCCATTGCCGCCAGTGCACCTGGAGCGTCTCGCGCGTGACCAGGATGGCGACGCCGATACCGGCGACAATGAGCGCGAGCACCGGAAAGACCGCCATGGCGGTCAGCGCGCTCTCCGTGTCCTTTTTCTCCAGCGCATCGAAGAACCAGCCGTTCCAGCGATTGACGGTGACATTGACGAAGACGCTGAAGATGATCGATGCCGCCAGCGACAGCGTCCAGAACCAGGCCTTGCCACGGGTCGCTCCACGCCAGAAACCGCCGGTCAAGCCGGCAAAGCGCCAGGCGACCTGCCGATCGGAGGGCAGGCTTTCGGCAATGCCAGGCGCTTCGACTGACTTCAGCAAGAACGATGATCCCCCCGGATCGGAACAACACACGTCCGCGCCCGGGTTTTCCCGGTTGCCGCACACGCCTGCCAGCATGGCGCCTATCCTGCGCTCGATGAACCAAGGCTGAATGATTCTGACCTTGCGGCACCAATGCCACCCCGCAGTTTCGAACTGTTCTATTTATTCAATGAAAACAATAAATTGCACTACAACCCCCTCGCGCGTACTGGATTTCGCCATGTAAGAATCGGTCACGGCGAGGCATCGAGATGGGCGAGATTTCTGCAGGGGACGTGGTTGCGGCAATCGGCAGGAGCGACGAACTCATCATCCAGGAAACGCTGCGGACCAAGGCGACCACCCTCGAACTGCGTCGGGCGCTCGCCTTCGCAAAGGGCCCCGCCAATGCAAGCCCGGCCGCCTATCAGGCGTTGCCGGCGCGGATGCAGCGTCTCGTCGACCTGCTGACTGCTGCGCTCGAGGCATCGGCGCAGCCGCTCGGTCCCGCCCAAGGTGAGAAACCCAACCATCGGCGAGAGGACGCGCACCGTGCCGCTTGAACTGATCCATGACGAGAACACCGAGGCCGCCCGCGCCGCGCTGCGGCAGGTGGTTATGACGGCATTCTGCAACGCCTTGCACGATTCCCAGCTCGCCCCGATGACCGTGATGCGGCTCGCCGCCGAGGCAATCGGCTCGATCTATCGCGAGGTCTCCGATGCCCATCGCCATGAGGACGCTTGTCCATGCGGCTGGCGGCCGAGCCCGGAGCAGGATATCGACGCCCTGCAGGTGGCCCTAGCGCGTCTGGCAAGACCGGCGCCGATCGCCGATCTGAGGCTGGTCGAGGTTGCCGGCCGGGCTTAAATCATCGGTGATCTGAGTCTTCGGGTTTGCATCGGCTTTCCCGAAGGCCGCAATCCACTTTTCGGACCGATGCTTCAAGCGCGGGCACGCGCGAAAGCGCCAACGATCGAGGACGTGAGGACATGAACCAGAGCCAGGCGGCCCTTGCCGCAGCGCCCGGGGATGGCGAGACGCTGCTGCGCCTGCTCGAAACGCGCCGCTCGGTCGGGATGACGATGCTCAGCGAGCCGGGCCCGGATGCTGCAGCGCTGGCCCGCATCCTGACGATCGCCGCCCGCGTGCCCGATCATGGCGTGCTCGAACCCTGGCGCTTCATCGTGCTTGCGGGAGAAGCGCGCAAACGGGCAAGCGAGCGCGTCTCGCGCCTCTATGCCACCGAGAACGCGGCGATGGATGCCGAGAAGCGTGAGAAATTCACCGGGATCATCGGCCGCTCGTTGACCTATGCGCCCCTGATCGTCCTGGTCGTCAGCAAGAGCGACCCCGAGGCGCGTGTCCCGGTCTGGGAGCAGGATCTCTCCGCCGGGGCGGTCTGCATGAACCTGCTCACCGCAGCCCACGCGCTTGGCTTCGGCGCGAACTGGCTCACCGGCTGGGCCGCCTACAGCCCCGGCGTGCACGCCCTGTTCGGGCTTTCGAGCGGCGAGAAGCTCGCGGGCCTCGTCCATATCGGCACGATGAAGGAAGCGCCGACCGAGCGCCGGCGCCCCGATATCGAGGCGATCACCACCGTGTGGACGGGGACGGACTGATCCGGCGCCGAGGGGCCTGGGTCAGACCAGGGCCGGGCTGCCAGCTGCGCCGATCGTCTGACCGAGATAGCTGCGCTCGAAAGTCTCCATCACCGTCGCCACCATCTTGCGGGCGACATGGAGCTGGTCCTCCTCGAAAGCGATGGCACGCGGCGAGTTCAGGACGATCTCGTAGCTCGGGAAGTAATCGACGAAATCGAAGCGCCGGTAGAGCTCCTCGGCGACGGCGCGCAGCACCGATTTCGAGGCGCTGTTGGCCACGATGACGTCGGCATCCTTGAACGTCGCGCCTAGCGGCACGGGCGAAACGGTAACGATGAAACGCATCTCCGGATGGCAGTGCTCGCGGATCAGCGCGATCGTGTCGAGCATGTCGTTCAGGGTTGCCTCGTAGCCGTAATCGACGAAACGGAAGCGCTCGGGCATGCGCGAGAGCCAGGTCGGGCCGGGATGGATATTCATGGCGAGCCCGGTTTCGGAGTCGAGCCAGGTCTCGGTCAGCCCCAGCGTAAAGAAGCAGATCCGCGCGTCCCTGATTCGCGAGGTCGCGACCGTCAGGCGCTTGCGGTTGGCAAGCGCGGTCTGCTGGTCGAGCAATCTCAGGCCGCTGGCGTGCGGATCGAACCACTGGTCGGGGGCGAGCTCGATCAGCCCTTCATGCGGATAGGATTCGTCGAGCAGGACGCGCTTGAGCTCATGCGTCATGGACCGCACCGAGTACTTGTTGAGCGCGCCGCGACTCAGACTTCCGCGCGCCGCACCACCGCCGCGGCCCGTCGCCTCGTTCCAGCTCTCGAAATGCTCAGCCGGAACGCCGTGGCCTTCGAGCAGGAGCGACAGCCCACGCATCATCAGGATGTTCTCGACCTCGCGCGCGAAGCAGGAGCCCATCGTAAAAATCGGCCAGGCCGGATCGATCTGGAACTTCGGCTTATGCTCGACCGAGAGATAGTTGCCGGTCGTCAGTCGCTCCTTGGCCATGCGCTCGGGCTTGCCCGAGATCCAGCCGCGCACCGGATTGCCGCGCATGATCGTGAGCGCGGTGCCCGCGTCGTATTCGATCTTCATGGTCTGCTCCTGCCGCTCCTGGCCGCCGACACCATGCCGCCGGCCTCTTTCAGGGTGTTCGGTTCAGGCGTCCCCACAGCTTACGCGCTGCGGGGAAGCTCGCCCTCCCCCTTCAACAATCAGGGTTCAGGACAACGGGTCAGCCTCACATCCGGTGGGGAACGCCGTTCCTGTCGAGGAAGTCACGCATGCGGTCGTAGGAGGCGGCATAGCTCTTCGCGAGCGTGTTGAGCTGCGCTTCCTGATAGACGGCTCGCCACCCGCCTTCGGCGAGGGCGGACTCCGGCACGACAGGGATCTTCAGGGTCTCGGCCAGTTCCTGGCTGCGCGTGTCATAGGCGACGAGAACGCCCGGCACGCCCTGCGCCACCGCCGGCAGCACGCCGTGGACGCGGTAGCCGACCGCAAGATCGAGCCCCTGCGCAAACGCGTCATAGCGCTCGACATCGAAGAAGGTGAAAAGCTGTTTCTCGTAGATCCGGCGCATCGCCGCATCATCGGCGCCGCTCCACCAGCCCGTGTGAACGAACTCGGCCACCGCCTTCTCCATCGCCTTCTCGTCGCGCAGGAAGAAGGCTTTCTCCTCCTGCTCGCCATGCGAGGACATCACCATCTCGCTCTGGCGATCGACCTTGAGAAGCGCGGCCTTCTGGTTGCGCAGATAGGCCTCCGGGTCGGCGGTATAGCTCTTGTCCGCCTCGCGCCTGAGGCTGAAGGCGACCTTGCGGATCTCACGCTGGTCCGGAACCCGGATGGCGAGATCGCGCTTGCGGGTCCGAAAGATCGAGGGGCAGCCGACCACCTCGACATTGCGAATGCCGTTATGGCGCAGCGTCTCGGCGCTGAAGGCGCCGCGCACGCCGATCGCGGCGCAGCGGTCGGAAACGATCTGCCAGAACCGCTTCGAGGCGTCCGACAGTTCAATGGCGCGGTTCTGGCTCGCCTGCGCGCCGACGCCGATGGCGTAGACCGGCAGCTTGACCTTCTCCAGCACCTCGACGGCACGGAACCACTCCATTTTTTCATGGATGAAATTCGAGCCGCGGACGAAGACGTAGTCGAACTCGCTGGCATAGCGCTCGATATCGGCCTCTGTCGGATTCATGATCTTCATCGGCTCGAGATGCGCATAGCGCAGCAGCTTGAGCGTCGAGTCGAAGACGATCATGTCGCCGATGTTGAAATAGTCGGAGAGCAGCTTCTCCATCGGCGCCCGGTACCAGCGCACCTTGTCGTGCTCGTAGACCTCTCCGGCCGGGTAGATCACCAGTGCGCGCAGCCTTTTCTCGGTCGCGATCGGGGCGAGGCCCGAGCCGGGCGCGATCTTGCCGCTCTCGGCATCGAGCACCGCGATCTCGCGCGGCCGACCGTCCGCGAGCCTGGGCAGCGGGATGGTGAGCTCGGCGACGACGGCATCGCCGGTTATCACCGCGCCCGGCTGGATCGTCGCATAATCCTGGCCGTCGAGCCGCAGGCGCAGCGCCGGCCAGGCCCCATCGGGGCGCCTCGCGACGGAGACGACGATCTCGTTCGTTGTGGCACGCAGAATTTTCAAGGCTGGTCCTTCACGATGTGAATCTTGACGCGGACGAGGTCGCGCTCGGGACCGAGCTTGCAGTCCTTCACCCGCATCCGGGTCATGAACAGGAACGCCTCGTCCCCGGTCGTTTCGAAATTGCGCGAGGTGGAGTCGGGGTCGGCAACCGCGCCATAGGCGTAGCGGGTCGTGTCAGCGCAGTTCTTGCTCCACATCGTCGGATGCACGACGAGCGTCTGCAGCGGCGACCAGCGCAGCAGATCCGCGGACCAGCTATAGGCGACGCGGCCGCCCGCGATCCCCTGGCTGGGGTCGGGACCGAGATGGAGCACCGCCAGATAAAGTCCGCTCGGCTCGTGCTTCGTGACGGAGCCGACCGTGGTCGGCAGTCCCTTGAGCGGCTGGCAGGGCTTCGCCTGCGACAGGTCCTCGCGATAGGGATCGACCGCGCGCACCGTGTAGTCGGTGCCGTCAAAGGCCCGCCACGAGGCGGAATCCTTGATGTCGGTGCTGCGGAACAGGCAGACGCCCCCCTTCTGGCCCTCGCCGCCGGTGGTCGCGATCAGCGCATACCAGGCGCCGTCCCGCTCGATGATGTTGGACGGGTTGAAGAAACCGCGATGGCGCCCCTGGCCGACATCCTGGCGGAACGCCGGCGCGGCGACGAGCTGGCGCGGCTCTGCGCTGAAATGGCGCCCGCCATCAGTCGAATGCGCTGCCGTTACGACATTGTACCAGCAGCTCATCCTGTCCTTGAAGCGGCAGGCATTGCCGTAGCGGTCGGCATGGTATTCCGCATGCATCAGCCCGAAGACGTCGCGACCGTCGCTGGTCCATGTCGCGGTCAGCCAGTTCTTGTCGCTGAACTCGCTCGGGTCCGGACTGCTCTTGGCCTCGAAGGAGACCGAACAGGAAATCCCGATCCGGTCGAGGCTGGGGCCGGCCATGGCGCGGTTGCGGTAATTGCTGGCGAAGGCGACCACCGCGCCGTTCTGATTGCGGAAGGCCCGCAATGGCGCGTCTGGAATATGCCATTCCTCGCAGCGCTGGCGCGACCAGGCGTAGACGGTCTCCTCCGTGGCGCCGGGAACGATCTCGACGCGATAGCCGGGAGCCTGCGCAAATGACAGGTGCGGAACGGCGAGCAGCGGCAAGGCCGCCAGCGTGGCCGCAAGGATGGTGCGTTCCACCATCAGGCCACCTTTCGTTCGGCCTCGGGAATGGCGGGGGCGACCGCCGCCCTGACCGCCGGGGCGCGCATCTTGGTGTCGACCTTGTTCTCGACCAGGAAGTCGCGCATCGCGGCGTAGACCTGGGCATAGGTCGTGTTGAAGCGGTCGAACCGCGCCTGATCCCAATGCTCCTCCAGCCTGAAATCCTGGCCGGAGAAAACGTCGAAGCTCGGGATCTGGAAGGTCTCGGCGAACTCGACCGTGCGGCTGTCATAGGTGAAGTAGATCGAGGGCGTGCCGTTGGCGAGCGCCATCAGGTTGCCGTGCAGCCGGTAGCCCAGCACGAGGTCGAGGCTGCGTACAAGATTCTCGTAATCGGCAACCACGTCCGAATAGAACATCCGACCGCGATAGAGCGCCTCCATCGCCTTATCGAGGTACCAGGAGGTGGCCCACTCGTTTCCGCGCAGCGCCGCCATCGCCTCCTCCTTCTGCTCCGGCGTTCCCAGCGCGAGTTTCTTCTCCTCGATCTCGCCCTGCGCCATCAGCGTCGCCTCGAACCGGCCCGCCAGCGACTTCACGAGGTCGCGGTGGAAGGTGAGGTAGCGCTTGATGTCCTGCGCATAGGTCGGCGAGACCTCGCGCCGCAGCGTGATGCCGACCTTCTTCACGCTGTCGAGCGCAGGCAACTTGATCGCGAGATCCGGCCTGTTGGCGCGGAACGCCGTGGGGCAACCGATGATCCGGACATTCTTGATGCCGATCTCGTTGAGAATCTCGGCCGAATAGGTGCCGCGCACGCCGAGCGAGGCGGTCGAATCCGCCATCAGCCTGAGCACGGTCTTGGTGTCCTCGCTGAGCTCCAGCTTGCCGCTGACCGGCGCCTGCGCGCCAATACCGAAGGCGATGACTGGTATCTTTAGCCGGCGCAGCACATCGGCCGTCTGGTTCCATTCCATCTCGGCATGGACATAGTTCGAACCGCGCAGGAAGACGTAGTCGTATTCCGCGTTCATCCGGTCGATCAGCGCCATGTCCGGATTGGCGATCGGCAGGACGTCGAGCTTCTCGAAATTGAGCAGCTTCAACGAGGAGTCGAAGACGAAGGCGTCGCCGATATTGTGGTAGTGGTTGATATGGCTCGCGAGATCCGCGTGCTGGTACCAGCGCACATTGTCATGGTCGTAGACCTCTCCCGATGGGATCATGACGAGGATGCGGGCCATGGTTCTGTCTCCCCTGGTTTTCGTGTCGGCTTCTTCTGGCATCAGGCGATCATCGGCGTGGCCGCGCGGCTGGCCGGAACCGGCATGCCGCGCTGCTCGATCAGGCGCTGGTAGAGCGCGATATGCTGGGCGGCGCAGTCGATATGGGTGAGCGGACGGGTGATCCCGGCGCGCAGGCGCGACCAGAGATCGGGCTCGCTCAGGGCGCGCGTCATGCAGTCGACCAGATCCTCCGAGCTGCCCGAGCGGAAATGCAGGCCGTTGACCTCGTCGACGATCTTCTCGGCCATGCCTCCGATATTGCTCGAAAGGATCGGGCGGCCGTGGAAATAGGCCTCCTGGATCACGATCGGCGAGTTCTCCCACCAGACCGAGGGCATCACCACCCAGTCGACCGAGCGCATCAGGTTCGGCATCTCGTGGTTCTGGAAGGCACCGCAAAAACGCACCCGCCGGCCGGCATTCTCGACGAGTTCGGCGAACTTCTTCTTGTAGGCCTCGGGCTGGCGCTCGAGATTGCCGCCATAGACGAGCAGGATGGAATCCTCACCCCAGACAGCTTCCGGGATGCGCGTGACCGCATCGATCAGCACATCGGCCCCCTTGTAGGGCGTGAGCTGGCCGAAATAGGCGAAGCGCGAACGCCGTGCCGTCTTGTCCGGCAAGGGCCGGGGCGGTGCGACCTCGGCAACGTCGATGCCGTTCTCGATCACCGAGAAGCGATCGGCCGAGAGGCCCCAATCCTGGTAGCGCTCGGCCAGGAAGCGGCTCGGCGAGATGAAATGATCGGCGAGATTGAGCATGCCCCGGATGAAGGTCTCGCGCGCCAGGAAGCGGCCGGGCGCGATATCCGGGAAGCAGGCATTGCAATCGGTCGGCGAGGCCCGGTAGCAGAGCTTGAAAGCGCCGGTCTTCACCATCTGGCCGTGATGATGGCAGATGCTGAGATATTCGTGGAAGGTCACCACGATGAGAGCGTCGGGCAGCGTGTCCCGCACCGCGAACAGGCATTCGAGCCCGAGCCCGATGAAATGGTGGAAATGCACCACATCCGGCTTCAGGTCGCGCAGCACGCGGACGAAATCGCGCTCGATCTCCTCGGTGTTCCGGTTCGAGAGCAGGAAGTGATCGTATTCCTCGGCGTAGTAGAGTAGCTCGCCGCCGCGCTGGCGCAGGCTCATCAGTGCCGTACCGGCGTGACGCGGCGTCGGCGAGCCGACACGGGCAAGGTAATGCGCGTCGAGGCCTTCGCTTGCCTGCAGGCCCTTGTGCAGATTGTAGGAGGCGATTTCGGCGCCGCCGAGAGACAGGGTCGGGTGTCCATGGGACACGACGAGTACGCGCATCATCATCCTCGCATGTTCGAAACGGCCAGCGCCCAGCGACGGTCGAAGCTGGAGCGGTCGGCGAGCTGGGCAAGCGAGACCAGATGCGGCCGCGCCATCTCGCCATCATCGACGACGTAAACCTCGACCTCCGGCACCCAGAGCGAGGGGAAGCCGTTCATCCTGAGCTTCAGGCAGAGATCGAGGCCCTTTTCGGCCGTCGTGAAGTAGTTGCGGGCGAAACCCCCGGCTTCGATGAAGGCAGCGCGCGACATCACGCAGCATTCGGTGGCGCCGGCCGCGACTTCCATCGGACCGAGATTGCCGATCGCCTCCAGGGGATAGCCGACGAAGCGATTGAAGACACGCCGGCTCGGCCCCTCCCCTTCCATCCAGGCGCCGGCCCAGCGGATCGAGTTGTCTTCGAAAAGCAGCGTGGGGCTCGCGACGCATTGTCCGCCACGCGCCTTGAAGGCGCGCTCGAGCCGGCCAAGCCAACCGGGCATGCGGATCTGCGCGGCCCCCGAGAGTAACGCGATGGTCTGGAAGCGGCAGGCGCGCGCGCCGGCCTCCATCGCGTCGCAGGCGTCCTCGACCCCATCGACGAGCGCAAGCCGCACGGCGAGGCCGTAGAAGCGAGCAAGCCGGCGTGCCTCGGCACCGACCCGGTCAAAGCTCTCGCCGGGGACCGCGAGCACGATAGGCACCGGGCGTATCTCGGGGTCGATCGCAAGCAGGGCGAAGAGCGAGGAGAGCTCGCGCTGGCGATGGTCGAGGCCGATCACCAGCCCCAGATTCGCATCAGCCTTGAAGGCGCCGATATCGATGGTCTCGATCACGCGCGGCGGGGCGATCTCGGCGGCCTGCAAGGCGGGAGCGATCTGGCGTTCGACCACTGAGGCTGCGGTCGAGGATTTCGGATCAAGCAGCGCGAAGACGCGTTCGAGCGTGCGCCGCGGCTGGCCGCGCCCGGCCTCCAGGGGCAGGAAGGCAGGGCCGGATCCCTCGATCTCGAACTCGAGATAGAGCGGCTGGCCGGGCTCAGGCGTGAGCTTCGGTGCGAAGACGATGAAGCCGTGGCTGTTGCGCCGGCCGCCGAGCATATGGGCAAAGCGCGGATCGCCTGCAAAGGCATCGGCGACGTCCGGACGCGACACGCGTGTCCAGACGCGGTCGAGCACGCAGGACTGGCTTCCGGAGCGCAGCGTCACCGCGCTGACATGACGGTCCGGATCGAACAGCCAGCCGATGATCAGGGTGCCGGTGCCCTCCACGATGGTCGCGTCGTCGATGCCGGCCCGCACCGGCGCCTCCAGCAATGCGACCGTGTCGCGGCCGTCGAAGCGCTGCGAGGCACGCCGGAGCTTGTCGGACGTCGCCTGCGGCGCGCTGCCGCGCTGCAGCCCGTCGCGCAAATGGCCGGGAACCGTGATCGGTTCGAGCAGGACATGGCGCTCATAGACATCGAGCGCGCGCCAGCCATCCGTGGCGCGGAAGAACAGCCGCTCGATCTCGCTGGGATGGCGGATCTGGCATTCTTCGAGCAGGCCGAAGAAGCCTCGCGCGCCGTCGGCAAGATCGTCGCGCTCGAAGGTTCCTGCCTCCAGAACGGCGAAGGACAGCCCGCCATGGGCGATGAGCAGCTTGGTCCGGCCTGCCGTGAAATCGGAGGTCCAGCCCTGAATGAAAACGCCGTCGTCGATCGGCCCCATGACCTCGACGAAGCCGCCGGGCTTGGCGATTGACTGGAGCAGCATCGAGGCTGCACGCAGGCGGCGCGGATTGGGTTTTCCGGCGAGCAGGATCTCCAGGAGCCCGTCGACAACCATCGGGAAAGCCTGCCCCGAATCCTCGGCAAGGCCGGCAAGGAAGGATTGCAGCGGCAGCGGCTTCGACGCTAGCACGAGGCGCAGCGGCCGGCCGGGGCGACCGAGCAGCAGGGCGCCGGAACCGGAGCGGTCGGTCGCGGGCGCGGGTGCGAGGCAAAGGAAGCCGATGGCTGCCGAGGCTTCGGCCTGCGGCCGGCGCCAGGTCAGCGCCATGGTCTCGGCCTTGTTGCGCGGATTGCCGTCGACGGCGACAGGCACCTTGCCCGGCATCGCGTCGCAGGTGCTCATGATCAGGATGGCGTTCTCGCCGAGCGGCGTCCAGGCGACGGTCGGCGCCGGGCTGATCCGGGTCTGATCGGGGACGATCACTTCACTCATCGCATCACCGGTCCAGCAGGATCAGGGTCAGGGTCACGAACGACATCAATGCAGCGAGCCCGGAGAGCGAGCCGAGCAGGATGGTCGCCTGCCGCATCGGGCGCTGCGCCTCCTTGCGGATCGTGACCAGGCGCTCATCGAAGCTGCGCAGCGTCGCATCGAAACGGAGCTGGAAGACATCGAGCTCGGCCAGGCGCTGGGAAATATGGTCGGCGCGCGCGGCCTCCGCGGCCTCGTCGCGCTGTACGCCGCTGCCCGCCATGCGCGTCGTCATCTCTTCGAGTTTCTCGACGAGTTCCTTCTGGGCGAGCTGCCCACGCCGGTTGAGCGCGATCAACGCCTCGACGCGATCGAAGAAGCGCGCAAGCGGCACCGCGATCGCAGCCTCGGCTGCGAGCTCGGCCGGCGGCGGCAATCTGAGCTCGAGCTC
Source organism: Allobosea sp. 2RAB26 (assembly GCF_052115465.1). Lineage (NCBI taxonomy): Bacteria > Pseudomonadati > Pseudomonadota > Alphaproteobacteria > Hyphomicrobiales > Alloboseaceae > Allobosea > Allobosea sp. 2RAB26. Next base: position 308,566 of record NZ_JBFRGS010000007.1, on the reverse strand, counting down.
GACATCCGTGCTCGGAGAGACGCCGACGATGCTCAGTCGGTCGCGGGCTGCGACCAGCGTGTCATCGAGTTCCATCGCAAAGGCATGGCGCCCGTCGCCAATGCCGTTGCGGCGAAGGTCGATGCGGCTCTGGTCGGCGACGGCTTCCATCGCAACCCGCCCATCAAGCTTGAGCCGGACCTTGAGCCGCTCCTCGGGACGGGTTTCATCCCAGATCCAGCCATGCAGGCGGTTGCCGTCGAGGGCATCGACACGGCCATTGAGGCGCGCCGGCACGACATTGGGCAGCCGCTCGGTTCCGTCGGGATCGCGCATGACCGTCATGCCGCCTCCGCGAGTGTGAGCCTGTCGAACAGCGCGAGATGCGCCGTGGTGCATTCAGCGATGGTCGGCTGGGGCCGGATGCCGTCGACGAGGCGATCCCACAGGCCCTTCTCCTCGACCGCGCGCCGCAAGGTGCGGGCAAGCTGGGCTGGATCGCCCGGCCGGACATGCAGCCCGTCGATGCCGTCCCGCACCATCTCGGCCATGCCGCCGATGCCGCTGGCGATGACGGGGCGGCGGTGCTGGAACGCCTCCTGGATGACGAGCGGGGCGTTCTCCCACCAGATCGAGGGCATCACCACCCAATCGATCTCGGCCATCAGCTCCGGCATCTCCTCGCGACGATAGGGACCGCAATGGGTGACCGTGCCGTCCGAGGCCGCGAGCGCCGCCTCGAACTCCGCAACGAAGGCCTCGCTCTGGAACGGTGCCCCGCCATGGATGCGTACTTCGAAGCCGCGCAGGCCCGAGGCGCTGAGCAGCGAGGCTGCCTTGACCAGCTCCACAACGCCCTTCCAGGGATTGACGTTGCCGAAATAGCCGAAGCTGGCACGGGGCCCGCGCTTGGCCCGGTGCGGTGCCGGCTCGTGAGCCGGGCGCGCGTTCTCGATGATGTCGATGCGGTCGCCCGCCAGCCCCCAGTCGACATAGCGCTGGCGCAGGAAGCGGCTCGGCGCGACGAACTGATCGACCGCTGCGAGATGGGTCTTCAGGAAGCGCTCGCGCAGCAGGAAGCGGTCGGAGCCGATTCCGGGAAAGCAGCCCCGGCAGCGTGTCGGAGAGGCTGCGGTGCAGCGCTCCTTGTCGGTCGGCCGCACCATCAGCCCGTCATTATGGCAGATCGGGTAATAGTCATGCAGCGTCATCACGATCTTCACCGCCGGCAGGAGGCGCCGCGCCAGCGTCAGGAACTCGGCCCCGATCAGCACGAGATGGTGGATGTGAATCACATCCGGCCGGTATTCCTGGAGCAGGCCGGCGAGATCCTGAAGGGTGCCGTAGTGATCGATCTGGCTGAGATAGAAGCGGTCGAAATGGCCACTCCACAGCAGGACATCGCCATCGGTTCCGGTAGCCTGCAAGGCCGTGCCGGGATGCGCCTCACGGTGGATCGCGTTGGTTGCGCCGAGGAAGAGCACGTCGCAGCCCTGCTCGCGGTAACCGCCGGCGAGGTCGTGAGCCAGAATCTCGGTGCCGCCGGGATGCAGGTCGGGATGGTTATGAGCGACGACGAGGATGCGGCGGCTCATCGGCTGCGCTCCGGCTTGGTCGCGATCAACACGTCCTGGTAGTGCGGTGCGTTGATGCCGCGCCAATGGCCGCGTCCAAGGCTCTCGACGAACAGCCCGGCAGCTTGCGTCTGCGCGATCAGGAACTCCTCCTCGATGCCGGCGGCAGCGAGCGGCGCCTCCTCGATCGCGTACCAGCCCGGCCCATCGCGCCAGCGCTTGAATTTCAGGCGCTCCTGCCCCGTCGGCTGCCCGTCAATGGCGAAGGCGGTCAGGAACAGGCGTCCGCCCGGCGCAAGCAGGCGGCAGGCCTCCTTGAGGTAGACCGTCAGTTCCTCCGGCGGCAGATGCGTCGCCACAGAGACCATCGTGATGAAATCGAAGCTCTGGTTCGCGAAGCCGAAAGCGACTTCGGTGCCGGGCAGCGAACCCTGCGGATTGTAGAGGGGATGAGCGATGTCAAGCCGCTGAAAGCGGAAGCGCGGGTAGACCGGCGTGATCGTCTGGGCACACCAGAGGATGCCATCCATCACGGGGTCGACGCCGTCATAGCTCGCTTTCGACGGATCGAGATACTGCGTCAGCGGCACCGCCATGCGGCCGATGCCGCAGCCGATGTCGAAGACCCGCTCCGTCGGCTTCAGGCGGCCGATCCGGACGTAATGGCCCAGGAATTCCGCGCCGATCTCGCGGTAGTCGCCGTCACCGACAAAAATGTTCTCGGCCGGGGGATGCGGCAGGAAGCGATTGGTACGGATATGGTCGAGCAGCCAGTCGAATTCCTTGCCGGGGGGGCTGAGGATCGTGCCCGGGCTGGGCTCTATGGGACGCAGTGCCAGGGTCGCCGTCATGCAGCGCTTGCCCTCCTGAGGACGGTACGGGGAAGAATTTCGGCGTCGCGCGCGGGCGCGGCCTTGCGCGGCAGAGCCGATTCATCGGCCATCAGCGCTTCGATCTGGGCGTCCCAGCGGCCCGTCTGCAGCCAGGCATTGTGCTGCGAGGCAACGCCGCGGGTGTAATCCAGGCTCTTGGAGATCGACTGGCGCTCGAGATGGTAGAGCGCGACGGACGGCACATATTTGATACCGAAGCCGGCCTGCCGGATCTTCAGGCAGAGGTCGCTATCCTCGTAGTCGCCGATGACATAGCTGTCGTCGAAGCCACCGACCTCGTTGAAGAGCGCACGCGGCAGCACGATGCAGGCACCGGTGACGCCGGGTACGAGCCGCTCGACATTGGCGGGCCGATAGCTGCCCGGCATGCCCTTGAAGTAATGATGGTTGAGCCAGACGCCGTGACGGTCCCGCTTGAAAAGGAGGCCGGCATGCTGCAGCGAGCCGTCGTCATAGAGCAGTTTCGGCCCGACTGCGCCGACACGCCCGCGCCGGTCGAGCTTGCGCGCCAGCGCGGGCAGCCAGCCGGCCTCGCTCGGGATCACATCCGAATTGACCATGGCGAGCACATCGCCACGCGCCGCCTCGGCCCCGGCATTGCAGGCGGCCGAGAAACCGCCATTGCGGCCCATCACCACGAGCTGGATCGGCAGGCCATAGGCAAGGTGCAGGCCGCCGAGCAGATGCGCGACCTCAGCCTCATGCTCGGGGGAATCGAGCACATAGATCAGCTCGGCCTTCTCGACGAACCAGGGATCGGCCGCAAAGGCTGACACCTGGATCCGCAGAAAGTCATAGACCCGGTAGAGCGGGACCACGACCGAGACACTCGGCCGATCCGGCAAGGAGCCGATCGTCCGCACACGTGGCTCCGGCAGGCTGTCGCGCAGCGCGGACTGGCACGCGGCAAGCACGGGAGCGAGGCTCTGCTGCAGGATTTCAGCCGTAAGATGCTGCGGCGGGATCGAGGCCAGGGCCCGGGCGCGGATGGTCGCAATGTCGGCGGGCTGCGTCGCCGGGCGCAGGAAAAGCGTGGTACCCGATCGCAGCTTCAGCTCGCAGCGCGGCTGCAGGACCGGAGCGCCGCAGGCATAGTCGGGCACGAGACCGAGGAAGCCGGTCACGGCCCGGTTGTCGCCGCCGGGCTCTGCCATCACGGCCGGGAACCGCGCGATCCGGTCACCGATCGGGCTCGGCGCGCCGGTGCTGCGGTGAATGAGGATCTGATCGAGCAAGCCGTCCAGATCGCGGTACCACCCCCCGAGCAGCAGGCCGGCAGAGGTCGAAACGGCGAGATCGAGCTCGGCCGAGGGCAGGTCGTCGTGACGACGGACGCTCTGGACCGGCAAGGGCAGTCGCCTCTGCATCTCGATCGCGAGCAGGCGCCCCTGTTCGGACTGGCCGGCCAGTTGCTCGACGAGCCAGCTGCGCAGATCGTCGCGCTCACTGGCCTTCCCGGCCCACCAGCGGCCAAGCGTCGGCGCCGTGGCGCGCTCGGGAAGGGCCCGGACGATCAACCCGACATCGCTTTGCAGGACGAGCAGCCCCGCTCCGCGCGGCTGGGGCTCATCAAGGACCAGGTGCAGCGAGCGGCGGGCACTCCGGTCAGGTTTGCCGAGCCTCGGATTCGCAGCGATACGCGTCAGGCTTGCGGGGCCGAGCCAGTATGCCACCTTGATCGCGTCGAGGCGCCCGGGCACCGAGGATTCAAGAAGGATCTTACCGTCGGGCAGCGCAGCGACCGGCAACACAGGCGTCGGTTTGCGGGAAAGTGCGAGCAGGAACTGGCGCAAGAAGGCGAGATAGGCGGTCGTCTCCCGCAGGTTGAACAGGGTTGGCCAGGTCGCGATCAGGGCGTTTGCCAGGGCAATCCTCGCGGCCGGCGTCAGCTCGCGCAGAATCTCGGGCGCCTCCGCCATTGCATGCACGAATTCGGGATCGAAGGAGACGGCCTGATCCGGACCGAGATTGCCACCGGACAAGGTCGCGACGATCTCGTCATGGCCGGAATGCCGGAAGACAGAGACGATCCGGGTGCGCCCGTCGCCTAGACCCAGCGTCAGCGAGGCGGAGGAAACGCGCCGCTCCCGGCTTGCCAGCGATACGACCTGCCGATCAGCGAGCGGTCCGTCGAGGCTCCAGCTCAGCAGGAACACGGAACCACAGAGCCGCAGCAACTCGGGATTGGAGTTTTGGTCTCCGACCAACTGGGTCGTCGTGATCGTCAACATGGCTCAACTTCCGACGTGTCAGGGTGCGACGCCGGCCGGGAGTAGCCGGCGTCGCGAGGTCGTTACGCGACGGTGAAGTAGGAGTTCGGATCGCTCTGGACGTCCTCGGCGGTGACGCCGACGAGAGTGAGCGAATCGCCGTTGCCGAGATCGACAACCGCATTGCCGTTGACCGTCGTCGTCCGCGCGGCGAGGTCGTCTGCCGAGGTAACGCCGGTGCCGTTGATGTCGGAGGCGATCTGCAACATGTCGTGACCGGCATCGAAATCGAGCACGAGATCGTTGCCGCCGCCCCCTTCGAAGACGAAGACGTCGTTGCCGGCACCGCCGGACAGGATGTCGTTGCCCTCCCCGCCGAAGAGCAGGTCGTCGCCCGAACCACCCTGGAGGATGTCGTTACCCTCGCCGCCCATCAGGACATCGTTGCCCGAGCCGCCCTGGAGCAGGTCGTTGCCGAGACCACCCTCGAGCACGTCATTGCCGGAGCCGCCCTGGAGGATATCGTTCCCTTCGCCACCGATGAGAACGTCGTTGCCGGAGTCGCCCTGCAGCAGGTCGTTCCCCTCGCCACCCATGAGCACGTCATCCCCCTGGCCGCCGGAGAGCAGATCATTGCCCTCGTCGCCGGAAAGGACATCGTCGCCTTGACCACCGAAGAGGATATCGCGCCCCTCGCCACCGAAGATGACGTCATCGCCTTGGTCGCCGAAGAGGACATCGTCGCCGTCTTCGCCGAACAGGACGTCTGCTCCATGGCCGCCCTTGACGACGTCGTCGCCGGCACCGGCATGAATCACATCGCTGAACCGTGTCCCGATCAAGAAGTCGTCGAACGCGCTGCCTTCTATCGTGGCCATAGTCACCTCCTGGAAATGAACTGAGGCGCCCCGAGGGTCTCGGCGCGCATTCGCCAAAACACCTCGCAAAACGGCGCCGCCCCAATGACGATCAGATGACTCGTCATTGCTCAACGGAGCTAAGCCTACCGAATATGTGCGATGCAGCAAGAGATTTGTTGTGACAATATTATGGCGCGAAAAGATTTACTGGCGTTAATTCTCTAATTGCCAGACGTTATACATTGAATGAATTTCAAAATTCGAAATATAAATCGAAACGTATTCTTACTTTGCTGAATTCACTGCGAAAATTCGCACCGACCGCCCCTGTTCAGTCCTCCCGGAATGCCCGGTTGAAGCTCTCGGCGAAGGGGGCCAGCAGATAGTCCACGGCGCGCCGCGAGCCGTTCACGATCAGGACCTCTGCGGCCATGCCGGCATGAAGGGTGACCTTGTTCTGGGCGAGACTCTCTGGCGTGATCTCGGCCCGGACAATGAAATAGGCGACGCCGGACTTCTCATCGACAAGCTGGTCGGCAGCGACATAGGTCACCTTCGAGATCAGCGGCGGCATCAGCCGCGCATTGAAGGCGGTCAGCCGCACCCGCGTCTCGGCACCGAGCTTAACCGAGTCGATGTCGCGCGGATCGACCTTGGCCTCGACGATCAGGGGCTCGCGCTCGGGCACGATGTCGAGAATGGCCTCCCCGGCGGCAATCGCACTTCCGGCGGTCCGCGCCCGGATATTGGCGACGATACCCTCCTGCGGGGACATGACCACGAGGCGGCGCAGCACGTCCTCAGCCTGGACGATGCGCTCGACCACCTCGGACAAGGCGAGCTGGCTATCCTGCAGATCCTTGGCGATCTCGTTCTGCCGTTCGAGGCCGAGCGAGGTGATCTCGAGCTGCGCGCCTGCGACCGCCTGCTCCGCCTTGGCCTTGCGGGCCGCGGCCTCGCCACTGCGTCCGGCAAGCTCGCTCTGCTTGGTCTGGAGTTCGACAAGCTGGCTGCGCTTGGCATAGCGCTTCTCGTAGAGGTCCCCGACCACGCGGACCTCCTCGTCGATCAGGCTACGCTGAAAGCGCGTCGCCTCGATCTGGGCCTGAAGCGCCTCGGTCTCGGCCTGATGCTGCTCGATGACACGCTTCTGGATGCTGATGCGCCCGTCATAGACCTGGGTGCGCGCCTGGAAGAGCTTGCGTTCCGCTCTGATCACCTCCTGCGCAATCGGCGTTCCGGCCATCTTGAGATCATCGGGAAAGTCGATCTCCGTCGCGTTGTTCTGCTCGGCGCGCAGCCGGGCCAGCCTGGCCTCGAAGCCGACGCGCTTGCCGTGGAGCTGCTGCAGCTCGGCGCGGGCACGTGCATCCTCGAGCCTCAGCAGGGGCTCATCCTTGACGACGCGGTCCCCTTCAAGCTTGAGCAGCATCTTCAGGACGCCGCCTTCGAGATGGCTGACGGTCTTGCGCTTGCTGTCGACCACGACGGTACCGACCGCGACGGAGGCATTGTCGAGCCTTGCCGTCACCGCCCAGGCCCCGAAACCGCCGAAGCCGATCGCGATCGCGCTGACACCGGCCAGCACGAGATTGCGCAGCGAGGGCATCCGCTCCTCCGGCTCCTCGACGGGAGTGACCGGGATGAGCGCGCGGCTCGTGCTCATGGGGGCTGGGAGCTTGCTCACGCCGTCACCTCGCGGGGCTTGCTCGCACCGGCCTGCGGCTTGGGTTCGATCTCGACGAGGCCACCAGGCGTGATCATGCCGGCGATCGCGGAACGCGGTCCGAACTGGGCGATCCTGCCCTCGCGCAGCACCAGGATCTTGTCGACGATCTGCATCACCGAGGGGCGATGCGCGATCAGGATGACCATGGCACCGCCCTCGCGCGCGGCATTGATGGCGCGGATCAGGCTCTGTTCGCCTTCCGCATCAAGATTGGCATTGGGCTCGTCCAGCACCAGCAGGCGCGGCGCGCCGTATAGCGCCCGGGCAAGGCCGATACGCTGGCGCTGGCCGCCCGAGAGCTTGAAGTCCCCGTCATTGACGTTCGTGTCGTAGCCGAGCGGCATGCGCCCGATCAGCTCATGCACGCCGGCAGTCCGAGCGGCCTCGAGAATGGCCTGCGGCTCCGGAATGCGCATCCGGGCGATATTGTCGGCGATGGTACCGTTCAGCAGCGAAACCGATTGCGGCAGATAGCCCACCATGGCGCCGAAGGAGGCGCGCTCCCAGAGATAGACATTGTGACCGTCGAGATAGACGCCGCCGACATTCGGCTTCAGAACTCCGACGAGCAGCCGCGCCAGAGTCGATTTGCCGGCTCCGGACGGGCCGACGATGCCGAGCACTTCGCCCGGCGACAATGAGAACGAGACACTCTTGATGACGGTCTGCTCTGCCCCGGTCGGCGCGTAAACGACGCGGTCGATCACCAGATCGCCCTGGGTCGGTGGATTGGCGGTGGTCTGGCGCCGTGACGAGCCGAGCAGCAGCAGATCGCGCACGCGCTTCCACGCGGCGGCCGCGAGCACCCATTGCCGCCAGTCGGAGATCATCGAATCGAAAGGCGCCAGCAGGCGGCCGAGCAGGATGCTCGCCGCCATCAGCGTGCCCACCGAGACTTCGTTCCTGATGATCAGCGTGGCACCGGTCGCATAGATCGCGAGCTGCATCGTCATGCGCGAGGCGCGGGTCACCGCTGCAATCAGCTTGCCGCGGCGCGTGCCGAGATCGAGCAGCTCGATCATCGCCACCTGTTTGCCGCGCCAGCGCCTGGCCAAAGCCGGCAGCATACCCATGGCCTCGATCGTCTCGGCGTGGCGCAGACTGGCGCCGACATCGTTGATGCTGGCGACGCCTTCTTCGTTGGCCTCCTTCAGCACACGGCGCGTCAGCACGTCGGAGAGCACGCCGAGCATCAGCAATATGATCAGCGAGATCGCGCCGACGAGCCCATAAACCGGGTGGAAGGCAAAGAGCACGGCAAGGAAGATCGGCGACCAGGCCGCCTCGAGCGGCGTCGCAATGGCCGAGCTCGCGATGAAATAACGGATATCGTTCAGGTCGCGAATCGCCTGGGTGGCCTGGGCCGAGCCCTGTTCGAGCGAAGCACTGACCGCCGCTTCCAGCGCCGGCAGATTGAGGCGCCGGGCGAAGCCGCTCGCCATGGTCTGGAAGGTCAGGGAGCGAATGAACTCGATGACACCGTAGAGAACGAGACCAGCGATCGCGATCACCAGCAGCATGGTGAGCGTGTCGAAGCTGCGGCTGACGATGACGCGGTCCTGCACCTGCACCATGAACATCGGCACTGTCAGCAGCAGGATGTTGACGCAGAAACTCAGGAAGGCCGCATAGGCAAGGCCACCGGCAAAGGAGCGCTGCAGTTCACGGATCAAACCATCGGGCGCCGAAGCTGCGACCTTCATTCATATCTCCGTTGCAGAGGGGTCCGGATCGGCCAGGGTGACGGCCAACCATCAACCACAAAATATCGCTAGAAGGGGACACGATCGATTACTAGCATGTTGCGCTAGGAGTGTCGTTATGATGACAGATAAAGAATCGAATATCTTCGATTATTAAAGAGGAATATGGCCAAAAAACGCAATACTTTGAATTTTGAAACAGTTTATACATATCAAAAAATTGCTACAATCTTAGTTTCCACATATCGTCGATGGCATGTGCTTTGCGTATAGGCTATTCCACTCCAGAAGGGGTTTTCTTCGGGCGGGGTGCCCAATTTCAAACCAGGCGGAGTAGAGAATGCATTCGAAACCGCAATACGGCGCCCAGTTTTTGGGTGCCGCAGTCAACGGCCAGCCCGGCCGACCAGAGCGGAAAACTGATTCGGACAATGGAATTTCGAGGAACACCGTCACCCAGCTCGACCTCGCCCGTCTGATCGACAGGGTCCACCGGCGCTTTCTCGACTACCTGCGCCTGGAGTTGACCCGGCTGGGCGTCGATGATGTTTCGCCCTCGCAGGTGATGGTGCTGCTGACGATCGGCACTGGGGAGATCGCGGTGCGCGACCTGCTCGACCGTGGCTATTATCTCGGCTCGAACGCCTCCTATAACCTCAAGCAGCTGGTCGAGAGCGGCTACCTCGAGCGCGGCGCCTCGCCGCGTGACCGGCGGCTAGCCCGAATCTCGCTGTCTCCCAAGGGCCAGCTTCTGGTCGAGCGCCTCAAGCAGCTCGATGAGAGCAATCAGTTCGGCCCGAGCCAGGATCTCGATGTCGAACCGGACATGCGGACGGCCTACGACACCTTGCGGCGTCTCGAGCAACTCTGGAGCGACGCCCTGCGCTATGGAGGGGTTCTGCTGGCGTCATGCGCGTCTTATTCGTTCATCGTTCAGGATCTGGTCAATTCGCTCACCTGATCGGGCGCCTCCTCGGCGACGGCGCCGAGGTGACGCTGGTCACGGAACATGCGGAAGCCGTCCGTCCCGGGCTGCGCCAGATTCTCTACACCGTCAGCGGACCCGTAACGGCGAGCCCCAGCCTCGCCGCGACGGAATATCACGTCAGGACAGGCGAAGCCGTGGCCTCCGTCCTGCGGCGACTGCCGCGCAATGAACGACCCGACGTCATCATCGGTCATACCGGCTGGGGTGGGCTGCTCTTCGCGAAGGACGCGCTGCCAGCCACGCCGGTGATCGGCTATTGCGAGTACTATTACAACGATCGGGACTCGGATTTCGATTTCGAACCCGCGGACGAAGCGACGGACGCGGAGCGCATGCGGCTGAGAATGCGCAATGCCGCGCAACTCCTCACTCTGCAGGCCATCGACGCCGCCTATACCCCGACGCGCTGGCAGCACCGGCAATACCCTGCCAGCATCCGCGACCGGATCGCGATCTGCCATGACGGCATCGATACGCAGCTATGCCGGCCGAATGCGGAGGCCAGTTTCACGCTGCCCGATGGCGAGGTGATTCGCGCCGGCGACAAGATCGTCACCTTCGCCGCCCGTGACCTTGATCCCTATCGCGGCTATCCGCAATTCATGCGCGCCGCCGCGCTGGTCGCGCAGGCAAGACCCGATGCCCGCTTCATTGTCGTCGGCGGGGATGGCGCAGGTTATGGCCGGCCGCGTCCGGATGGGCAGCTCTGGCGAGATGCGATGCTGCAGGAAACCCGGCTTGGCGAGCGCCTCGTTCACATTTCCTGGCTGGCACATCAGGAGCTTCGGCGACTGTTCCAGGTCTCCGCGGTTCATGTCTATCTGACTGTGCCCTTCGTGCTCTCCTGGTCCCTGCTGGAAGCGATGGCCTGCGGCTGTCTGGTCGTCGGCTCACGCACACCGCCGGTCCAGGAGGTGATTACCGACCGCCGCAACGGGCTGCTCGCTCCGTTTCACGACGTGCCGGCCCTGGCAGCCACGATCGTGCAGGCACTCGAACGGCGGGGCGAGCTCGAGGGCCTGCGCTGCGCGGCACGGGCGACAGTGCAGGCGAGATTCGAACTGGAAAGCTGCCTCGACCGACATATGCGCCTGATCGAGAGAGTGGCGGCACAGGGCGATCCCACGGGGACGGAGATGCCCGGCTGAAGCCGCGCTATTGCACCATTTGATCAGGGCCGCGCTGGAAGGTCATGGCCTCGGTGATCAGGCGTCCGCGCCGCATCGGCTTCACGCCGGCCTCCTGCCAGCCATCGGCCATCATCAGCCGCGCCACCATCCTGTGAATGCGCTTGAGATGGGTAGCGGGATCGCAGGATAACCAAGTTCCGCAGGTTTCTTCGATGAGTGTGACCAAAGGCTCGAGAGGAGGATCCCCCTGCTCGGCTGCGTATTGCAGGGCCGCATAGCCGGCCGGGGAGGAAATGATCTCCCAGACTTCGAGCGGTTCAGTTCCCCTCATCATGGTTGCCGGCCTTTCCGTCTGCCCGGCAGAACCGGACCTATTACTACCGCGAGTAGAAAATCCTGCGTCCGGCCGCCATCGGATGCAGAATGCAGAACTATACTACCGTTTCATTGAGGAAGGAAAGTGCCGGGCGTCGTTCCGCGAGCTCTTGGGCCGACGAATCCGGAGGGAATGGACCGCCGCGGGCGCGTCGTCCGCGGCATCAGGCTGCCGTCACAGCCGCGCAACAGCACCAAACTCCCCGGAAGCGAGGCCGTGCCGCATCTCGAGGCGTAATGCGTCAGCCCACCTGCCTCGTCTCTTGGCATGCCTCCCAGAGGCGGCCGCCGATCACGATCCCCGCCGCCGTCAGGCGCTCGGCCCCCTGCAGGATCGCGCCGGTCGAATCGACATAGTCGAAGGCCCCGGCCTCAAGCGACAGGATCGAGATGTCGGCGATCGCCCCAGGGGCAAGCGTGCCCAGCTCCGGACGCTCGATCGCCTGCGCTGCATTGACCGTCGTGCGCCTGATCACCTCGTCCAGCGGCATGCCGAGGCAGAGAAACTTTGACATCGTCGTCGTCAGATCAAAGGCCGGCCCCTCGATGCACAAGGCATGGACGTCGCTGGAGATCGTGTCCGGAGCAAAGCCGTTGGCGAGCATGGTGCGGGCGACGTCGAAGGAGAACGAGCCCATGCCATGGCCGATATCGAAGATGATGCCGCGCTCGCGCGCCTCACTGACGGCCGGCAGCACGCCGCCATCGCGCGTCACGGGCGAGTTCGGGAACGGCCGGAAGCAATGGGTCAGCACATCGCCGGGGCGCATCAGGGCGAGCACCTGCTCGAGCGTCGGAGGCGGGTGATCGATATGCACCATCATGCGCATGTCGAGCCGCTCCGCCGTCTGGCGCGCGATTTCGAGCGGGACGAGACCGGCAGTACCTGACGCGTGATGGCCGACGCGCACCTTCAGACCGGCGAGCACATCGCGATTGGCCTCGGCGACCGCGAGGGTGTCGATCGGCGCCAGCAGGCGCTGGTCACCGCTCTCGCCGACCATGATGGTCTTCGAGAACGCATAGATGCCGGCAAAGGAGATGTTGAGATAGGCAACGATTCGCACGGGGCAGGTGTCGATGACATGCCGGCGGAAGCCATCGAAATTTCCGGCACCGGCACTGCCGGTATCGACGAGCGTGGTGCAGCCGCGGCGCGCGAGGATCAGCGGGTCGACACCCAGCGACGTCCCGCCCCAATAGACATGAGTGTGCAGGTCGATCAGGCCGGGCGTGACGATCCTGCCGGAAACATCGTGGATCTGCGGAGCGTCCAGGCGCGGCGCCAGGGCTGCAATGCGTCCGTCCGCGACACCGACATCAAGAACCGCATCGATGCCCTGGCCGGGGTCGACAACCCGCCCGCCGCGCAGAACCAGATCGAGAGAGGACATTGGTTACCCCTGGGTCATATGGAATTTAATTACAGAGCCAGATAGAAATATCAATCACTTCGGCGCAAATTCACCCTTATATTGCTATGCAGCATGAAATTTGGCGATTGACAGATGCCATTTGCGTAATAAATTTTCATCACCCTCACAATAGGCAACGCGAACGGCAGGGAGAGGCCAATGCGGAACCGCGATCACAATCAGAATTCTGTCACCCGGCGCGGACTGGGCGTCCTGGCAGCGGCCCTTGGCGCCTCGGCTGCGCTGATGCCGATGGCGGCCATGGCGCAGAGCGCATCCAGCGCCAATCTTGCCATGGTCGGCGAGCCGCAGTCGCTCGATCCGATGGCGTCGACCGCAGATCTGGTCGGAACGATCATGCAGCACGTCTACGAGCCGCTGTTCACCTTCGATGCGAACTGGGCGACGCAGCCGATGCTGGCGGCAGCACTGCCGACGGTGTCCGCGGACGGCAAGACCTACACGATCGAGCTGCGCAAGGGCGTGAAGCTGCATAACGGCCGGGACCTCGATTCCGAGGACGTCGTCGCCTCGCTGAAGCGCTGGCTCGAGATGACGCCGCGCGGCAAGGGTCTGGCGAAGAGCATTACGAGCCTGACCGCCAAGGGCCCGTCGACCGTCGAGATCCAGCTCAGCAAGGTCGAGCCGGCGCTGCTCGCCCATCTGGCGCTGCCCTCCGGCTTCGCCGCGATCATGGCAAAGGAATCGATCGCCACCCCGCTGACCGAATTCGTCGGCACCGGCCCCTACAAGTTCCGCGAGCGCAAGCCGGACCAGTTTGTCGTGCTGGTGAAGCATGATGGCTACGCCTCGCGCAGCGAGCCCGCCTCCGGCTATGCCGGCAAGCGCGAAGCCAAGATCGACGAGCTGCGCTTCATCCCGGTGCCGAGCGCCAATACCCGCGTCGAAGGCGCCATCGCCGGCCAGTATCAATTCGCCGACCAGCTGCCGGTCGAGAGCTACAAGAAGGTCTCCGCCGCGAGCGGCACGCGCCCCGTGCTGACCATGCCCTTTGGCTTCCCGTATTTCCCGACCAACACCAAGCAGGGGCCGATGGCCGACCTGAAGGTCCGTCAGGCCTTCCAGATGGCCCTCGACCTCGAAGAGGTGATGATGGCCGGCTTCGGCGAGCCGAAGTTCTTCGCACTGGCGGCCGAGCATTTCCCGAAGGGCTCGCCGTTCTATTCGGAGGCCGGCAAGGACAAGTACAGCAAGCCGGACGTCGCCGGCGCCAAGAAGCTGCTGGCCGAGGCCAAATATGACGGAGCGCCGATCCGTATCCTCAACTCGAAGCAGTATGATTTCCATCACCGCATGGCGCTGGTGATGGCCGAACAGCTCAAGGCCGCCGGCTTCAAGGTCCAGCTCGATGTCGTCGACTGGGCCACCCTGGTCCAGCGTCGCGGCGACCCGGCGCTGTGGGACATCTACATCACCCACTCGGCCTTCCTTCCCGAGCCGATGCTGTCTCCGCCGCAACTCGGCGAAGGCGCTCCGGGCTGGTGGTCGAGCCCGGCCAAGGAGGCCGCGCTCAGCGCCTTCAACAACGAGCCCGACCCGGCGAAGCGCGGCGCGCTCTGGGGCAAGGTCCAGCAGGTCGTCTATGACGAGGTGCCCTATATCCGCGCCGGCAACTTCGCCGCACTGGCGGGCGCCTCGCCGAAGCTGTCCGGCTATGCGGCAATGCCGTGGCCGTCCTTCTGGAACGTCGCTCTCGCCAAGTAAGGCGCAAGCTTGATGTGGCGGGGTGCGTTCGCGCGCCCCGCCACAGTCGTATCCGCTTCCCGCGAAAGGAGCGCATCCGGTGCTCGCACATATCGGACGTCGCCTCGCCGGCCTGCTGCTGGTCCTCTTCCTCGTTGCCGCGCTGGTCTTCTTCCTGACGCGGCTGGCGCCCGGCGACCCCGCGGCCCTGATGCTCGGCGACCAGGCGACGCCGGAGGATGTGGCGCGCCTGCGCGAGGCTTACGGGCTCGACAAGCCGCTCCTGCTGCAATTCGTGCTCTGGCTGAAGGAATGCGCGACCGGCAATCTCGGCCAGTCGATCTTCCTGCAGCAGCCTGTGACCCAGGCGCTGCTGCAGCGCGCCGAGCCGACCTTCTTCCTCGCGATGTTCTCGCTCGCCATTGCCGCGGCGATCGGCATCCCGGCCGGCATCGCCTCCGCGGTCTGGCGCGGCCGCCCGATCGACCAGGCGGTGAGCGGGCTCGCCATGCTCGCGGCCAATATCCCGAGCTTCTGGCTCGGCCTGATCTTCATCCAGCTCTTTGCCGTGCGTTTCGGCTGGTTCCCCGTCGCTGGCTATGGCGCGCCCGACGCCTCCTTCTTCGAGCGGCTCCAGCACCTGTTTCTGCCATCCGCCGTGCTCGGCGTCGTCAACTCCGCTCTCATCACGCGCTTCACCCGCGCCAGCATGCTCGATGTGCTCGATGCCGATTTCGTACGGACGGCACGGGCGAAGGGCATCTCGGAACTGCGCGTGGTGCTGCGCCACGCCTTCGGCAATGCGCTCGTCCCGATCATCACCGTGCTCGGCCTGACGCTCGCCCTGCTGATCGGCGGCGCGATCGTGACCGAGACCGTGTTCGGCCTGCCCGGCGTCGGCAATCTTGTCGTGTCGGCGGTGCTGCGCCGCGATTATCCCGTGATCCAGGGCGCGCTTCTGGCGGTCGCGGCCATCTACGCACTGATCAACCTGGCGATCGATGTGATCTACACCCTCGTCGACCCACGGGTGCGCCAATGAGCTCCGCCGTGACTTCAGCTCCGACACTTCTGTTCTTGCGCCGGCTCTTCCGCCGCAAGCTGGTGCTCCTTGCAGCCGTGATCCTTGTGATTGCCTTCGCACTCGCCCTGCTGGCGCCCTGGCTCTCCCCGTTCGATCCTGCCTCGATGCGCATGGCAAGGCGCTTGCGCCCGCCCGGCGAGGTGAACTGGTTCGGTACGGACGAACTCGGCCGCGACGTCTTCTCCCGGGTGATCTGGGGAGCCCGCGCCTCGCTGGGAATCGGGCTTGCCGTCGTCGTGATCTCGATCTCGATCGGGGCTGCGCTCGGCCTCGTCGCCGGCTATTTCAAGCGCGCCGACGCCGTGATCATGCGCCTGGTCGATGCGCTGATGTCACTGCCCGATATCCTGCTCGCCATCTTCCTCGTCGCGGTGCTCGGCGCCTCCGCGGGCAATGTCGTGCTGGCGCTCGCCATCGTCTACACGCCGCGCGTCGTCCGCGTGATCCGCGCCTCGACGCTGGTGGTGCGGGAACTGCCCTTCGTCGAGGCGGCACGCGCGCTCGGCGTCTCGATCTGGCGCATCCTCTTCGTGCATGTGCTGCTCAACGTCGCCTCGCCCCTCCTGGTGCAGGCGACCTTCATCTTCGCCTACGCGGTCCTTGCCGAAGCCGGGCTGTCCTTCCTCGGCGCGGGTGTGCCGCCGGAGACGCCGACCTGGGGCACGATGATCGCGTCCGGCCAGCAATATGCCGAGGACGCATTCTGGGTCGTCGGATTTCCCGGTGTCGCGATCGTGCTGGTCGCGCTCTCGCTGCAGATCGTCGGCGATGGCCTGCGCGACATGCTCGACCCCAAGCTCAGAAAGGCGCTGTGAGATGACCGCGCCCCTTCTCGCCATCGAAGATCTCGCCGTTTCCTTCCGCACCGAAGAAGGTGAGGTGACGCCGGTGCGCGGCGTCTCACTGCGGATCTCGGAGAACGAAACCGTCGCGGTGGTTGGCGAGTCCGGCTCCGGCAAGTCAGTGACGAGTTTCGCCACCATGGGCCTGCTGCCACGCCCGTCGGGGCGGGTCTCGCAGGGCCGCATCCTGTTCCGTCGCCGTTCCGGCGATACGATCGACCTCGCCACCGCGCCCCGGGCCACCATGCAGGCGCTGCGCGGCGCCGAGATCGCGATGATCTTCCAGGAGCCGATGACCAGCCTGAACCCCGTGCTGACCGTCGGCGAGCAGATCGCCGAGGCGGTGCGGCTGCATCTCGGCTATGACCGGCGCAAGGCCTGGGCGCACGCCGTCGAGATGCTTGGCCTCGTCGAAATCCCCGATGCGGCGCGCCGCGCCTCGGACTATCCGCATCACATGTCGGGCGGCATGCGTCAGCGCGTCATGATCGCGCTGGCGCTCTCCTGCCGGCCGGCCCTGCTGATCGCCGACGAGCCGACCACGGCGCTCGACGTCACGATCCAGGCGCAGGTGCTGACGCTGCTTGACCGGCTGCGGCGCGAGCTTGGAATGGGCGTGCTCTTCATCACCCATAATCTCGGCGTCGTCGCCGAGATCGCCGACCGCGTGACGGTGATGTATGCGGGCGAGGTGGTCGAAAGCGCGCCGGTTCGGGACCTCTTCAACGCACCGCGCCACCCCTATACGCGCGCCCTGCTGGAGTGCATGCCGTCGCGCGCAATCCAGGACTCAAGCGGTCGGCGCGTCGTGCGCTCGATCCCGGGGCAGGTTTCGCGCGTCGAGCGCGGTTGCGCCTTTGCGCCGCGCTGCGCTGATGCAACGCCTGCCTGCTCCATCGAGGCCCCCATGCTGGAGAATGATGCGGGGCGGCAGACACGCTGCCTGCGCTGGAGGGAACTTGCATGAGCACGGAACCGCTCCTCACGATTGCAGGCCTTTCCAAGAGCTTTGGCAAGGCACCCCACCTGGTGCGCGCCGTCAACGACGTCAGCTTCTCGCTGGCGCGCGGCGAAGCGCTCGGGCTGGTCGGCGAATCCGGATCGGGCAAGAGCACGATCGGCCGGCTTGCGCTGCGCCTGATCGATGCGTCGGCAGGTCAGATCCGTTTCGAAGGACAGGACATCACGGCAGCGCCGGAACGCCGGTTGAGGCTGTTCCGTCGCCAGGCGCAGATGGTGTTCCAGGACCCCTATGCTAGCCTCAATCCGCGGCTGCGCGTCAGCAGCATCGTCGGCGAGGCGCTCGATGCCCATGGCCTTGCGCGCGGGGCGGCACGCAAGGCGCGGATCGCCGAACTGCTCGAACTCGTCGGCCTTCCCGCCGCACATATGGAGCGCTACCCCCATGAGTTCTCCGGCGGTCAGCGGCAACGCATCGGCATCGCGCGGGCTCTCGCCGTCGAACCGAGACTGATCATCGCCGACGAGCCGGTCTCGGCCCTCGATGTCTCGGTGCAGGCACAGGTGCTGAACCTGATGCAGGACCTGCGGCGGCGGCTCGGCCTGGCGATGCTGTTCATCTCGCATGACCTCGATGTCGTCGAGCTGATGTGTGACCGGATCGCCGTGCTCTATCTCGGCCGCATCATGGAGATCGGCTCGACGGAGCAGGTCGCCCGCCATCCGCGCCATCCCTATACGCGGGCGCTGATCGCCGCATCGCCGAGGCCTGACCCGGACGCGCCGCCGCGCGAGCGCATGCTGACCGGCGACATCCCGTCTCCGCTCGCTCCGCCCTCGGGCTGCGTTTTCCGCACCCGCTGCCTGCACGCGACGGAGCGTTGCGCCAAGGAGGCTCCGGTCTTGCGCGGGACGGGATCGGAACATCAGTTTGCCTGTCATTTCGATATCAGCCACAGTCCGAGCGCATGACAGACATCGTCCCTGCTGACGCAGCCGGCCGCCCCAGCGGCCCCGACGATTCGATTGGCGCCTCCGACATCATGAGCTCCATCAGGCAGGGGCTCGGCGCGATGTCCGAGAGCCAGCAGAGGGTGGCGCGCCTGTTCCTCGACGAAGTCGAATGGGTGGTGAAGGCGAATGTCGAGGATATCGCGGCGCGCGCCGGGGTCAGCGCGCCGACAATCGTACGCTTCGCCCGGCTGGTCGGTTGCCAGGGCCTGAGGGACCTCAAGCTGAAGCTCGCCGGAGCGGTGGCGCTCGGCGCGCCGTTCCTGCACCGTTCCGTGCGGATGGGGGAGACCGCGAGCGACGTGCTGCGCAACGTCACGGGCAGCATCACGACCGTGCTCGCCGAATGGCAACGCCGCATCGATCCGCTCGATCTCGATCGCGCCGCGGCTGCGATCAGCAAGGCAAGGCGGATCGATTGCCTCGGCACCGGCGCGACATCGCATTTCCTGGCGCAGGATCTGCAGGCGCGGCTGTTCCGCCTCGGCCTGAACGCCAATGCCTTTTCCGATGCGCATTTTCAGCTCGTCGCAGCGGCAACGCTGACCTCGGAGGATGTGCTGGTCGCGATCTCCTTCGTCGGCCGCATGCCGGCACTGCTGCGCGCCGTCGAGGTCGGCAAGGCCCGTGGTGCGACGATCATCGCGCTGGCCCAGGGCGGAACGCCGCTTGCGCAGCTTGCCGACGTCGCGCTGCCGCTGGATGTTCCGCACGACACCGCAATGCTGGTCGGGACGGATGCCTATGTGGTCCAGCTCATCGCCATCGAGGTGCTGATGATCCTTGTCGGCCTGCGTCAGGGCCCGCAGCTGATCGGCCGCATGAACGATGTTCAGCACGTCCTGCGCCATTACAGCGTCGACCGTGAAGACCCGTCGGTGCTGCATGCGGGCTGGCGCCAGATGCTGGACTCCGACCCGAACGCCGATCCAAAGGACTGATCGTGGGGGCCGGTGCGGCTCCGCACAGGCCAACCTCTTCGTGTCCGATCGCGCCACGATGGCGGACAACGCGGGAGACCGGCCCGTCGCGGGACCTCGTTCTCTTCCTGTCGCCGTGCCCATCACCCGTTCAGACGCTGGGCGCGATGACGAAGCCCCGGCCCGGAGCGCCGACGAGCGAGCCATCAACCTCGCTCCGATCGATGTCTTGGACGCCGGCCCCAGGCGGCCCATCGAAGGCATCCGCGGCTAGCGTCTCAATGATGTCGGACGGCCCCGAGACCACGGCCTCCACCGTGCCGTCGGCCCGGTTTCTCACCCAGCCCGCCACGCCTGCAGCGCGTGCGCGCGCACAGAACCACTGCCGATAGCCAACGCCCTGCACGCGGCCCGAGATGATCAGGTGAAGGTTCATGCTCCTTCCCGTCCCTTGGGCACCCGCGAAAACCGCACGCGCACCGCATCGCTCAACGGTCGCTCCCTCGGGCTGGCCATCGCAGCCGGGCGAACGGACATCCCCATACTACCGGACACCCTTCGACGACGCATCCCCGGCAATGCCGATGCGGGTGCGTGACCGACGGCTTGTGCGCCAATCAATCATATGATGATATGATCATACAATGGCGCGCCCCTCCAATTTCCATTCGCATCTGGTCGACCGCCTTGGCCGCATGATCGTCGGAGGCCAGATCGGCAACGACGGCGCATTGCCGCGGGAAGACGAGCTCGCCACCCAATTCGCCGTCAGCCGCACGGTGATCCGCGAAGCGACGAAGACCCTTCAGGCGCTCGGGCTGATCACGACGGGGCCCCGCGTAGGCTCGCGCATCCAGCCGATGTCATCGTGGCGGCTGCTCGACCCTCAGGTGATGGACTGGATCACCGATGCCGGCATGGCGAGCGGGTTCGAACGCGATCTTCTCGAACTGCGCAACATGATCGAGCCCGCGGCCGCAGCCTTCGCCGCCGAGCGCGGCACGCCCGCTCAGATCGGCGCCGTCGCGGCGGCGCTGGAAGGGATGGCCGACGCTCCGGGCAAAGCGGAACACGAGGCGGCGGATTTTCGCTTCCATGAGGCGATTCTGGAGGCGTCCGGGAACAGTCTTCTGCTCCAGCTCAAGCCGATCCTGCACGCCGTGCTGAAAGCCTCGTTCCGGTTGTCGATGCACGACCACGAGCGGGCCCAGGCGTCCGTTGCGATCCACCGCCATGTCGCATCAGCGATCACCGCGCGCAGGCCCGAGCAGGCTCGCGAGAGCATGATCGCGCTTCTGAAAGTGGCCCAGGCCGATATCGACCTCGCCCCCGGACGGACGACCTCCGTCGCGGAAAGGAGCGAGGGAACAAGAAACTCACAGGAAACGCACCATGCTCGCAAAAGCCGAAAGATGGATCCTACGAGGGCTTGAGGCTGTCCTGGTCATCCTGCTCGCCGGGATGGTCGTGATGGTCTTCGGCAATGTCGTCCTGCGCTATGCCTTCAACTCCGGCCTCGATCTGTCCGAGGAGCTGTCGCGCTATTTCTTCGTCTGGCTGACCTATATCGGCGCCGTCGTGGTGATGCGCGAAAACGGGCATCTCGGCGTCGACACGCTGGTTGGCGCGCTTGGCCGCCAAGGCCGTTTGATCTGCATGATCATCAGCGACGCCTTCATCCTGGCCTGCTGCGTGATGCTGCTCGACGGAACCTGGAAGCAGCACGAGATCAACGCCACCGCGGTCGCGCCGGTCACCGGGCTGAGCATGGGCTATGTCTATGGTGTGCTGTACTTCGCCGGGATTGGCATCGGCTTCATCACGCTTGCCCGGCTCGTTCGCGCCCTGACGGGAAAACTCGGCGAATTCGAACTGGCCGAGTTTGCCGGCGACTACAGCGGCAATCCTTCACATGACCTGAAGGGCCACCTCGAATGACGATCACCATCTTCCTCCTCTCGCTCTGCGGGGCGATGGCGCTCGGCATGCCGATCGCGTTTGCGCTGATCGTCTGCGCGGTCGCGTTGATGCTCTGGCTCGGCGTCTTCGACACCCAGATCATCGCCCAGAACATGATCATCGGCGCGGATTCGTTCCAGCTCCTGGCGATCCCGTTCTTCCTGCTCGCCGGCGAGCTGATGAATGCCGGCGGCCTGTCCAAGCGCATCGTCAACTTCGCGCTCTCGCTGGTCGGCCATCTCCATGGCGGCCTAGGTTACGTCGCGATCTTCGCCTCCATCATCATG
Source organism: Allobosea sp. 2RAB26 (assembly GCF_052115465.1). Lineage (NCBI taxonomy): Bacteria > Pseudomonadati > Pseudomonadota > Alphaproteobacteria > Hyphomicrobiales > Alloboseaceae > Allobosea > Allobosea sp. 2RAB26. Next base: position 286,943 of record NZ_JBFRGS010000007.1, on the reverse strand, counting down.
GCCTCGCTGTCAGGCTCTGCTGCGGCCGATACCGCTGCGCTCGCCTCGATCCTGCTGCCGATGATGCGCCAGGCCGGCTACGATACCGGTCGCTCGGCCGGCCTGATCGCATCCGGCGGCATCATCGCCCCGATCATCCCGCCTTCGATCGGCTTCATCGTCTTCGGCGTCGCCGCCAATCTCTCGATCACCAAGCTCTTTCTCGCGGGTGTCTTTCCCGGGCTGCTCATTGGCCTGTCGCTGGTGATCGCCTGGTTCATCGTCTGCCGCCACGACAAGATCACGGTCCTGCCGCGGCGCAGCGGCGCCGAGCGTTTGAAGGCGACCTGGGACGGTTCGCTTGCCCTGCTGATGCCGCTCGCAATCCTCGGCGGCATCCGCTTCGGCATCGTCACGCCGACCGAAGCGGCCGTGGTCGCGACCGTCTACGCGCTCGTCGTCGGCATGTTCGTCTATCGCGAGCTCAAGCCGCGCGACCTCTACAAGGTGGCGTTGACCGCCGCCAAGACGACGAGCGCAGTCATGCTGCTGGTCGCCGCGGCCGTCGTCTCGGCCTGGCTCATCACCCAGGCCAATATCCCGGCCGAGCTGTCGAGCGTGCTCGAGCCCTTCATGGACAACAAGACGGTCCTGATGATCGTCATCATGCTGCTGGTCATGGTCGTCGGCACTGCGCTCGACTTCACACCGACAGTGCTGATCCTGACACCGGTATTGATGCCGGTGATCAAGCAGGCGGGCATCGACCCGATCTATTTCGGCGTGCTCTTCATCATCAACAACGCCATCGGCCTGATCACGCCGCCGGTCGGTATCGTGCTCAACGTGGTCTGTGGCGTGGCCCGCATCCCGATGTCTCTGGTGATCCGCGGCGTCTGGCCATTCCTCGTCGCCCAGACCGTCGCGATGTTCCTGCTGATCCTGTTCCCGCAGCTCGTGACCGTTCCGCTTGCCTGGCTGAGCGGCCGCTAATCCAAAAACCAAGGCAATCAAGGAGAAAGCCCATGCTGAGCTCACGTCTCGTCTCCATCCTCGCCGGCGTCGCGCTTGCGGCGCTTGCAGGGTCCGCCCAGGCGCAGATCAAGGAACGCAATATCCGCGTTTCCAACGGCATCAACGAGGACCACCCGGTCGGCAACGGCGTCGCCAAGATGCGCGCCTGCATGACTGAAAAGTCCGGCGGCAAGCTGAAGCTCCAGGGTTTCTGGGGCGGCGCGCTCGGCGGCGACCTGCAGGCGACGCAGGCGCTGCGTGCCGGCACGCAGGAGATGGTGATCACCTCCTCCTCGCCGCTGGTCGGCATCATGCCTGCACTCGGCGTCTTCGACCTGCCCTTCCTCTTCACCAACGAGAAGGAAGCCGATGCAGTCCTCGACGGAGCCTTCGGCAAGTACATCTCCGACAAGCTTCCCGCCTTCGGCGTCGTCAACCTCTCCTACTGGGAAAACGGCTTCCGCAACCTGACCAACTCGAAGCGCGCCGTCTCCAAGGCTGAAGAGCTCACCGGTCTCAAGGTCCGCGTGATGCAGAACAACATCTTCCTCGACAGCTTCAAGAGCATGGGCGCCAATGCCACGCCGATGGCGTTCGGCGAGGTTTTCGCGGCGCTCGAGACGCACGCGATCGACGGCCAGGAGAACCCGCTCGTCACCATCGACACCTCGAAGCTCTACGAGGTGCAGAAGTACCTGACGATGACACGCCACGCCTATACCCCGTTCCTGGTGCTCTATTCCAAGAAGCTCTGGGACCAGCTCTCCAGCGAAGAACAGGCGATCCTGAACGAGTGCTCGACCGTCGGCCGCGATGAGGAGCGCCGCGTCTCGCGCACGCTCAACGACACGTCGATGGCGAACCTGAAGAAGCAGGGCATGCAGGTTTCGGACGTCTCGGCCGACGAACTGACCAAGATGCGCGAGGCCACCGCGGCCGTTTACCAGCGCCACGAGGCCTCGATCGGCAAGGAGACGATCGACCGCCTCAAGGCCGATCTCGCCAAGATCCGCGGCACCAACTGAACAGGAGAGCCCCGGAGCCGCACGACAGCTCCGGGGCTACCGCCATGCGCATCACCCGTATCGAACCCTTCATCCTGCATATCCCGGTGACGGGCGGCTCGATTGCCGACTCGACCCACCGCATCAGCCATTGGGGCGTCGTCGGCGCCAAGATCGTCACCGAGGACGGCCTCGAAGGCTACGGTTTCACCGGCACTCATGCCGACATCGCCTCCGACCGGCTGATCACCTCCTGCATCCGCGACTGCTATGCCCCGTTGCTGATCGGCGAGGATGCTTCCGAGATCACGCGGCTCTGGCTGAAGCTCGCCCGCCACCCGGCCCTGCAATGGGTCGGACGCGCCGGTATCACTCAGCTCGCTCTCGCCGCGGTCGATGTCGCGCTCTGGGACCTCAAGGCGAAGGCGGCCGGGGTACCGCTCTGGCACCTGCTCGGCGGCGCAACCAAGCCGAAGCTCGAAGCCTACAACACCGATATCGGCTGGCTTTCGATCCCGCGGGACGAACTTGTCGAAGGCTGCCGCATGGCGGTCGAACGTGACGGCTTCCGGCGCCTCAAGGTCAAGGTCGGCCATGCCGACCCCGGGATCGACATCGCCCGGCTGGAAGCCGTGCGCCGTGCCATTGGCGACCACGTCTCCCTCGCCATTGACGGCAACGGCAAATGGGATCTGCCGACCTGCAAGCGCTTCTGCGCGCGGGCCGAGGCGCTCGACATTTTCTGGTTCGAGGAGCCGCTCTGGTATGACGATGTCGGCTCGCATGCCGCGCTGGCGAAGGCGACTTCGATACCGATTGCGCTCGGGGAACAGCTCTATTCGCTCGACGCCTTCCGCGCCTTCGTCGCGGCCGACGCCATCCACTACGTCCAGCCCGACGTGACCCGCCTCGGCGGCATCACCGAGTACATCCAGGTCGCGGAGCTTGCACTCGCCAGCCGCCTGCCGGTCGCGCCCCATGCTGGCGAGATGAGCCAGGTCCATGTCCATCTCGCCTATTGGCATCAGGCGACGCCGATCCTCGAATACATTCCCTGGATCAAGGATGCCTTCGTCGAGCCCGCCAATGTCGCCGATGGCTATTTCCTAAGACCCCAGCAGCCCGGCGCCGGCACGACGCCGACCGCTGAGGCGCTCACCCGCTACGCCAAGCCTCTCGCTTGAGAAACCTCATGAAAATCACTGCTGTTGAAACCATCCGCCTGACCGAGTTCGGCAACATCATCTGGGTGCGGCTCCACACCGATGCGGGCCTGGTCGGTCTCGGCGAGACCTTCATGGGCGCCGCCGCGGTCGAAGCCTATCTGCACGAGACCGTGGCGCCGAAGCTGCTCGGCAAGGACCCGCTCCAGATCGAGGCGCGCAATGCCAGCCTGAACAACTATCTCGGCTGGCGCGGCTCGGGCGTCGAAACGCGCGGCAACTCGGCCGTCGACATCGCGCTCTGGGACATCTACGGCAAGACGATCGGCCAGCCGGTCAGCGTCGCGCTCGGCGGCAAGACGCGCGACACGATTCGCACCTACAACACCTGTGCCGGCTACAAGTATATTCGCGATGCGCGCTCGCAGGCTGTCGCCAACTGGCATGTCGGCGAGCAAGGCGGCCCCTATGAGGATCTCGAAGGCTTCCTCTATCGCGCCGACGAACTCGCCCATTCCCTGCTCGAGCAGGGCATCACCGGCATGAAGATCTGGCCCTTCGATATCGCGGCAGAACGCTCGGCCGGCTGGGACATCACGCCTCAGGAACTGAACACCGCACTGGAGCCGTTCCGCAAGATCCGCAAGGCGGTCGGCGACAAGATGGACATCATGGTCGAGTTCCACTCGCTCTGGAGCCTGCCCATGGCGAAGAAACTGGCGGAGCGCCTGGCCGAATTCGACACCTACTGGCACGAGGACCCGTTCCGGCTCGACAATGTCCACGATCTCGGCGAGTACGCCCGCCACTCCAAGGCCTGGGTCTGCGCCTCGGAAACGCTGGCCTATACCCATTCCTTCCGGGATTATCTCGAGACCGGTGCCGCCGGGGTCGTCATGCTCGACCTGTCATGGTGTGGCGGCCTTTCGGAAGCCCGCAAGATCGCAGGCATGGCCGAGGCCTGGCACACGCCGGTCGCCCCGCATGACTGCACAGGTCCAGTCGTCTACGCGGCATCGTGCCATTTCTCGATGCATGCCCGGAACACGCTGATCCAGGAATCGGTCCGCGCCTTCTATACCGGCTGGTACACCGAGCTGGTCACCGACCTGCCCAAGGCCGAGAACGGCATGATCACCGTATCGGACGCGCCCGGCCTCGGCCTCGAGCTGCTCCCTGGGCTGGAGAAGCGCGCCGACGCTATCGTGCGCTTCAGCCGCCTCTCCGACCTCTGAACTTCGGTATCGGCGCCCGCCGTCGCATTTCCGACCCGGCCTCCGAGCGAAGCCGGGTCGCTGCAAGGATCTCGCGCCCTGCTCTGCTCCCCGCTCAGCTGAGCATGCGCGTGTCGCCGCAGACCGAGATTTCCTGACCGGAGATTGTCTTGGCGAAGGGGGACGCCAGGAAGACGATCTGCTTGGCGATGTCGTTCGGGTCGACGAACTGCTTGATCGAGACGCCCGCGAACAGGCGCTGGGTCATCTCCTCATGCGAGATGTTGAAGCTGCGCGCCTTGTTGGCGATCACGCTCTGGATACGGGCACCGTCGACCAGGCCGGGGCAGATCGCATTGGCCCTGATTCCGAACTCGCCGAGCTCCGCCGAGATCGCCTTGGTGAAGCCGATGACCCCCCATTTCGCCGCGCCATAGGGCGAGCGCAGCGGAAAGCCGTGCTTGCCGGCCTGGCTCGACAGATTGACGATGCTGGCATTGGCGGATTGCTTGAGATGCTGCACGGCGAGCCGGGTGCAGTTGTACTGACCGGTCAGATCGACTGCGACACAGGCATCCCAGTCCGCGGGATCGATTTCGTCGACGCGGCCGGTCGGCCCGGCTATGCCGGCATTGTTGACGAGGCAGTCGAGCCCGCCGAGCGCCGCCAGCGCCTCATTGAACAGATTGGCCACCGCGTCGCGGTCAGAGACGTCGCAGACCGATTGCGTGATCGCCGGATCGCTGGACGCCATCGCTGCCAGGGCCTCGCGATCGACGTCGCAGATATGGACCCTGGCGCCTTCCGCCGCAAAGGCGCGTGCCGTCGCCCGGCCAATGCCGTTGGCGCCCGCCGTAACCAGAACGCGCAATCCCTTGATCTGCAAATCCATTGTCGTCTCCCCCCGATGCCCGCGCCGTAGCGCCTCTCAGATTGCGGCGAACCCTGACTATGGCGCCAGGCCACCGGTGCTTTCGATATGGGCGGCGGCTGCAGCGATATCGGCTTCCAGCGCGGCCCTTGCAGCCTGCGGATCCCGGCGCCGCAGGGCATCGAGCAGGGCGGCATGGGAAACCACGGCGCTGCCACCGTCGAGGCGGCGCGGTTCGTGGCGCATATCGAGATTGAGGATGGGGCCGGCCTTGAGCCAGAGCCGCTCGATCATCTCGACCAAGGTCGGCATGCGCGCCGCCTCATAGAGCGTGAAATGCAGATTGCGGTTGGCTGCGACTGCGCCAGCGGCGTCTGGGGGATCGGCGCTCGCCGCCTGTCGGAACGCGGCCTCGTGCCGGGCAATCTCCTCGATCTCGGCTTCGTTTGCCGCCTTCGCCGCCTCTTCGGCCGCAAAGCCCTCGACGACCAGGCGCAGGCGCGTCAATTCGCGAAACTGTGCCAATCGCAGCAGCGGAACGCGTACGGCACGTCCGGGCAGAACCTCCAACGCGCCATCCGCGGCGAGCCGGCTGACCGCCTCGCGCACCGGCATCATCGAGACACCAAGAGCCTCCGCGACACGCCGCAGCGAGAGCTTCTCACCCGGAGCAAGCCGGCCGGCGACGAGCAGCGCCCGCAATTCCCCGGTGACCCTCTCCCCCAGGGTCTCGCGCGTCAGCGCCCCGACCTCGTCGAGCGCGGATGCATCGCGACCAGCCGAGACATCACCGATCCCATCGTCGGCAGCCGGATTCGCGAAGGACTGGACAGGGGCAACCATGTCTGCCAACCTAACTGTGATCACAGATCACGACAAGTGGATATCAAGCCGCCAGCAGAGCAGACAGCAGGTCGACAATCTCCAGCGCAAAGCGCGGAACCGTTCTGGGAGGAACGCAATGGCAGACCATCAGCAGTCGAAATTTCGTTTGTCACGACGTCAGGCCCTTGCCGGGCTTGGAGCCGGTGCCGCTACCGGATTGATTGCAAGTCCGTCGCTGATCCTGGCGCAGACGCCGGATGCCATCCGCTTCGGCCACCTGACGCCGCGCACCGGTTTCCTCGGTCCGCTCGGCGAGTACGGCGTCATGGCCGTCGACCTCGCCGTCGAGGAGATCAATGCTGCGGGCGGCATCAATGGCCGCAAGCTCGAGGCCCTGAAGGAGGATTCGGTCAATCCGCAGACCGCCTCGACCAAGGCCGAGCGCATGATCGAGCGCGACAAGGTCGCGTGCATTCTCGGCGAGATTTCCTCGGCCTCCTGCCTGACGATCTCGCAGGTCGCAGCGCGCAACAAGATCCTCTTCGTCAACACCGGCGGCAACTCCGATGCCCTGCGCGGCGAAAGCTGCAACCGCTACATGTTCCATGTCGAGCACCAGAACTCGATGTATGTGAAGAGCTGCGGCCGCTCGCTGATGGCGCAGGGGCTGGTCAAGGGCAAGAAGTGGTTCTCGCTGACCGCCGACTACGCCTTCGGCCATGACCTGCTCAAGGTCGCCAAGCGCTTCATGGAGGCCAATGGCGGCCAATTCGCCGCCGACAAGCTGGTGCCGACCGACGCAACCGACTTCTCGGCGCTCCTGATCGAAATCCGCGCCGCCAAGCCCGACATCGTGATCTCGAACCTTGCCGGCAACCAGATCACCAATTTCCTCAAGCAGTATTCCGAATTCGGCCTGACCTTCCCGGTCGCCGGATTCGGCTTCGACACGGCGCTCGCCTGGGCTGCCGGCAAGGACAATTTTGGCGGCGTCTGGCCCTGCGTCTGGCACCACCTGATCGATACGCCGGCGAGCAAGACCTTCGTCTCCGCCTTCACCAAGAAATACGGCAAGCCGCCGGAGAACCAGGCCTGGGGCGATTACATGGCCGTGAAGATCATGGCCCAGTCGATGAACGAGCTGAAGAGCACCGATACCGCCAAGATCCTCGAGCATTGGGAGAAGGGCGCGAAATTCGACGTCATGAAGACGCGCGAAGGCTATTTCCGCGCCTCGGACCACCAGCTGATGAGCGAAATGTACACGATCACGGCGCTGCCGGCAGCGCAGGTCAAGAACCAGTGGGATCTCTTCACCTCCTCGCCGCCCGTGCCGGGACCGAACGAAAGCCTCGAAGTGATCGCGACGACGGGGGACGAGGCGGTCTGCAAGATGAGCTGAGGCGCTCCCCCCTTGCCAGATCCGCGCCGTCATTCCGGATCGGCCGCGCCAGCGGCGCCGATCCGGAAGCCATCGTAGAGCCCAGCGCCCTGGGATGGTCCCGGCACTCCGCTTCGTTGCGGCTGGGATGAACGAGCCTCCCGAACCTCTCGGGCGCGCCGCGCCCCTGCCCGACCCTGTCGATCAAGCAAAGGCGTCCCCTTGCTCATTCTCTTCATCCAGCAGGTTCTGAACGGACTGCTCGACGGCGTCTATTACCTTCTGATCGCCCTCGGCCTGTCGCTGATCTTCTCGCTCGGCGGCATCGTCAATCTCGCGCATGGCGCCTTCTATGCGATCGGCGCCTATCTCACGATCGTGCTCGCGCCCCATATCGGCTTCGGCGGCGCGATCATCGCGTCGCCGGTGCTGGTGGCGCTGATCGGCATCGTCGTCGAGCGCGGCCTGTTCCAGCGCTTCTACCGCTCGGACCCGATCCTTTCGCTGCTGCTGACCTTCGGGCTCGCGATGGTGGCGGAGCAATCCCTGCGCATGATCTTCGGCGCGCCGCCGCTCTCGTTCTCGATCCCGCCGGCGCTGCGCGGCCAGATCTTCCTCGGCGAGTTCATCTATTCGCGCTATCGCGCGCTTCTGCTCCTGATTGCAGCAGCTTGCGTACTCGGGCTCTGGTTCCTGCTCCAGCGCACGGCCTTTGGTCGCGTCGTCCGGGCCGGCGTGCAGAACCCCGACATGGTCGGTGCGCTCGGCATTTCGCTGCAGCCCTACATGATGGCTGTAGCCGGCATCGGCATCGGGCTTGCCGGCCTGGCCGGCGTCCTGCTCGCGCCGATCTACTCGATCCATCCCGCCATGGGGCAGGAGATCATCACCCCGGCCTTCGTCGTCGTCGTCATCGGCGGCCTCGGCTCCTTCTGGGGCGTGGTCGTGGCGGCGCTGATGGTCGGCGTGGTCAAGGGCATCACCATCGGCCTCGGCTTCACGCAATGGTCGACCGCGGTGATCTACCTGATGATGCTGCTCGTCCTGCTGTTCCGGCCGCGCGGCCTGTTCGGCGAACGCATCCAGCGCTTCGAGTGAGGGCGAAATGACAGCCTCTCAGCGCGACCGCGCGCCTCTCCTGATTGCCGCCATCGGCCTCGCCGCCCTGCCCTTCCTGATGCATTTCATTGGGCTCGGCACCACCTCGGCGACCGAGATCGTCGTCTTCGCCATTGCCTGCATGGCCCTGAACATTCTCGTCGGCACGACCGGACTCGTCTCCTTCGGCCATGGCGCCTGGTTCGGGCTCGCCGCCTATGCCGCGGGCTTGATCCAGCGCAACTGGCTGCCCGGCCAGTTCGCCCTGCCGATCCTGCTCGCGGTGCTCTTCGTGGGCGTGCTCGCCTTCGCGTTCGGCGCCCTGATCCTGCGCCGCAAGGGCGTGTATTTCTCGCTCCTGACCCTGGCGCTCGCCGCCATGACCTATTCGATCGCCTTCCGCTGGACCGCCGTGACCGGCGGGGAGGACGGCCTCGGCGGCATCAGGCGCCCGCTCTTCGCTGGCGTCGATTTCGATCAGGCGCTGCCGTTCTACATCCTCGTCGCGCTGATCGGCATGGCAGTGGTCTACGGGCTCTGGCGCTTCCAGCGCTCTCCGGTCGGCACCGTTCTGGTCGCGATCCGCGAGAACGAACAGCGCGCCCGGTTTCTCGGCTACCAGACGAACCGCTACAAGCTCGTCGCCTTCACCATCTCGGCGGCCCTGACCGGGCTCGCCGGCACGCTGCTGCTGTTCAACAACCGCATGACCTCGGCCGAGCCGATCTCGGTCGCCTTCTCCGGCGAATTGCTGGCGATGGTCGTGATCGGCGGCATGCGCTCCTTCCTGGGCCCGGCTCTCGGCGCGCTCTTCTTCGTGATCTTCCGCGACTATCTCTCGAGCCTGACGCCAAACTGGCTGTTCTGGTTCGGGCTGCTCTTCGTCGGCTTTATCGTCTTCTCGCCCATGGGGCTCGTTGGCGTCGGCGAGCGGCTGCTGCGGCCCTTCCGCAAGCAGGCTGCCGAAGATGCGGCAATGTCGGCGCGCAAGGTCGGTGCGGTCACGCTCCCGGATTTCATGAAGCCGCAGAACTGGGTCGAGGGCGCAATCCTTACCGCGACCGGCCTCGCCAAGAGCTTTGGCGGCATCAAGGCGGTCGAGGGTGTCACTCTCGCGATACGCGACCGGTCGCTGCATGCGCTGATCGGCCCGAACGGTGCCGGCAAGACGACCGCCTTCAACCTGATCTCAGGCCAGTTTCGGCCGGATCATGGCGAGGTTCGCCTGCGCGAGCGCGAGATCACGGGGCTCTCGCCCGAAGCGATCACCCGCGCCGGCATCGGCCGCGCCTTCCAGATCACCAATCTGTTCCCGTCGCTTTCCGTCGCCGAGAATGTCCGTCTCGCCGTGCAGGCGCGCGCTCCGGAGCGCTTCGGCTTCTGGCGGGCGGCGGAGTCGCTGGGACAGGTTTCGGACGAGACGCGGCAGGTCATCGAGACCATGGGCCTGCGCGGCATCGAGAGCGCCGAGGCCGGCTCGCTCAGCTATGGCGGCCAGCGTCTGCTCGACATGAGTCTCGCCCTTGCCACCAAGCCGCGTGTCCTGCTCCTGGACGAACCACTCGCCGGTCTCGCAGCAGCCGAGCGCGAACGCGTCGGCAACCTGATCAAGTCGATCTCGGCCGACCTGCCGGTGCTGCTGGTCGAGCACGATATCGACCGCGTCTTCCAGATCGCGGACCATGTCACGGTGATGAACGAGGGCAGCGTGCTGGTCGATGGCACGGTCGAGGACGCGCGCTCCTCCCCGCAGGTTCAGGCGGTCTATATCGGCTCGGGAGCGCATGCGCTGGCCGAGAAGCCACGCCCCAGTGCGGCAGGAGAGACGATTCTGCTCGGGCTTTCCGGCGTCGACACCTATTACGGCAAGAGCCACATTCTCCGCGACGTCAGCTTCGACGTCCACGTGAACGAGATCGTGGCGCTGCTCGGCCGCAACGGCGCCGGCAAATCGACCTTGCTGAAGACGATCACCGGCATCGCGCCGCCCGCCACGGGAACGATCAATCTTGCCGGTTCCGACATCGCACGCCTGCCGCCGGCCGTGATCGCGCGCGGCGGCATCGCCTATGTGCCGCAGGGGCGCGGTCTCTTCGCCGGCATGAGCGTCAAGGACAATATGGAACTCGGCCGCCTCAAGCGCCTGACCGGCAACGGCACGCGCTGGGAGGACGACAAGATCTTCGCCTTCTTCCCACGCATCAAGCAGCGCTGGCATTCCCCGGCCGACTACCTCTCCGGTGGCGAGCAGCAGATGGTGGCCGTGGCGAGGGCGCTCTCCGGTGACACGCGTGTCCTGCTGCTGGACGAGCCCTTCGAGGGCCTCGCCCCGGCTGTGGTCGAGGAACTTTTCGAGGCCTTCGACAAGCTGAGACAGGAGATCGCGATCGTGATCGTGGACCACCATCTCGACCTTGCGCTGGCACTTTCGGACCGAACGGTCGTGCTTGAGCGCGGCCAGGTCACTCATGTCGGCCCGTCGAAGGCTCTCAGCCAGGACCTGGCGCTACGCCGGCAGGTGCTCTGGCTGTGAGCGCCCTGCCTCAACCCTATCCCGACCTTCGTCGCTTCCCGCAGGATCAACACGCATGACCAAGATCGCGATCATAGGCTCCGGACTGATCGGCCGTGCCTGGGCCACCATCTTCGCCAGCCATGGTTTCGACGTCGCACTGCATGATGTCGCGCCCGGAGCGGCCGAGGCCGCCCGCACCCATATCGGCAGCAATCTTGAGGAACTCGCCGGCCACGGCCTCGTCGAGGACCCACGGGGCTCGCTCGCGCGTATCCGCGTCGCCTCGGGCCTGGCGGATGCCTTGAACGGCGCCGACCTCGTGCAGGAGAACGGGCCGGAGGCCGTGGAAACCAAGCGCGCCCTCTTCGCCGAGATGGACAGGCTTGCCGCGCCGGAGACGATTCTCGCCTCCTCGACCTCGTTCATCATGGCCTCGGTGTTCAGCGAGACGCTCCCGGGGCGGGCCCGCTGTCTCGTCGCCCATCCCGTCAATCCTCCGCATCTCGTACCCATCGTCGAACTCGCACCGGCGCCCTGGACGGCTCCAGCCGTCCTCGCCCGGGCCAAGGCGATCTATGAACAGGCCGGGCAGGTTCCGATCACCCTGCGCAAGGAGAAGCCGGGCTTCGTCCTCAACCGCCTGCAGGCCGTGCTGCTGGCGGAAGCCTTTCGCCTCGTCGGCGAGGGCGTCGCGAGTGCGGAAGACGTCGACAAGACGATCCGCGACGGGCTCGGCCTGCGCTGGTCCTTCATGGGGCCGTTCGAGACGATCGAGCTCAACGCGCCCGGCGGCATTCCCGATTACTGCGCCCGTTACGGCGCCTCCATCGCGACCATGGCGGCACAAGCCGTTGGCGGCGACCCGTTTGGCGCGGAAACCGTCGCCACGGTCATGAGCGAATGGCCCGGAACGCAATCGGCCGAGCGGGTGAAGCGCCTGAGCGACTGGCGCGACACGCGGCTGGCCGCACTGCAGGCCCATAAGCGCGCTGCCGCGCGCAAACCCGTCTGAAATCCTTCATCCTGACCGCTGATGGGAGCCGCCATGGCCAAGAACCGCAAAGTCATGATCACCTGCGCCGTGACCGGTGCGATCCACACCCCCTCGATGTCGCCTTACCTGCCGGTGACCGCCGATGAAATCATCGACGCTGCGGTCGGCGCCGCCGAAGCGGGAGCGGCGCTCGTGCATGTCCATGCTCGCGATCCCGTCACCGGCAAGCCGGACCAGTCCCCCGAGGCCTTCGAGCCCTTCCTGAAGGTGATCAAGCAGCGCAGCGATTGCGTCATCAACATCACCACGGGCGGTGCGCCGACCATGGGTATCGAGGAGCGTCTGCGACCCTGCGCCTATTTCAAGCCCGAAGTCGCTTCGCTCAACATGGGCTCGATGAATTTCGGTCTGTATCCGATGCTGAGCCGCTTCAAGGCGTTCAAGCATGATTGGGAGCAGCCCTATCTCGAAGGCTCGAAGGACCGCATCTTCAAGAACACGTTCCAGGACATCGAGAACATCCTGACGACCTGCGCCGAGAACGGCACGCGCTTCGAGATCGAGTGCTACGATATCGGACATCTCTACACGCTGGCGCATTTCGTCGATCGCGGGCTGGTGAAGCCGCCCTTCTTCGTCCAGTCGGTCTTCGGCCTGCTCGGCGGCATCGGGCCGCACCCGGAAGATGTCGCGCATATGAAGCGCACGGCCGATCGGCTCTTCGGCGACCAGTACCATTGGTCGGTGCTTGGCGCCGGGCGTCACCAGCTTCCGATCGCCGCAATGGCTGTCGCGATGGGTGGCAACCTGCGCGTCGGTCTGGAGGATTCGCTCTGGATCGGGCCGGGACAGTTGGCAAAATCCAATGCCGAACAGGTCCGGGCGGCGCGGAAGATCATCGAAGGTCTCGGACTGGAGCTGGCGACTCCGGACGATGCGCGCGAACTGCTGCAGCTCAAGGGGGCAGACAAGGTCGCCTTTTGAACGGCGCCGCTACTAAAGCATCGGCCCGAAAAGTGGATTGCGGTTTTCGGGAAAGCCGATGCAAGGACAAAGGGTTAGATCATCGGACTGGATACGATATCCGGTCCGTTGATCTAACTCCTCCTCGAAATCGCGGCCGACCTACTCCCGGTCATCATAACGGTGCGGAACGCCTCGATCTGCGCGGCAGAAGATGCATCGTCCCTCGCGCCCCCGACGATTCTGTTCAACGGCAGCGTTTGCTGGAATGCATAATTGAGGCGACCGCCGCGGCGCAGAGGCCGAGCAGACATGCCGAGACAAGCAGGGTCGGCATGATGCCGGCCCTGTCGAACCCTGCCGCATAGATCAGCGGCATGGCCGACTGCCCGAGCATGGCCGCCATCGAGTGCAACGCCATCATCGCGCCCTGCGTATGCGGGGTGAGCGTCGCCAGATAGGTCTGAAGTGGAATGGCTGCACTGCGATAGGCGAAGCCGAATGCCAGCAATGCGCCGAACTGCAAAGGCCAGGGAAGATGGGCACTCAGACTTGCCATGGCGAGCGTCATGACCAGCCCGCCGGCCAGGGTGAAATGGACTGGCGTTATCCTGCGATAGGCAGAGAACGCCGAGCCGAACCCGGCGCGCGATGACGAGACTTCGCGGGTATCGCGCAGCGCCGCCGTGACGATAGCGAAACAGCTCAGGCCGATCGGGCCGGCCACGAGCAGGCTGCCGCGCCAGCCGAGCGCATCGGCAATGAAGCCGGACCCGACGGCCCCGGCCAGCGACCCTGTGACCGAGGCCGCACTGGCCTTGCCGAAAGCCTCCTGATGCCCCTCAGGCGCGATCCGCTCCGCCAGGATGGCAAAGCACAGCGGGAATGTGCCGGCCGTGAAGAAGCCGACGACGAGCCGGGTGGCGAGCAGCAGTTCGAAACTGGAGGCAAGGCTGCCGAGCAATGTGCCAAGCGCGCTCACCCCGAGGCAGACGCGCATCACCCGCAATTTGCCGAGTTGGTCGCCGAGAGCACCGGCAATCGGCTGTGCCAGGGCATAGGCGAGCGCAAACGCCGTCGCCATGGCCACAACCTGGCTGCGAGGCACCGCAAAATCCCGGCTGAGCAGGGGCAGCACGGGGTCGAACAGGAACACTCCGAGCGAAGAGCCGAAGCAGGCGAGGCCGAGAATGCGCAGCAATGCGTGCTGCTGGCCGGGCGGCGGCTTCGCGACTTGGCGTGGGGCGTGGCCCCCTGGCGTGCCGACCGGCAGACTGGTCATCAGCTTGCGCAGCCCCCTCAGCGTCATCGGCTGCCCCGAACTCGGGCTCATCCGCTCAGGCACAGACGAGGGATGTCCCCGCCGAGGCGCCTCGTCCCTTGCCCCCCGAATGCCGGCATGAGCCCATGTGATTTGGCCCTGCGCCGGCCGAACAAGATGCGCGCTTTCGTCAAATTCCAGACGGATCGGCCGTTTTCGCGGCTCTTTCAGCAGCATCTTTCAGATGGCATGGCTCAGACGTTCGAGGTCATCGGCGCTGGCGTCATGGCGCCTCCATTTGCGGGATCGCTCGCGGAGCAAGGAGCCAGCGTCACCGCCATCGCACGCGACGTTGGGGGAGATCGGGCGCCGCTCCGCAGGCCGGAAGATCCTCTGTCGGTGCGGTTCGGAGATTGAGTTCGGCGTGGCGCTGGCTCTTGCCCGCCATCCGCAATGTGCCGAGAAGCACTGGAATTTCCAGCGCGTCTCGGTGTCTACGTCGCGGCCACAAGGGAAGCGCGACAGGCGCGGCTATGCAGGTTCATCCCTGCGAAGCGAGGCGGCCACCCGCGCGGATGCGGGGGCGCGGGATCGTCCGGTCAGCGGCGGCAGACTTGCACGCGGCGGACGACCCAGCGGCCACGATGGTCGCGCACGCGACGGTTTTCCCACCAGCAGCGGCCATGGCGTGGCGCGACATGCCGCGGGGGCGAACGGTGCCATTGTGCGAGTTCGACGCCGGGATTGGTGGCAACGCTACCAGCCGATGATACCGGGGCAGCAAAGGCAGTGCCCGAACACAGTGCTCCGATAACCATCCCAGCAGCGAGCGCTGCTCCGCGAATATCAACCAATTGATCCTCCTTGGCCTCAAGCCAAATTTTGACCCGGCGCATCACCACGCCAGGCAATCGATCGGCCGCTGTCACGGCCGATCGTTCCTGCTCCGCCCGCTTTGACCGCGAGCTCGGCGAAAACTCTCGGCAGTCGGACAGAATTCAGAAGCGCCAGATGAGCGGAACGATGAAGACGGCCACCACGAAGAACCAGATCAGCAGCGGCAGGCCGAGCTTCCAGTAATCGCTGAAGGCATAGCCGCCTGGCCCCATCACCATCAGATTGGTCGGCGTCGCGATCGGGGTGAGGAAAGCTCCGGCGGCGGCAACGGCCGTGCTCATCAAGACCGGCCGCGGCGAAATCCCCATGCTGGCGGCCGCAGCGACGCCGATCGGGATGACGATGAGCGCGGTCGCGGTATTGCTGATCAACTGCCCCATGACGGCAGTCAGGACGAACAGACCTGCAAGCAAGGCGACCGGCCCGGCATCGCCGACCATGTAGACGAGCCGCTCGGCCATCAGCTTCGCCGCACCGGTTTCCACCATCGCGGTCGAGAGCGGCATCATGGCGCCGACGAGGATCACGGTGGTCCAGCCGATCGCGCGGTAGGACTGCTCGACATTCATGATGCCCGACAGGATGATCGCGCCTGCAGCCAGCAAACCTGCGACGGCGGGCGGGACGACGCCTGTGGCAAGCAGCAGAACCATCGCGACGAGAATGATGACAGCCTGCTTCGCGCCGGGGCCCATCGGCACGGCCTGACGGCGCACCAGCTCGGGCGAGCTCACGACGAGGACATCGGGATCGTCGAGATGGACGTCGAGCGCCTTCCAGGTGCCCTGCAGCAGCATGGTATCGCCGGCTTGCAGCACGATGCCACCGGAATCCTTGGTTGCATTCGCGGCGGCGAGTTCCGCCCCCGCGCGCTGCACGGCCAGAACGATCAGATCGCCACTGTCGGTGACCATCCCCGGGAAAACGGTCTGGCCGATCAGGCCGGAGCGCGGCGGGATCACGACTTCGGCCAGACCGGAGCGCTGGTTGAACAGCGTCTCCGCGCCCTGCCCCTGCTTTGCCTCCTCACGGAAGGCGAGATGCATCTCCGCCGCCAGTGTCGCGGCCGCGTCAACCTCACCGCGAACCAAAAGATGATCGCCATCGGCAATGACCGAGCGGCGGATGGGGCTTGCGGTTTCGCCCTCCTGAATGGCGACCAGCTGCAGCCCCGGATAGGCCGACAGGTCGATGCTGGCGGGCGCAGCGCCGAGATAAGGCGAACTGGCACGCACGCGCATCTGATAGATGCCGCTGGCAAGGCCGTATTGCTCGACCAGCGTCTTGGCATGCCGGCTGAAATCGGCGGGCATGGTCGCGCCATTGCGCTCAGGCAGCAGGCGCTGGCCGAACAGGATGATGATCGCCATCGTGCCCGCCAGCAGCGGCACGCCGACCAGAGCGAATTCGAAGAAACCGAAGCTGCCCATCCCTGCATCGCTACTGGCCTCGGAGACCAGCACGTTCACGGGAGTTCCCGTCAGCGCCAGCATCGAACCCGCATGCGCGGCGAAGACCAGCGGCATCAGCAGTTGCGAAGAATTGCGCTTGAGCCGAACCGCGATGACGACAACAACCGGCAGCAATGCAGCGACGGCGCCGTTGAGGCTGATCACCGCGGTCAGCAGCGAAACGAGAATCATGGTGAGAATCAGAAGGCGGGTTCGACTTTCCTCCCCCGCTCCCTTGATCAGGAGTTGGCCTGCCCAGGCGGTGACGCCGGTGACCTCGAGCCCGGAGCTGACGACGAAGAGCGAGGCGATGAAGATGACGGCGGGGTCGCCGAAACCGCCCAGAGCCTGGGGGAGGGTCAGGACACCGGTCGCCCAAAGGGCAAGCGCTACTCCCATCGCGACCAGAACGACGGGAATCTTGTTCCAGATGAACAAGACCACGGCAACGGCGATGATGGTGCCGGTATAGGCTATCGGGCTCAATCGCTCAGCTCCCTATTGGGCCCTGCCAGGCCGCAGAAATGCGTAGGGCGCAGCATGCCGGCGCAGGCTACGCCCCGGCACACCGCACCCAGCCAAGGCCTCAGTCTTCCAGGGTCGCCATCAGGATACCGATGCGGCAACCCTTTTCGTACTCGGTGAGATTCACATACTCCTTGATGGTATGGATCTCGGCCTGCCCGGCGCCGATGGTGATGGTCGGAACCCCGTGCTTGTCAAACCAGTTGGCGTCGAGACCACCATTGGAGAACAGATAGGTCGGCTCGATGCCCAGCAGCTTGAGCGCCTTGGTGGCACGCTTCACCACCGGAGCATCCTGGCCCAGTTCGAAGGGGGGGTAAGCCGGCTTCTGGCTGAACTTCACCTCCGCGGTGTTGCCCTCATGATCCTTCACCTCGCCCTGCGCCTTGGCGAAGGCCTCCTTGTAGCCGTTCGCGATCTTGGTCGCGAAGGCAGCCTCCGGGCTGCGCGCCTCGCCGCGGATATAGACGTAGTCGGTGACGACATTGGTCGCATCGCCGGCCGCGACCGTGCCGCCCTTGCCGCCGAAAATGCCGACATTGCTGGTGCCGTGGCCGTCGGATTTGACGACCTTGCCGAACCAGCCGGCACGCTTTGCCTCGGCGATCGCGATGGCGCCGACCAGCGTCGCCGAAATGCCCTTTTCCGGCGCGACGCCGGCATGGGATGCCTTACCCTTGATCTCGACTTCCCAGTTCTCCTGGCCGACTGCACCGACGAGCAGCTCCGAGGCGAGCTGGCCATCGACATTGATGCACATCGCAGCCCCGCCGAGATCGGCCGGGTTGAGTTCACGGGCACCATGCAGCCCGCTCTCCTCGCGGACGGTGAAGAGCAGGGTGATCGGCGGATGCGGCAGCTTGTGCTTGATCAGCGTCTCGGCGAGCACGACCAGGAGCGCGACGCCGGTGCGGGCATCGCCGCCGAGCGCGGTCGTGCCGTCGGAGACGATGCGGTCGCCCTCACGCCGAGGTTTGGCGCCGGCGCAAAGCGGCACGGTGTCGAGATGGGTGGAGAACAGCAGGCGTGGCCCCGGCCGCGTGCCCGGAAGATCGACGAAGAGATTGCCGGTCTCCGTCGGCACCGGGATGCGCTTGTTGGCATCGTCGAAGCGGATCGCGGATGCCGGCACCCCGACCTTCTTCAGCGCCTCGCTGACCGCAGCCCCGATCTTGGCTTCCTGACCGGTCACGCCTTCGACCGAGAGGAAATTCATCAGGTGGTCGATGGCACTGGCGACGTCGAGGGGGAGTGAGGGGCTGCTCATGATGTCCATCCGATCAGGTCAGGGTTATTTCGTTTCGGGCTGCGCGACCGGCCGTCACAGGCCCCAGGGCAGGCCGAGCATCTTCCAGACCGCGAAGAGCGCCGTCCACAACACGAACATCCAGACGACATAGGGCAGCATCAGGGAGACGATCGTGCCGACACCCGCGGTCTTGTCGTATTTCTGGGCGAAGCCCACGACGAGGGCGAAATAGGCGTTGAGCGGAGTGATCGCGTTCATCGGGGAATCGCCGACGCGATAGGCGGCCAGCACCGCTTCCGGCTCGACGCCGAGCTTCATCAGCAGCGGCACGAAGACGGGCGCGAAGATCGCCCATTTTGCAATCGCGCCGGTCAGCAGGAGGTCGATGATCGCGACCACGACGATGAAGCCGAGCAGCAGCGGCAGCGCGCCGATATTGGCCGACTGCAGGACGCCCGACAGGCTGAGCGCCATGACGGTGCCCATGTTGGTATAGGTGAAATAGGCGACGAACTGGCTCAGCACGAAGAACAGGAAGATCGTGCCGCCCAGATTCTTGATCGACTTCTCGATCGCCGCGATCACCTCCGGCAGCGTCCGCAAGGTCCCGGCTCCGATGCCATAGGCCCAGCCCGTGGTGAGGAACATCAGCATGATCAGTGCGATCAGCCCGTTCATGAAGGGCGAGTTGCCGATCAGCTCGCCGGTTGCCGGATTGCGCAGCGGCGCCCCCGACGGCAGTGTCAACAGACAGAACACCGCAACCAGCGCGAGCAGGCCGAGCCCCGCGAAGCGCAGTCCACGCGTTTCCTGATCGGACAGCGAAGCGCCCTGCTCCGTCGTGGTGCCTTCGGCCGCCAGCTTCGGATCGTAGACGCCAAGGCGCGGTGCGATCATCCGGTCGGTGATGAAGGCGATGACGACGGTGAGGAACAGCACCGAGGCGATCGAGAACCAGACATTGGAAGCCAGGCCGATCGAGCGGTTCGGATCGACGAGATGGGCGGCGTCATTGGTGAACTCGACGAGAACGGCGTCGAGCGGCTTGATCAGCATATTGACCGTGAAAGCTCCGGCCACGGCAGCAAAGCCGAGCGCGAGACCGGCGAGCGGATGCCGCCCAACGGCGAGATAGGCAATGCCGGCGAGCGGGATCAGGACCAGATAGCCCGCATCCGCGGCAATGCTGGCGAGGATGCCGACGAAGGCCAGGATATAGGTCAGCGCCCACCCCGGCGACACGATGACGAGCTTCCGGATCAGCGCCGTCACCAGGCCGGATTCCTCGGCCACGCCGGCCCCGATCATCGCGACGATCATCAGCCCCACGGCGGTGAAGCTCATGAAGTTCGGAATCAGCGACGAATAGATGAAGCGAATGCCTTCGACGTTGAGCAGGCTGCGTATCGCCGTGCTCGCCATCTCGACCTTATGGGTGTCGGGATTGATGCGCTCGAAGGTGACCGCCGCGCCGAACAGGCTGAGCACGGCCGACAGCACCATGACGATGGCGATGAGGATGAGGAAGATGACGACGGGATGGGGAACCATGTTCCCCACTTTCTCGACCGCATCGAGAAATCTCTGCATCGTGGTCTTTGACGCGACGTTCCCGGTAGACATGTCTTGCCCTCCCCTAAGCCTTGGACTTCGGCCCCACGGGGGGTCGCGATGAGCAGGTGTGCCGCCGGAATCGTTGCCGAGGCGGTCATACCGGCAACTTAATTCCCTGCGCGCCGAGGGCATCGGCACAGAATCCCAAAGCTTGGACCGCCTGTCCCAAAGTTGACGGCAAGCTTGCTGCCTCCGGATGGGTTCTTTATCCTGACACAGCCGCTCGAGATCCTCCGATCTCCTATTTGCAGATTGGGGACGTCGACGTGACACCGACGCACGGTAAGGCATGCAAGAGCAATTCGGTAAGCCCGTTACTGCGTGCAATGCTTGGCGCGCGCCCGAATCCTGGGGCTCTTTGACCATGGGCCGCCGCCTCGACACCTTGCGGATGAGCCTGGCGGGACTTGCCGTCGCGTTCGGCCTCAGTGCTTGCGCTTCGGCGCCACGCGGATTGCTTCAACCTGTCGAGCCCGTTGCCGGTACCGACCGTGTGAACATGCTTGCCGCGACGACGCGCGCTCCCTCGGCGGAAGCGGGTGTTCTGTTCAGCGGCGAGCGCGGAGATACGGTCTCGTTCAGCAATATCGTCGTCTCGATCCCCAAGGATCGGGAGGTCGGTACCATCCAGCTGCCGCGCACGGCTCCCGGCAATGCGGCAACGGATTTTGTCGTCACCTCGACCGCGCCGGTCGCCAAGACGGACCTCGTCAAATGGTTCAAGTCGACGGGCGGGCGCAAGCGCCGGGTCTTCGTCTTCGTCCACGGCTTCAACACGCCGTTCGACCGCGCCGTCTTTCGTTTCGCACAGTTGACCCATGACGCCGATGCCGATGCGTCCCCGGTCCTGTTCTCGTGGCCGTCGCGCGGCCATCTGCTCGACTACAGCCGGGATTTCGACAATGCATCGTATTCCCGCTCGGATCTCGCTTATCTGCTGAAGGCGGCTGCAAGCAGCCCCTCTGTCGGCGAAATCGTCATCCTCGCCCATTCCATGGGGAGCTGGCCTGCCGTCGAGGCCGTCAGGCAGATCGCTCTCGAGCAGGGCGGCGTCCCCCGGAAGATCAACAATCTCATTCTGGCCTCGCCCGATCTCGATGTCGGCGTGTTTCGCCGGCAAGTCGAGGACATGGGCTCCCAGCGTCCGCAGATCACGCTTTTCGTCTCGCAGAACGACAGGGCGCTGCAGCTCTCCCGCTTCATTTCCCGCGGAGCGACGCGCCTCGGCGGCATTGACCTGACGCGCGACGAGTACCAGCAGCAGCTGGCGGGGTTGTCAGGCATCACGGTGCTGGATCTCAGCGCCATCAATGCCGGCGACCGCATCAATCACGACCTCTTTGCCGCCAGCCCCGATGCGGTCCGCCTGATCGGAGGCCGGCTGCTCCAAGGCCAGGTCATCACCGATTCCGACGTTTCCACTCCGCTGATGGCTGCGGATGCGCTCGGTTCGGCCGCCAGCC
Source organism: Allobosea sp. 2RAB26 (assembly GCF_052115465.1). Classification (NCBI taxonomy): domain Bacteria; kingdom Pseudomonadati; phylum Pseudomonadota; class Alphaproteobacteria; order Hyphomicrobiales; family Alloboseaceae; genus Allobosea; species Allobosea sp. 2RAB26. The sequence goes on along the minus strand of NZ_JBFRGS010000007.1, from coordinate 265,462 downwards.
TGATCGTTACCGCGCCGATTCGCGTCTTCGACGCAGCGTCCCCGCGCCAGTAGCGAGCCAAGTGCCGCAAGAGGACCACCTGCTTCCTCCTGATAACGACAATTCTCGGCGGTTTATTGCTTGCCATTGCTAGCTCCGAGCGTCACAGTTTCTTCACGGAACTGAGAAACATTGACCTCCCGTTGGTACGCGGGGCCAAGATTAACGTAACGCTATCGCGAGGAGAATGCCGTGTCGGCTCTCTCTAGTACCAATTCAGGGATCCCGGGCGGAGCGGTCTTCGTTCAGAACTTCTCGACCAAGGGACTGCCCGCGGAGGATCAGTTCGACGCGTGGCGTTCTCTGCTCTCCGAGACGATCGATCTCTTGCCTACGCCGAACGCGTCCGAGCCATTCGACGCCGAGTTCTCGTCGTGGAGCTTCGGCGACGTCGTTCTGACCAGGACGCTCTACGCCGACGCCCCCGCTCGCCATTGGCGGCACAGGCCGCGGTCCTTCATGGATCATTGGTGCGTCGTGCTCGCGCATTCCTGTTCGCCTGAGTGCAACCTGCTTTCCCTGAGCCCCCCCGAGCGGCAAGGCAATCTCAGCTTCCGCTCGCTCGCCATGCCGTTCGAAGGCCAGGCCGAGGACACGGAAGTCCTGACGCTGTTCCTGCCTCGTAACTTTTGCCAGGAGGAACTCGTCGATTTCGAGCGGGCGCACGATCTGGAAATCAATCCCGAACTCGGGGCGCTGCTCACGGGCTATATGGAGAACCTCGCCCGACAACTGCCGCATATCTCGGTGGAGCATGCGCAGGGCCTCGCCACCGCGACGCGTTCGCTGGTCGCGGCCTGCATCGCGCCGCGGGTCGAACGTTCCGAGGCTGCGGAGGTGCCGCTGACCTCCCTTCTGATCGATCGTGCCCGGCGCGTCGTCCGGCAGAACATGGCCTCCCCCGAGTTTGGTCCCGAGCGGCTGGCGCGCCTCATGGCGATGTCCCGCTCCAAGCTCTACCGGCTGTTCGAGAGCACGGGTGGCGTGGCTCATTTCATCAATCGCGAAAGGCTTCGCGAGGCGCATCGCCGACTCGCATCGACTCGCGATGCCCTGTCGATCCACGTCATCGGCAATGAAGTGGGCTTTATCGATCATTCGACCTTCAGCCGGGCGTTCCGACGTGAGTTCGGCTACAGCCCCACCGAGGCGCGCGAACGGCACCTGACCAAGTTCTCCTCGCTCCCATCTGGACTTGCCCAGCAGGATGCGGCGCTGGACGATGCAGCGGGAGGGAGCGGAGATGAACGCGCCGCACACAGCCTTGCCGACTAGCCGAAGAGCATGAGGTTCTCGGCATGAAGGGGGCGACGGGGCGCCTCTCCTTTCTCTACGCGGCCCTTTTCTTCGAGCTCGGCGTCAATCTGCCGTTCTTTCCGCTCTGGCTGCGCGCGCAATCGCTTGGTGACGATGCGATCGGCATCGTGCTTGCCGCACCGCTGCTGACCCGCATCATCGCAAATCCGGTCGTTGGCGTCCTCGCGGACCGGAGCGTGCGCATGACCATTGCGCTGGTTGCCTGCTCGGTGGCTGTCGTCATCGGCACAGGTTTTCTCGCCTTTGCCGCGGGCTTCCTGCCAATCCTGCTGCTGGTGATTGCGATCGCGCTCGCCCAGGGTCCACTGATCGCCCTCACCGATGCCGTAACCCTGCGCAGCCTCGAGGGCTTGCGCTCGGCAGAGCTGCGCTACGGGCGGATTCGCCTGTGGGGCTCGGCGGGCTTTGCGCTCGCCAATCTCTCGGCGGGCTGGATGCTCGACTGGCTGCCGATCTCGTCCATCATCGGAATGTTGCTGCTGTCGGCGCTTGCCACCGCGCTTGCCACGGTCGCCGTCGCAACCATTCGCCTGCCGGAGAGATCAGCCGCTCCCCACGAGAGGGCCGGGTTGGTGGAGAGGCCGCATCTGCTGATCCTGACGATTGCCGGGGCGGCACTCGTCCAGGCGAGCCACGCCGCCGTCTACGGGTTCAGCACGTTGCACTGGCAAAGCCTCGGCATTTCCGGGGGTACCATGGGAAGCCTCTGGGCGGCGGGCATCGCGTCGGAGATCACATTCTTCAGTCTGCTCGGATACGTCATCCGCGGCTCGGCCGGAGCAGGCGTCCTGCTCGCCGCCAGCGGCGCTGTCGCCACATTGCGCTGGGCCGGCATGGCTCTCGACCCGGATATCGCCTTCGTCGTCCTGCTGCAGCTGACGCATGGCCTGACCTTCGGCGCGACGCATCTGGGCAGCATCTTTCTGCTCGCGAAGTTCGCGCCGCGCAGCATGCTGGCCCAGGCTCAGGCCTGGCTTGCCGCCGGATGGGCCGGGGTGATGGCGGCTCTGACGACCCTTGCCGGCTATCTCTACGGCTCGTGGGGGGAGCATGTTTATGGCCTGATGGCGATCGCTTCCGGCATCGGCTTCCTCTTGCTGATCCCTGTCGCAGCCAGCCTGAGACGGGAGGATACGGCTCCGCAGCAAGGACCTCCGGACGCCGAGTACCCTGTCCCAAAATTGGGATGACCAGCGCAGAGTTGGGATTCTGAGCTAATCCGCGCTTCCCGGACTGTTGGTAGCGTCCGTCCCTGCCGCCCGAAGAGATTGGCGACGGACACTTGTCTTGCGCCCGAGGTTCCACGGCCTCTGCCTCGCGGTTGCCAGAGGAAGAACATGATGCTTTTGAACGGCTTGCGAGAGAACCCGTTCCCCGCGAATGGCAGGATCGTTGCAAGAACTCCGCCGTGTGCGAGGGCGGCGCTGCGAGGGCCGAAGGCATGAGCGTGCGTCGCGGCCCTGGTCCCTCCCGGTCTCTGCATGCAGCCGCGCTGACCGTCATTGCACTCGCCTCCGCAGCCTGCCAGCGCGAGGCCGACGAGGCCCCGCCGCCCGTGCGGATCGTCCGCACGATCACGGTCGACGAGCCCCGCCAGGCAGCGGACATCAATTTCACCGGCCATATCGAAGCGCAGGACCAGGCGTCGCTCTCCTTCCGCATCGGTGGCCGGCTGGCGGAGAGGCGCGTCGCGGTCGGCGCGACGGTACGCGAGGGAGAGGTCGTTGCCCGCCTCGACCCCGAGAACGAACTCAACGAACTGCGTTCGGCGCGGGCGGCACTCACGGCTGCTCAGGGCCTTCTGAGAAAGGCCGACAACCAGTTGCAGCGCCAGAGCCATCTGCTCCAGCGCAATGTCACGACGCAGGCTGATTTCGAGGCTGCCGAGCAGGGGCGCACGGCTGCCCGGGCTCAGGTCGACGCCGCACAAGCCCGCGTCAATTCCGCAGAAGATGTCGTCGGCTTCACCACCTTGAAGGCCGATGCACCAGGCGTCGTGACCAGGATCGGCGCAGAGCCGGGCGAGGTCGTCGCTGCCGGCCGGATGATCGTGCAACTCGCAAGGCGCGAGGGGCGCGATGCCGTATTCGAGGTGCCCGCCGCATTGATGCGCAGCCTGCCGGCCGATGCGCGCGTGTATGTCGCGCTCACCGGCGATCCCGGCACCACCGTCAGGGGCCGGGTACGCGAGGTCTCGCCCCAGGCCGACCCGGTGACGCGGACCTTCCGAGTCAGGGTCGGCCTCTCAGAGCCTCCGCAGTCCTACCGGCTCGGGACCGCGGTCCTCGGCACGATCCGCGGCAGCGAAGCCTCGGCCATTACCATACCGTCGACGGCGCTGGTGCGCCGCGAGCAGGATACCGGAGCCTGGGTCGTCGATCCCAAGACGCTCACCGTGTCGCTGCGCAAGCTCGACGTCCTCAGCGCCGACCCCGCGACGGCCCTGATCGGCAAGGGCCTGGCACTTGGCGATGTTATTGTCACGGCCGGCGCGAGCCTTTTGCAGGAAGGCCAGCATGTGCGGCTGACCGGGACGGAAACACGATGAGCTTCAACCTCTCGGAATGGGCCCTCAAGAACCGCTCGGTCGTGATCTATCTCATGATCGTCGCCGTCGCGGCCGGCGTGCTCGCCTTCGTGCGGCTTGGCCGCAATGAAGACCCCTCCTTCGTCATCAAGTCGATGGTCGTCTCGGCGGCCTGGCCGGGCGCGACCATGGAGGACACGCTGACGCAGATCACCGAGCGGCTCGAGCGCCAGCTCGAGGAAACGCCCGGCCTCGATTTCGTCCGCAGCTTCACTACGCCCGGCGTGACGACGATCTTCGTCAACCTGAAGCAGTCGGTCCCGGCGCGCCACGTGCAGGACACCTGGTACCGGGTCCGCAATCTCGTCGGGGACATCCGCCATACCCTGCCCCAGGGTGCGGTCGGGCCGTTCTTCAACGATCGCTTCGGCGACACTTTCGGCATCATCTACGGCTTCACCGCAGATGGCTTCACCAGCCGTGAGCTGCGCGACCATGTCGAAGCAGCCCGTTCGCGCCTGCTCCTCGTGCCAGACGTCTCGAAGATCGAGATCATCGGCGCCCAGGACGAGCGCATCTTCGTCGAATTCTCCGTCAGGGAACTCGCCAATCTCGGCATCGATCGCTCGGCCCTGCTCGGCGCCCTGCAGAGCCAGAACGTCGTGCGCCCCGCCGGCATCATCCAGACTGAGGACGAGAAGGTCTCGCTGCGCGTCTCGGGCGCCTTCCAGTCGGAAGCCGATCTGCTGAACGTCAATTTCCCCGTCGGCGATCGCATGGTTCGCCTCGCGGACATCGCCACCGTGCGCCGCGGTCATGCCGATCCGCCTCAGCCGATGTTCCGCGTCAACGGACGGGAAGCGATCGGACTGGGCATCGCGATGCGCGATGGCGGCGATATCCTGGCGCTTGGCAAGAATATCCAGCGTGCAATGGCGACCATCACCGCCAATCTGCCGCTCGGCATCGAGCCGCGCCTGGTCGCCGATCAGGCCGTGACGGTCGATCACGCGATCGACGATTTCATGACCTCGCTCTGGCAGTCGATCGCGATCATCATGGCGGTGAGCTTCATCAGCCTTGGCGTGCGCCCCGGCCTGGTCGTTGCGCTGTCCATTCCGCTGACGCTCGCGGTGGTCTTCGCCGTGATGCTCGTTGCCGGCATCGACATGCAGCGGATCTCGCTCGGTGCGCTGATCATCGCGCTCGCCCTGCTCGTCGACGACGCCATGACGACGACCGACGCGATGGTGACGCGTCTCGCCGCCGGCGAGGAGAAGGCAAAGGCTGCGACCTACGCCTTCAAGAAATATGCGATGGCGATGCTTGCCGGAACCCTGGTGACGATCGCCGGCTTCGTGCCGATCGGTTTTGCAGCAAGTTCGGCCGGCGAATACACATTCACCCTCTTTGCCGTGGTCAGCATCGCCCTGGTGGTGTCCTGGTTCGTGGCGGTGATCTTTGCACCGGTGCTTGGCGTCGCGATGCTGAAGGCGCCGGATCCGGCATCGAGCAATGCCGGCCCCGGCAGGGTCGAACGAACCTTCCGGCAGCTCCTGTCCGGGGCCATCAGGCTGCGCTGGGCGACCATCGCGGTGACGCTCGCATTGTTCGTCGCCTCCGTCCTCGCCCTGCCGCTGGTGCCCCGCCAGTTCTTCCCCGCCTCCGACCGGCCCGAGCTTCTGGTCGACCTGACACTGCCGCAGAACGCCTCGATCTATGCGAGCGAGCAGCTCGCGACCCGGTTCGACGCGGCACTCAAGGGCAACCCGGATGTCGATCGCTGGAGCACCTATGTCGGGCGCGGCGCAATCCGCTTCTATCTGCCGCTCAATGCGCAATTGCCCAACGACTTCTTCAGCCAGGCCGTCATCGTCGCCAAGGACGTGCCGGCTCGCGACCGCCTGCAGGCCAAGCTGGAAGAGCTCCTGGCCAAGGAGTTTCCGAATGTCGTCGCGCGCGTCTATCCGCTCGAACTCGGGCCGCCGGTCGGCTGGCCCGTGCAGTACCGCGTCAGCGGGCCCGACATCGCCGAGGTGCGCTCGATCGCGATGAAGCTGGCTCAGGTCGTCGCGACGAGCCCCAAGACCGAGCAGATCAATTTCGATTGGATCGAGCCTGCGCGCGAGCTGCGCCTGCGCGTCGATCAGGATGAGGCACGCCGCCTCGGCCTGAGTTCGCAAGCGCTTGCGGCGATCCTGAACACCGTCGTTTCCGGCACAGTCGTGACCCAGGTGCGCGACGATATCTATCTCGTCGATGTCGTCGTGCGGGCCCAGGACGCCGACCGCGTCTCGCTGGATACGCTGCGGACCATGCAGGTCGCGTTGCCCGGTGGACGCTCCGTGCCGGTGTCGCAGTTCGTGACGTTCAGCTACGGGCTGGACGCGCCGCTGATCTGGCGGCGCGACCGGGTTCCGAACCTGACAGTCGCCGCGGACGTCAAGCCCGGAACGCTGCCGGAGACCGTCGTCTCCGCCTTGCAGCCCTCGATCGACGCGCTGCGGAAGACGTTGTCGCCCGCCTACAGCATCGCCGTCGGAGGAACCGTCGAGGAAAGCGCCAAGTCGCAATCCTCGGTCATCGCCGTCGTGCCGGTCATGCTGCTGATCATGTTCACCGTGCTGATGGCCCAGCTGCGGAGCTTCAGACTGTTCGCCATCGTGCTCAGCATCGCGCCTCTCGGCCTCATCGGCGTGGTCAGCGCACTGCTCGTGTCGGGCAAGCCACTGGGTTTCGTCGCCCTGCTCGGCATCCTGGCGCTGATCGGCATCATCACCAAGAACGCGGTGATCCTGGTCGGCCAGATCGAGGCCGAGCGGGCCAGCGGCAAGAGTGTCGTCGAGGCGGCGCTCGACGCCAGCAGCACGCGCTTCCGGCCTATCATGCTGACGGCGGTCTCGACCGTGCTCGGCATGATCCCCATCGCCCCAACGGTGTTCTGGGGCCCGATGGCCTTCGCCATCATGGGCGGCCTCCTGGTCGCGACCGTCCTCACTCTCATCCTGCTGCCCGTGCTTTATGTCACCGTCTTCGGCGCAGGCTCGCCCACACCGAGCAAGACGAAAGCCCGGGCGACGGCCGCTGCGGGAGTTTCTTCGCGATGAGACCGATCTCAGCCATCCGGTTCCAGCCCTCGGCCACGCGCATTCTCCGCGCCGCTGCCGCCTCGATGTTCGTCCTGGCGCTCGCTGCCTGCCAGAACCAGGAGGCCGCCCCTTCGGAGGGCCGCCCGGTCCGCGTGGTCAAGGTCGAGGCCGGCAAACTCGCCAACGACATCAAACTGAGCGGCGAGATCCAGGCCGAGAAGAATGTCGGACTCGGCTTCCGCATCGGCGGCCGTGTCGCCGAGCGGCCGGTCAATGTCGGAGATCGCGTCGCAGCCGGACAGATCGTTGCCCGCCTTGACCCCTCGCTCGAACGCAACGCTCTGACGGCCGCCAAGGCAACGCTCGAAGCGGCCCGCGGCGAGGTGAACACGACGCGAAACACGTTCGAGCGTCAGGAACGGCTGATGGCGCAGGGCTTCACCACCCGGCCTCGTTTCGATCAGTCGCTCAAGGCGCAAGAGGCCGCGCAGGCCCAGTTCGAGGACGCCGAAGCGCAAGTCGAGCTGGCACAGGACCGGCTTGGCTTCACCGAATTGCGCGCAGGCGTCTCGGGCGTCGTAACCGCGCGCAGCATCGAGCCCGGCGAGGTCGTGCAGGCTGGGCAAGTCGTGCTTCAACTGGCGCGCGAAGACGGCCGTGACGCCGTCTTCAACGTGCCCGCCACGCTGCTGGAAACGCTGGAAGGCGACACTCCGATCCGGGTCGCTCTCGCCGAGGCTCCGACAGTGAGCGCATTTGGCCGTGTCCGAGAGGTGGCCCCGCAAGCCGACCCCGTGACCCGGACCTTTGGGGTCAGGATCGGCCTGATCGATCCGCCGGAGGAGATGCGGCTGGGATCGACCGTGGTCGGGACCATGGAGCTCACCTCGGCCTCCATCGTCTCCGTTCCGGCCAGCGCCCTGACCCAGCAGGACCTGTCGCCGGCAGTCTGGATCGTCGATCCCGTGAAGTCGACGGTCTCGCTGCGCAATGTCGACGTCCTGCGCTTCGACCCCGGCCTCGTCATCGTCTCGCAGGGGCTCGAGCCCGGCGACGTCATCGTCTCCGGAGGCATTCAGGCGTTGCACCCGGGCCAACGCGTGCAGCCGCTTCCCGCCGCGCGCGAGGCCGGCCGCACTGCGGCGGCGGCCCGGCCGCCGGGAGGCCCGGCGCTCCCACCTTCGTGACGCATGAGGCCCCTTCTCCGCCGCGGGCGGACCCCTGCAACCAGAGAGTATCCTGGCAGGATCACACCATTCACCAGTCAAGCGATGCCATGATGTCCTCTCGGAGACATTCTATGGAGATCATCCCCGCGGTCGGCGAGGCTGAAAGACTCAGAACCGAACTCCTCGTCGTCGGCGTATTCAGCGGCGGCGCATTGGTCGGGTCGGCGCGGCGTCTCGACGAACGGGCAGCCGGCAAGCTGTCCGCGATTGTCGGGCGCGGCGAACTTGGCGAGGCCGCCGGCGCAACCTTGCTGCTCCATCATTTGCCGGGCTCCGTCGCGACCCGCATCCTGCTCGTCAGCCTCGGCAAGCCCGAAGCCTTCTCCGACCGCGCCTATCTGCGGGCTCTTTCGGCAACGGCGAAGTTCATCGCGGAGAGCGTCGTCGCCGAAGCCGTCATCGCCCTGGCCGAACACGAGGTCCCCAAGCGCAGCTTGAACTGGCAGGTTCAACAGGCTGCGCAAATTCTGGCCGATGGCGGATACGTCTTCGTCCTGCCCGGAACCCATCCTCGCCGCCAGATCGCGCGGCCCCGCCCGGTGCGCAGCATCATGCTGCTCGTTCCGCAGACCCTCACCTCGGAACTCCTCGGCGCGCTGCGGCAGGGCATCGCGGTCGCCGAAGGCGTCGCCTTGGCGAAGGATCTTGGCAATCTGCCGGGCAATATCTGCACCCCCGCCTACCTCGCCAGCACCGCGAAGGAGATGGGGAGGGAGTTCGGCTTCAATGTCGAAGTCCTGGAGCGCGAGGATCTCGAAGCGCTCGGCATGGGCGCCTTTTTGGTCGTCGGCAGGGGCTCCGCCAATCCCTGCAAGCTCGTCGTGATGCAGTCCAATGGACGCAAGAGCCGGAGCCGGCCGATCGTCCTCGTCGGCAAGGGCATCACCTTCGATATCGGAGGCACGCCGCTGACCCCGGGAGGCGACCCCGACGAAATGAAGTTCAACATGAGCGGTGCCGGCTGCGTTCTGGGGGTGATGCGTACGGTCGCCCGACTGGAGCTGCCGATCAATGTCGTTGGACTGATCGCCGCGGCCGAGAACATGCCGGGCGGCAGCGCCAGCCGCCCCGGCGACATCGTCACCTCGATGTCGGGCCAGACCATCGAGATCCGGACCCACGAGACCGAGGGGCGGCTTCTGCTGTGCGATGTCCTGACCTATGCCGAGCGCTTCTCGCCGGCCTGCGTCATCGATGTCGCGACCTTGACCGAGGCTTGCGTCGTGGCGCTGGGCTCGCATGCGAGCGGCCTCTTCGCCAATGACGATGCACTCGCCGCGGAACTCCTGAGATGCGGGGGCGTGTCGGGCGATCGTGTCTGGCAGCTCCCGATCTGGGACGACTATTTCGGCCAGCTCGGCAGCAGCTTTGCCGATACCAGCAATCTCGGGGGGCCTGCGGCCGGCGCGATCACCGCCGCCTGCTTTCTCGCCCGCTTCGCCAGGGCCTATCCCTGGGCCCATCTGGATATTGCCGGCACCGCGTCGATCTCCGGCGCCACCAAGGCCTCGACCGGCCGGCCGGTTCCACTGCTCGCCGAATTCCTCATCGGCCGCGCCGCGGAAGCAGCGTCGCCGAATGGCCTTTCCCTCCCCTCCCCCTCAGCAATGGAGCTGCACTCATGAGCGATCTGGTTTTCATCGGCTTCCCGACCGAACAAAAGGCCGAAGAGGTCCGTCAGAAGGTCCTTTCCCTCCAGCGCGAATATCTGATCGAGCTCGGCGACGCCGTTGTCGTCGTCAAGGACGAGAAGGGACAGGTCAAACTCAACCAGATGATGAACCTGACGGCGGCAGGCGCAGCGTCGGGCGCCCTCTGGGGCACCTTGATCGGCTTCATCTTCCTCGCCCCGCTGCTGGGCACGGCTCTCGGTGCGGCCTCAGGCGCATTGGGCGGAAAGCTCAGCGATGTCGGCATCAACGACCAGTTCATGAAGGACGCGGCCAGCGCCTTGCAGCCCAACACCGCCGGGCTCTTCCTGCTGATCCGCAAGATGACCACCGACAAGGTCCTTGCCGACCTGAAGGGCGTCGGCGGCACGCTGATGAGCACCTCCTTCGACGAGACCAAGGAGGCTGCGCTGCGTGAGGCGCTGGCAGCCAGCGCCAGCGCCAGTGCCGAAGCGGCTCCTCCGGCCGCCACATGACGCTGGACTGGGGCGCCGGAGCGGGAGCAGAACAGGCCCAATGGGCCATCGCGACGGCGCGCCTCGACGATTTCCGCCCCCTGCTGCCGGCAGAGGAGGAGGTCGTCGCCAAGCTTCTCAGCGGGACTTTCGACCGCCTGGGAGATGGCTCGCGCCCCGAGAAACCTGACCCGGCGCGGGTCATTCGCGCATCCTTCCTGCGCTTTCTCATGCTCGGAGGTGAGGAAGGCTGTCGGCCCCACGAAAAGGGCGTCAGGATCAGCGGCGCCTGGATCACGGATGTTCTCGATCTCGAAGCCTGTCGCGTCTTTCGCGACATCGGCCTGAACGATTGCCATTTCGAGGCCGCGCCGATCTTCAGGGCCGCGATCATCAACCGCCTGTTCCTGGACGGCTCCTCGCTTCCCGGGCTCCAGGCTGAGCGGCTCGAGGCGCGCGGCGGCGTTTATCTGCGCGGCGCGGAGGTCACTGGCGAGGTTGATCTCGTTCAGTCGCGTCTCGGCGGCAATCTTGAATGCGATGGCGCCACCATTCGCGCACCAAGCGGCTACGCGCTGCTCGCCCCGAGCCTGGAGGCACGCAACGTCCTGCTGCGGGGGGCGACACTACGGGGCGGCATCAACCTGTCCGGTGCAGTGCTTGCCGCAGATCTCGACTGTGCCGGCGCCGCCGTCACCCGCACTGATGGCATTGCAATCGATGCCAACGAAATCGAGAACCGCGGTAGCGTCGTGCTGCGCAGCGCGCGCATCGAAGGCGAGATCCGGCTGATCGCCTCGCAGATCGGCGGCGACATCGACTGCTCAGGCGCCGTTCTCGCCGCCGCCGGCCAGACTGCGCTGGACATGAGCCGCAGTGCGATCAAGGGCGCGTTCTTCCTGCGCCGGGATGCCCAGGTGAACGGTGCGCTGGTGCTGACCGGCGCTTCGATCGGGACCATCCATGACGAGGCGGCCTGCTGGCCCAAGCAGGGCGATCTTCTCCTGAATCGCTGCCGCTATGGCGCCTTCATCGACGGGCCAGTCGATGCCGAGAGCCGGCTCGACTGGTTAGGGCGGCAGGCGCCCGAGCGCTGGGGCGAGGATTTCTGGCCCCAGCCCTATGAGCAACTGGCCTCCGTCTTCCGCGAGATGGGACATGGCGAAGATGCTCGCGCCGTGCTTGTCGTCAAGGAGCGACTGCAACGCCAGGCCCGGCGCAAGCGGGCGGCCAATCCCGTGCTCCGCGGGCTTCTGACAGCCGCCGACGGTGTGCTTGGAATCACCCTTGCTTATGGTCGTCAGCCACTGCTGGCCTTCGTCTGGCTCCTCTTCTTCTGGTTTCTGGGCGTTGCCATCTTCGGTTACGCCGAGCACCGGGGGGCCGTGATGCCCAATAGCGCCGTGGTCCTGCGTTCGCCCGAATGGACCTTGTGCGGCATCGAACGATCCGAGCAGCGCTCCCTGATCGCCACCCAGCAGACGAGCGGCCTGGCCGAGCCCGGCCAGACCCAGCTCGCCTGCTTCCGCCAGCGCTGGGAGGCCTCGAGCTACCCGGCCTTCAGCCCCTGGATGTACTCGCTCGATACGCTGCTGCCGGTGCTCGACATGGGGCAAAGAACCTTCTGGCGGCCCAATCCGTCCAAGCCTGGCGGTCGTATCGCCATCAACTATTTCTACTTCCAGTCGATCGTCGGCTGGGCTTTGAGCCTGCTGGCAGTTGCCGGTTTTTCGGGATTGGTGAAGTCGCCCTAACCCGGCCGACCCGCCTCGCATTCAGGATGGGAACGACGTGAGCAAAGCCCCGACATCTGCGCGCGCCCCCCGCAGCGGCGATGACAACGCCAAGCGCGAGCCCCTCTCAATCGACCTGGCGCTTCAGGGTGGCGGCGCTCATGGCGCCTTCACCTGGGGCGTGCTGTGCCGGATCCTCGAGGAGGACTGGCTCGAGATCGAGGCGATTTCGGGAACCTCGGCCGGCGCGATGAATGCGGCCGTGCTGGCCTCCGGCTATGCCAAGGGCGGCCGTGCTGGCGCACGCGAGGCACTTGAGCTCTTCTGGCGAAAAGTCTCGGAAGCGGCGCGCTTCAGCCCGTTCCAACGCAGCCCGCTGGACATTCTGCTCGGGCGCTGGACGCTCGACAACTCGCCGCTCTTCGTCGCCATGGACATGATGTCGAGGGTGGTCTCGCCCTACAGCCTGAATCCCACCGGCTCGAACCCGCTGGCCGATATCCTCGCCGAGGTGATCGATTTCGGCAGCCTGGCGACAAGCCCGATCAAGCTCTTCATCACCGCCACAAATGTCCGCACAGGCCGGGGGCGGGTGTTCCGCAATGCCGAGATCACGCCCGACGTGCTGCTGGCCTCTGCCTGCCTGCCGACCCTGTTCCAGGCGGTCGAGATCGATGGCGAGAGCTACTGGGACGGCGGCTATTCCGGCAATCCGACGATGACACCGCTGATCAAGCACAGCGATGCGCTCGACACCATCCTGGTCCAGATCAACCCGGTCGAACGACCCGAGACACCGCGTACTGCGCGCGACATCCTGAACCGACTGAACGAGGTGTCGTTCAATGCGGTGCTGCTGAAGGAATTGCGGATGATGGCCCTGCTGCGGCAGAAGGCCAATCCCGAGAGCGGCGAGGGCGCGCGCTGGGCCCGCATGCGCCTCCATCGCATCACCAGCGACGCCATGACCGAGCTCGGCTACTCCTCCAAACTCAATGCCGAATGGGAGTTCCTGACCATGCTCCACAACGAGGGAAGGCGCTCGGCAGAGTCCTTCTATCGGGAGCATCGGGACGACATCGGCAAGACCTCGACGCTCGATCTCGACGAATTGACCGAGGGCATCTGAGGATAGCGAGCGGATCTGCCGCGCGCTTCAGCACCGACCTCCCGACACCAGGCCTGACCAGGAATGAAGATGACCTCCGGCAAGATCTATCAAGGCGCCCTGATTCTGATTGCGACGATCATGGCGGTCGCCGCGTTGTCGATCGCCAGCTCGGTCTTCGCGCCGGTCGCCTTCGCGCTCTTCATCATCGCGCTCGTCTGGCCGCTTCAGAAGAGCCTGCAGGCCTTCCTGCCCCGCCTGCTCGCGCTCGCGATCAGTGTCGTGGTCATGGTCGTCGCCTTCTTCGCCTTCGGGTCGCTGATCGTCTGGGCTTTCGGCCGTGTCGGCCGCTGGATCGTCAGCGACGCTGCGCGCTTCCAATCCTTCTACGACCAGATCACGGTCTGGCTGGAAGGGCATGGCGTGGCCGTGGCCGGCGTCTGGTCGGAGAACTTCAATGTCAGCTGGATGCTGCGCACCGCCCAGACCATCACCGGCCGCCTCAACAGCACGATGAGCTTCTGGCTCGTCGTCCTCGTCTACGTCATCCTCGGCCTGCTGGAAGTCGACGATTTCGGGCGCAAGGTGCGCACCATGCGCAACCGCGAGACCGGCCAGGTTCTGCTGCAGGGCAGCACGGCCACCGCCAGCAAGATCCGCCGCTACATGGTGGTCAGGACCCTGATGAGCCTCATCACCGGCCTGCTCGTCTGGGGCTTCGCCAAGGCTGTGGGCCTTCAGCTTGCGGAGGAATGGGGCTTCATCGCCTTTTCCTTGAATTACATTCCCTTCCTGGGTCCGCTCGTCGCCACGGTTTTCCCGACCCTGTTTGCGATGACGCAGTTCGGGTCCTGGCAGGCGGTGATCGCGGTCTTCGCCTGCCTCAACCTGATCCAGTTCATCGTCGGCAGCTATATCGAACCACGCGTCGCCGGCAGCGCGCTCTCGATCTCTCCGGCGACCGTACTGTTCTCCGTGTTCTTCTGGAGCTATCTCTGGGGCGTCTTCGGCGCCTTCATCGGCGTCCCGATCACGATCGCATTCCTGACCTTCTGCGCCCAGCATCCCTCGAGCCTATGGCTCGCGGAGCTCTTCGGCTCGCCGGAGAAGGATGCGCCTGCGATCCCGATCGACGCAGCCGTCAAGAGCTGAGGCCGGCGTCCGGCCTGGGCGCGACCTCGATCCGCTGCGGCGCGAGCAGGGCAAGCCCGCCATCCGTGGCGGCTGCGAGCGTGTGAATATAGAAGCCGGTTGCCTCGTCATCGGTCGCCTCCATCACGGGAGACGGCGCCGAGACGATCTTCAGCGGACCGCAGCGCCCGATCCAGTCGACATGGCGGTGGCCGTGCATCGCGACGAGCCGGTGCGACATCGGCTTGAGCTGGCGCACGAACCGGCTGCCATTGATCAACGCCGTGCCGATGCGCTCCGAGAAGGCCTTGGCTGGCTTCGGATATTCCACGGGATGGTGATGCAGCGCGATGACCCAGCGCGCCTTCGGGTATTGGCGCAGGATCGCGAGCATCGCCCGCATGTCCTCTTCCGAAACGAGGCCCAGCGCATTGGTGAAGGAGAAATGAGTTTCGGCGTTCGAGTTCAGCAGCACGAGCCCTAACCCGTCCGCTTCCGCCGGCGGCAGTAGCATCGGGAAGATATCGTCCCAGATATTGGCCAACCCCGCCGACAGGCGCAGCGAGCCCGCATCGGCGAAGGCGGCGATCGTCTTTCGATGGGGCTCCAGCGCCGCCGACAAGGTGCTGCCCAGTCCCGTCCGGTCCTGGTCGACGACCCGGACCCGGTCGCCCTGGATGGCGGCCATGGCCGACAGCGTCCGCATCTGTCTCAGGCGCTTCCCGGGACTCGTCGGCAATTCCAGCCGCGCCGGATTCGCGCGATCCACGATGTTCACGTCGTGGTTGCCGGGAAGGATGAAGCTCCTTTCGGCCAGCGCGGGATGCCGCGCCATCGCGTCCAGGAATTCCGCCCATTCCGCCGACCTGCCCGCATCCGTCATGTCACCGGTGATCAGAACGAAGTCGAGCGGTTCCTGGGCATGGATCTCGTCCAGTCTCTCGAGAACCTGGGCAAGCCGCTCGTTGCCACGCGGGCCGGCGCGCCCGCTTTCGATCCGAAAACCATAGCGCTCCCCGACGACATGGATGTCGGAGAGATGCACGACCCGCCATTTGCGGGCTGACGGCGGCGCCTCGTCATAGGACCCAAGATCGCGCGGCTGATCCATCAACCCATCGGCAAGGCCCCAGGCGAGCGAAGCAACGGCGAGATATCCGCTCATGACGGTCACCGTATTGGCAAGCGCGGGAACGACCAGTCGCAAGGGATTGGCAAGGTCAGCGATCTCGCCCGACCAGCGTGTCGCGGGCCAGGCAAGCGCGGCAATGCCCGCGGCCATGAGGAAGGCAGCAAGGCCGGCGCCAATGGCCGTCGCGGCCCGCAGGCCCGCGCGCTTGTCCTCGCTGGCCTCGGTCGTGAGAAAGCGCTCGGCCAGATGCCGCAGACCCTCGCGGCACAGGGCGTAGCCCGGTTGGACGGCGAGCGAATTCAACGACCAGAAGCTGCGTTCGGCGGCACGGAACAACGGCCTGAAACCGAACCAGCCGAGGGCCGCGATCAGCGCCAGGAGAATGAGCGGCCCGATTCCTGCCAGCGCGTAGATCCGGCCCGACATCGAGGTGAACCAGGCCGTGGCGACAAGCGGGGCAAGTCCGAGCAGGACGCCCGGCAAGAGAGCGAGGATGATCCAGGCCAGCGCAAGCTTGGGCAGGTTGATTTCCCCCAGCATGCTTCCGGCGATGGCAATCAGGGAGCGCTTCTTGGTGCTGCTGGCGTCGTCCTCTGCGTCTCCAGCCCGCGGTTCGATGATCATCGGCATGGTCAGTCACGATCCAGGAAAACTGCGCTCGCCAGGACAGATCGGCGTCGAATGGTCATGCCTTGCCCCGCAGCAACATCAGGATGCACACAGCTCAGTTGCCTCGAAGGACATAGCCTTGATGCCAGAGTCATGCACGCTTTCACGGCCAATCTTTCATACCCAAACCGAGAATGGGACGCCGAGCACAGAAGTGAGACACGGGGCTGATGACCGGGGAAAGGGCAGATGCTACTTTAAAATCAGATACTTGTACAAATTGTAACGTGATTTCAATAGAATTGAACGCGCCACTTCAATGCATGAAAGACAAGATTACAGCGATATTTCAGCAATCATTCGCCAAAATAAGCGTTGGCGAGGCCTTGGTTGCTATGATATTGTATTACACGAGACACCGTCGCTTCGAAAAATAAAATCGCCATCTTCGATATTCGTCTTATCTAAGCTTCAGATCGAACAAAATACTTGCGCACGAGCACCGGCTCGAGGCCGCGACCGGCATGCGATCATCGGGCTGCCGGCCCCGCCCACCCCTGGCTCGCGCCAGCCGGCCAAAGGGGCATGGTCATGACCACCGAAGCCGGCAGGGCGCCGCCCCTTGCCATGCTCACGCGCAGTCTCGGCTTTCTCGCGCTATGGCTGATCCTGATGGGCCCCGCCCTGAAGGATCTGCCCATCGGCCTGATCGCCGCAGCCGCAGCGACCTGGACGAGCACGGCGCTTTGGCCGGAAAGCGGAAAACTGTCCACGCGCGGCCTCTTGCGCTTCCTGATCCGCTTCATACCGCAATCAGCCGTGGCCGGCGTCGATGTCGCGCGCCGCGCCTTTGCCCCACAGCCGGCCCTGTCGCCAGGCTTTGTCACTTATCGCACCGTGCTGCCGCCCGGCATGGCCCGCAGCGCCTCATGTGCGGTCATGAGCCTCCAGCCCGGCAAGCTGCCCGTCGCGGCGGATGCGGATGGCACGCTTCATATCCATTGCCTCGATCTGCGCGAACCGGTGGCGGAACAGATCGCCGCTGATGAAGCAGCCTTCTGCGGCACTCTGGAGAATGGGGGCGATCATGGCTGACCTCTTCACGGGAGCGGCGCTCTTCGTCCTGACCGTCACGGCGCTTGGACTGTTCAAGGTGCTGCGCTCCGACATCGCCGTCGAACGCATGATGGCAGTTCAGTTGCTGGGCACGGGGGGCGCTGCCGCGGTGCTGCTGCTCGGCGCCGCTTCGCGCTCCGCCGCCATGACGGATGTCGCCTTGCTGCTGATGCTGCTGGCCGCCGTCTCCTGTGCTGCATTCACCTTCGGGCAGTCCGGCCTCGGCGCCGACGCATCCGAACAGGCGGAGGACGAGGCGTGACGTCCCTCGCCAATGCCTTCACGCTCATCGCCGTCGGCGGCGGCGCTCTTCTGTTTTTCGCCGGTACGCTCGGCCTGCTGCGCTTCCCCGACACGCTCAGCCGCCTTCACGCGTTGAGCAAAGCCGACAATCTGGGGCTCGGGTTGATCGTGCTTGGGCTCCTGCCGCAGGCCGAGAGTTTCGCGGGTGGCCTGAAGCTGGTCTGCGTCTGGCTGCTGGCCCAGATCTCGGCCGCAACGGCGAGCCAGTTGATCGCCGGGGTACTCTATCGGCGCAAGCCCCGCCCATGACCATGCTTCTCGATCTCGCGCTCGTCGCCTGGCTTCTCGCCCTGGCGATCCATGTCGCCAGGGCCAGGGATGATCAGGGCGCGATCATCGCCTTCATTGCCTTCGGTCTGCTGCTTGGACTCGGCTGGACGCGGCTCTCGGCGATCGACGTTGCCATGACGGAGGCCGCGATCGGCGGCGGTGTCACCGGCATGCTGCTGCTTCGGGCCGAAGCCCGGCTGCGCAAACGCTCATTCCAGCCCCGCCCCGCCAACAGAACCGCCAAGGCCGCCGCCGCCATAGCCTGCACGCTCGTAGCGGCTGGCCTCGCGCTCGCCGTGCTTTCCTTCCCCTCGCCCGCCCCGACACTCGCACCTGCCGCCGCCGCGGCGCTGGACGCGACCGGCCTCGGCAATCCCGTGACGGCCGTCCTGCTGGCTTACCGGGCGCTTGATACGCTGCTTGAGAAGGTCGTTCTGCTGCTCGCCCTCCTGGGGGTGTGGTCGCTGGCGCCCGATGAGCTCTGGGGTGGTGCACCAGAGCTGAGGCAAGCGCTTGCGCCGCCGCCCTTTGTCTACCTCGCCCGCGTCTTGCCGCCCTTTGGCGTGCTGATCGCCGTCTATATGTGCTGGGTGGGGGCCGACGCGCCGGGCGGGACGTTCCAGGCTGGCACCGTGCTTGCCGCGATGTGGCTGCTCGTCATGTTGGCAGGCCTGCGGCCCGCACCCGAAACGAGGCGGACGACGCTGCGGCTACTGCTGGTCGGGGGACCGGCCTTGTTCTTCGCGATCGGCTTCCTCGGCTTTGCGGTCGCTGGCGGCTTCCTCGCCTATCCGGAGGGCGCGGCCAAACCCATCATCGTCGGCATAGAGGCAGCGCTGACGATATCGATCGCCCTGACGCTCGGCCTGCTCGTGGCCGGCCCCGCCAGCAGGGCGCCGGCCCCATGAGCCTCGCATCCCTCGGCCCTGCCACATTGTTTGGCCTGTGCGGCGCGGCGCTGGCCGGAATCGGCCTGTTCATCGTGATCACCCATGCCGGCCTCCTGCGCAGGATCGTCGGGTTCAACATTCTCGGCGCGGGCATCTTCCTGGTCTTTGGCGCGGCGGCACGGCGCGGAGCAGCCGCCGGATTTTCCGGCGACCCGGTTCCGCAGGCCATGGTGATCACCGGCATCGTCGTCGCATTCTCGGCGACCGCCCTTGCCGTCGCGCTGCTGCAGCGCCTGTTCGATCTCACCGGCCGCGAAAGCCTGGACGCGCCAGCGGCCGGCGACAAGCAGCGGGCCGAGCCATGACCCCTCTCGCGCCCGCCTCCGTTCACCTTGCCACTCCCGGCGGCTATCTGCTGGTCCTTGCCGTGACCTTGCCCGTCCTCGGCGTGCTGGCCATGCTGATCCTCGCCCCGCGCCATGCCAGGCAGGTCGCGCTTGTCACCGTCGCCGCCGGTCTCGTCACCGCGATCGCTATCGTGGCCGAGTTGATCCGGACCGGCAGCGCGCTCACCTATGTCGTTGGCGGCTGGCAACCGCCGCTTGGAATCGCACTGCGCGCCGACGGGCTTTCCGCGACGATGATCGCGATGACGGCGGTGGTGCTCACGGCAACATGCCTGTTTGCGCGGGACCTCTATGCGCTGGCCCCGAAGACGCAGGACGGGAGGGCGCCGACGACCTTCTGGGGCTTGCTGCTGGCAACCTGGAGCGCGCTGAACGCGGTCTTCGTCGGCGAGGACCTGTTCAACCTCTATGTCGCCCTCGAGTTGCTGACATTCGCCGCAGTCCCGCTGGTCTGCCTCGATGGCCGCGCCGAGACCGTCGCCGCAGCGTTGCGCTACCTGATGTTCGCGCTGCTCGGGTCCCTGCTCTACCTGCTCGGCACCGGGCTGCTCTATGGCAGCTACGGAACGCTCGATATCCAGATGCTGTCGCGCCTGAACGAAGGCGGGCCGGCCCTCTCGGTGGCACTTGCCCTGATGATCGTAGGGCTTCTCGCCAAAGCTGCCCTGTTTCCGCTGCATCTCTGGTTGCCCCCGGCCCATGCCGGCGCACCCGCAGCCGCGAGCGCGGTGCTCTCGGCTCTCGTCATCAAGGCGCCGGTCTTCCTGATCCTGCGTCTCGTGCTCGACATCGCCCCCCCGCAGGCAGCGATCCTGGCCGGTCAGATCCTGGCGGTTCTCGGCGCGTCCTCGATCCTGTTCTGCAGCGTCATGGCGCTTCGGCAGGCGCGGCTGAAGCTGATGATCGCCTATTCGACCGTGGCGCAGATCGGCTATCTCTTCATCGTCTTCCCGCTCGCAGCCGGAAATGAGGCGCAAGCTCCCTGGGAAACCATCGCCTGGACCGGAGGTGCCCTCCAGCTGGTTTCTCACGCGTTCGCCAAGGCCGCGATGTTCCTTGCGGCCGGCGTCATCGCCGAGGCCTTTGGCCATGACCGGATCGCCGATCTCGGCGGGTTCGGCCGCGTACTCCCGATCAGCGCGGCGGCCTTCGGCCTCGCCGGCCTGTCCCTGATGGGGATTCCACCGAGCGGAGGCTTCATTGCGAAGTGCCTCTTGCTGACGGCCGCGGTGCTGAACGGCCACCCATGGCTTGCCGCCACCATTCTGGCCGGAGGCCTGCTTGCAGCGGGCTATGTCTTTCGCGTCGTCGACCGCGCCCTGGCAACACCGGCCATCGCGCTCGTCGCACAGAAACCGATACCGCGGCGCCTCGAGCTCGTGGCCCTTGTTCTGGCGGTGGCGGCCGTGCTGCTTGGTTTCGTACCGCTCGAGCCCTTCGGCTTCCTGCAGCTGGGGCGCTCCGGGGTCATCGCAACGGTGGCGCCATGAACGCTTCCGGCCTGCTCCTTGCCTCTTCGTTGCTCCTCCCGCTCGCAATGGCGGCCTGCTGCATCTTCGGGCGCTTCCGGACCCGTGCGCTGTCGCTGCTTGCTGTCGCGCCCCTGCCAGGCCTGCTCGCGGCGCTTCTGGTGCCGGACGGAACCTCGGTCTTCTTCCCGCCGCCATTCCGGATGTCGCTCCTCCTCGATCGGCCGGGTGCAATCCTGCTCGGCGGCGCCGCCCTGCTCTGGAGCGCAGCGGGCGCCTTCGCGTCCTCCTACATGGGCCGCGAGCCGGCCGCTGCCCGCTTCGCCGTCTGGTGGCTGCTGACGCTGACAGGCAGCCTCGGCCTCTTCATCGTGGGCGATATCGCGAATTTCTACCTGCTCTTCACGCTGGCGAGCCTCGCCGCCTATGGGCTGATCGTGCATGAGCAGACCGCACGCGCTCACAGAGCCGGCGTCGTCTATGTCGTGCTGGCACTGCTCGCAGAGGCGTTTCTGCTGCTGGCCTTCGTGATGCTCGCGGCCGGCCACCCCGACGCCAATCCTGCGATCCGGGACGTGGTCGCATCCCTGCCAACATCCCCGATGCGCGACAGCATCGTTGCCCTGCTCATCCTCGGCTTTGCCTTGAAGATGGGCCTCGTGCCGTTGCATGTCTGGCTGCCGCTCGCCCACCCCGCCGCGCCGATGCCCGCTTCCGCCGTGCTCAGCGGGGTGGTCGTCAAGGCGGGCGTGATCGGCTTGATCCGCTTTTTGCCCTTCGAGGCCGGCCTGCCATTCTGGGGCAACGTGCTGATCGCGGCCGGCATCGTCACCGCGTATTTCGGCGTCATCGTCGGTGTGACCCAGACCCGCGCCAAGACCATCCTGGCCTATTCCACGGTCAGCCAGATGGGTCTGCTCGCCGTCCTTCTCGGTGTCGGGCTCGAGAATGCCGATACCGGGGCGACGAGCCTCGTTGCCTACTACGCGGTGCATCATACGCTGGTGAAGGGGGCCCTCTTCCTGGCGGTCGGCATTCTGGCTGCGACCGGGCAGGCACGGTTGCGTCCCGTCCTGCTGCTCACCGCCCTCCTGGCGCTCAGCCTCGGCGGCATGCCCCTGACCAGTGGCGCCCTTGCCAAACTCGCGACCAAGCCGATGCTGGGCTATGGCTATGTCAGCCACGCGATGGCGCTGGCCGGCGCTTGCAGTACGCTGCTGATGCTGAATTTCCTGTCGATCGTGGCGCGCGACGCACGAGAGAACTCCCCGTCCTCCGCTCCTCCCGGACAGCTCCTCCCCTGGCTCATCGTCGCGGCCGCCTCGCTGGTGATCCCATGGTCGCTCTATCCCGCAATTGCGGGCGAAGGCATCGCCAGCCTGCTGCAGCCCGACGCGCTCTGGAAGGTGGCCTGGCCCATGCTGCTGGGCGCGCTTGCCATGCTGCTGGTTCGTCGCATCACGGCATTGCCTGGCTCCATCCCCGAGGGTGACATCGTCGTGCTGGCAAAGGCCGGTACCTCCGTCATTCAGCGCCTCGCTGCCGGCATCGAGCAGGTGGACGCCCTGCTGCGCCGCTGGTCGGTGGCCGGGCTGTCGCTCATCATCGTTGCCGTTCTGCTGGGAGCGCTGATGTATCGAGCCTGAACGCGAGCGGGTCTGTGCTCCCTGGCTCTCTGGCTCTCTGGCGCCCCGGCCATGGTCGGATACAGTACCCGCATCCGCCCTTCTGCAGCGGAGCACATGACCCCGCTTCGGTGAACGACCAGGACAGCGGAGGCCTCGTGCCGTGGCCGCTTTGACACGCATCATCACAGGACTGGACCAGACTTGAGCCCGATCGAGAGTACCGCCGTCATCACCGTGATCACGATTGCCCTGTTCGCCTGGAACAGGCTGCCGGTCATCGTCGTGGCCATTGGAGCAGCGCTTTCGCTCTGGGCGACCGGTGCCGTCACGCTCGAGCAGGCTCTCGCCGGATTTGGCGATCGCGCGGTGCTGTTCATCGCCAGTCTCTTCATCGTCAGTGCCGCGCTCGAGAAGACGGGCGTGACCGCCTGGGCCGGACAGCTCCTGATCGCCAAGGCGGGCGAGAACAGGCGGACCCGCCTGCTGATCATCATCATGACGGCCGTCGGCTGCCTGAGCGCCCTGATCAGCGGCGGCGGCGCGGTGGCAGCCCTGATGCCGGTCGTGGTGATGGCCGCGATCCGGCTGCGGCAATCCCCGTCGCAGCTCCTGATGCCGCTGGCCTTTGCGGCCCATGCCGGCTCGAACCTGCTGCTCACCGGTGCCCCGAAGAACATCCTGGTCTCGGAAGCGCTGGAAGATGCCGGGTTGCAGGGCTTCGCCTTTGCCGAGTTCGCTCTCGTCGGCATTCCCCTGCTCGCCGGCACGATGGCGATCATCCTGCTGCTCGGGAAGCGCCTGTTGCCCGAGCAGAGCAGCGCGCGCTTGCCCGCCGACTTCAGCCGCCACGCCCAGACGCTGGTCGAGCACTACGGACTGAGCGACGGCGTCTTCCGGCTGCGCGTGCGCGCCACCTCGTCCTATATCGGGAGTGCGCCCGCAGCCCTGGACTTCGCCGGCGATCAGCGTCTCACCTTGATGGCCGTTCAGGCCGGAGATTCCGGCACGCCATTGCGCGCGCCGGCGATCTCGGAGGGCGACTACCTGCTGGTGAAGGGCGATGCGGCAGCCGTCGCCGATCTCGCAGCGGAGAAGCACCTCGCCTTGCGCGAGGACCGAGGGGACGACGAGGCCGGGCCGAGCCTGTTTAACCGCCGCTCCGGCCTCGCGGAAGTCGTTATCCCGCCGCGCTCGGCCCTGATCGGGCGCGCGATGTTCCCGGGCATGATCACCGATAGCGGCGATCTCGTGGTGCTCGCGGTGCAGCGGGCCGGCGTCGATCTCGAACCCGACGATGCTCTCCAGGCTGGCGATACGATCCTGCTGGAAGGCAGCTGGAAAGCACTCGACCTGCAGCTCACGGACCCCGACATCCTGGTCGTCAACTCGCCCGATCTCGTCAGGCGCCAGGCGGTGCCGATGGGCGCCGGAGCCGGCGTCGCCGTCGCAGTGCTGGCCTGCCTCGTCGTGCTGCTCGCCACGGGCATCGTCCCGCCGGCGGTGGCCGGGCTCGTCTCGGCCTGCCTGCTGATCCTCACAGGCATCGTCACGGTCGAGCAATCCTATCGCGCCATCAACTGGACGACGGTGATCCTCGTCGGTGCGATGATGCCGCTTTCCACCGCCATGGTGCAGTCGGGCGCGGCACAGCTCGTGGCCAATTACCTCGTTGCGCTCACCGGCGATGCCGGACCGATCGTCTTTCTCGCGGGCCTTTTCGTGCTGACCGCAAGCCTCGGCCAGATCATGAGCAATACGGCGACCACGATGCTGGTCATCCCCATTGCCATGGCGGCGGCCACCGGCATGGGGGTTTCGCCCCGCCCGATCCTGATGAGCCTGTGTATCGCGGGTGCAGCGTCCTTCATGACGCCGATCGCGACCTCGACGAACATGATGGTGATGGGCCCCGGCGGCTACAGCTTCAATAGCTACTGGAAGCTCGGGACGCCGCTGATGATCTGGTTCTTCATCATGGCGGTGTTCTACGTACCGCTAATCTGGCGGTTCTGAACTCCGGCGGTCCGGACTCGAACCGCCGCCCATGATCCAATCGGCGCGGAACCGGCTCCGCCGCCGCCTATCGCGTGGCGGGTACGGCAGGAGATGCGGACGCCGCGCCACGCAGCGGTTCGTCGATCCGGTCGATCAGATAGGGAAAGAAAGGGTTCGACGACATGCGCAGCAGCGAATCCAGATTCACGATCAGGGTGCCGCGCTCACCGCGGGCGGCGACCGCCCCGAGCTTGATGCCGAAATCCTCCGCCGGATCGGGCTTGAGGCCGTAGAGGCCATCGGTGACCGGGAATGGCAGGGCGACATGCGACAGTGAAAACACGTCGAAGGGATAGGACAGCCCGAGGTCTCGCACGGTCTCGGCCGATGCGCCGGCCTCGGTCACCCGTTCGACGACATCGCTGGAATCCTCGCTGGCATTGGTGATGATCGACACCCGGAAATTTCGCGGCGGTGCCGGCAGCATGCGGCTCAACAGCGTGTCGGAGGCCGAACTCAGCAGCGGCCCGAACTTGGTCGAACGGTTCAGGTCGAACAGGACGAGCTCGCTGCCATTCGCCGGCAGATGGGCATAGAGCGAGGTGATGATCGCCCGCGTGCTCACGGTGAAATCCATCACCGACTGGAAGCTGATGAGCGGCGCCAGGTCCTTCAACCGGTTTTCCCGCGCCAGCCGCAGGATCTTCTGCTGCAGGGCGCTGGTCAGCAGATGCGACTGGCGCGCGCCGTTGACCGGGAAGGAATTGTACTTGAACGGGTTGAACTCGGGCAGGACGCTGAGCCAGGCCGCCTTGGCGAAAGCCGGCAGGATGGCCGGCAGGCCGGCAAGCCCGGCGAAGCGTGCGAAGGCCGTGATCCCGATCATCGGCGAGATCAGGACAAGGCGGTCCGGCCGCGCCAGTTCCTTGTTCTCGAGCGCTTCGAGCGCATACATCAGCGCAAGTGCGCCGCCATTCGAGAACCCGACGAGATGCAGTGGCGCGGCGGGCTCGACCCGCTTTCTCGCCTCCCTGACCGCGAGGCGCGTCGCAGCCAACCAATCCTCCCATTCGATCTCGGTCAGCCCGGCCGGCACTGTGCCGTGTCCTGGCAGACGGATCGCGATGGCGACGAAACCACGGTCACGATATTGCCGTGCGACGTGGCGCAGGCTGTAGGGCGAATCCGTCAGCCCGTGCAGGAACACGGCCACGCCGACCGGCTTGCCCTCCGGCTCCATGACATAGGAACGGTTCCAATCCTGCTTGAAATGCTCGGGATGAATCGCGCTGCCGTCGAAATAGCGATTGACCGGAACACGCTCCTCAGGGGCGAGCTTTTGCGTGACCTCCGCCCGCACGCCCGCGAAAGCTGCCGCCTCCGCCTTGAGATAGTCGTCCCAGCTGCCGCGATCGAGCTCCTTGATCGAGAGTTCATGCGGCACATAGGTGTGCCAGGGTTCAAGCGGTGCGCCGCGCTGGGTGTCGTAGATGCGCAGTCCGAGCAGGGACAGCGCGACGATCGCGAGGACGGCGCCCCCGCGTTTCAGCGTCTTGCCGATGAAACCGCGCATACCTGGAACCTTCGAGAATCTGCTCTGCCGATGATACGCCGGACCGGGAGGTCAGGCAGCAGCCTTCCGGGCGGCGAGCGCGATCGCGATATAGGCCCAGCCAGCGAAGAGCAGCGAGACGCCCACCAGCGTGCCGGGCGCATAGATGCCGCCATAGGGGAGCCGCATCGCCAGCGCGACGCCAACGACGATCGTGATGATGCTGGACAGGAACATCCAGCCGACGCCGCTCTGCGCCCGCATCTTGATGGCGAGCCCGAGCTGGGCGAGTCCTTCCGCGATCAGCACGAGCGCGATCACCAGGGTGATGGCAATCGCCCCCTTCATCGGGTTGAAATACACCAGAATGCCGCCCAACAGCTCGATCATCCCGACCAGCAACTGCCAGACGAAGCCGCTCCACTCCTTGACCATGAAGGACTGGACCACCTTGAATGCGCCAGCGACAGCCAGGATCAGGCCAAGGAACAAGGTCACCGCCATGGTCGAGATGGCAGGGCTTGCAATCGCGATGATCCCGCAAATGACCAGGGCGATCCCGAGTGCGATGATCTTGCCCGACATCAGCCGAACGAGGCTGTGATCGGACCTGCTTGAATTCTGGGCCATGAGTTGCGCAATCCGTCGCTGTAGAAGCAAGCGATGGCATTGCCGCCGAGGCCGCCCGCCGCACCGGCAGACAGTCGCAATCGGGCAATGCCGTCATGAGCAGTTATGCCGCGCCTGGTCTCGGGACGGATCAGCAGGGAATCCCAAAGCTAGTCAGGGAATCCCGTTTTCGTGGATTTGGGCGGGCAGCGGCCCCGGGAGTGCTGACGCAGTGATGCGACAGACACCCCGGACCGCGATCGGGCGCGGACCGGAGGCCTCACGCACCGACCTTCGCCAGGACGTCGGCTCGGAGGAAGCGCTCGATGAACAGCATGAACAGCACGGACGGGACGAGCAGGATCAAAGCCGTGATCGACGCGACCTGGTAGTTGCCGCCCATCGCCGCGTTGTAGAGCAGCAGCGGCAATGTCGTGACCTGCGGCACACCGACGAAGAAGGTGCCGGTGAATTCGTCGAGCGATTCCAGGAACACGAAGATGCCGCTGGCGATGATGCCAGGTGCAGCCAGCGGCAATGTCACGGTGGCGAAGGTGCGCAGGGGTGACGCGCCGATATTGCGGGCCGCCAGCTCCAGGTCCTTGTCGACTGCGGCAAAGGCCGCCGCCGCGATCCAGACGGAATAGACAAGACCGTGAGCGGCGTGGACGAGGACCACGGCAAAGACCGTGCCGTTGATGCCGATCTGGTAGAAGACGCGTGCGACGTTGATGTAGATCGCGACGGACGGGAATGCCTGCGGCAGCAGGAACATCACCATAAACAGCGCCCGCACCGGCAGCTTCAGCCGCGCCAGCGCATAGCCGGCCGGGATCGAGAGCGCGAGCGCGACAATGACCGTCAGCACCGCGATCCATACGCTGGTACCGAGCGAGGCCATGGCGTCGCCGGTCGGGCGAAAGACCTGCTCCCAATAGCGGGTGCCATAGGTCACCGGCAGCTTGTAGGGCGTGTACCAGCGCTCGGCGACGGACCACAGCGCAAGGTTCGCAAGCGGACCGATGAGGACGAAGGCGAAAGCGGTGAGAAGGGCGGCAGCCAGCGCCGCCTTCGCCGTGGAGGCGAGCCGGATCATGGTGCGGCCTCCTTCGACATGCCGCGTTTCAGGTAGAGGATCGCGGCACCGGCACTGATCAGATAGGTGATGACGCCGAGCGCATTGGCAGTGGCGTAGTCGCCGTAGGCGTTGATGCGGAAGGCCATGTCGACAGTCAGCATGGTCGGCTGCGAACCCGACACCATCATCGGCACGGAGAGCACCGAGAGCATCGTCACGAAGGACAGGACCAGCGCGACGAGGAGCGTCGGCATCACCTGCGGCAGCGCCAGTTCCACCAGCACCCGCAGGCGCGAAGCGCCGAGATTGCGGCCGGCTTCGAGCGTCGCC
Source organism: Allobosea sp. 2RAB26 (assembly GCF_052115465.1). Classification (NCBI taxonomy): domain Bacteria; kingdom Pseudomonadati; phylum Pseudomonadota; class Alphaproteobacteria; order Hyphomicrobiales; family Alloboseaceae; genus Allobosea; species Allobosea sp. 2RAB26. Next base: position 237,776 of record NZ_JBFRGS010000007.1, on the reverse strand, counting down.
CGGTCGATCGACGCCAATGCGCCGGCCAGCAGCAGGGCCACGAACGGCGTCTGTTTCCACACGAAGGTCGCGATGATGCCGCGCCAGTCGAGAAAGCTGGTCGCGCTCAATGGGTCCATCAGGCCAAGCGAGACGAAGGTGTTGTTCATCAGCCCGTTCTTGGCGAGGAAGGTCCGCATGCACTGCGCCGCGACGATGAAGGGGATGAAGAGCGGCCAGCGATAGAGCGCCTTCAGCGTGCCCACGACCCATCTGTTTTCGCCGAGCGTCAGCGTTCCCGCGATGGCGATCGCAGCCAGTGCCGTCAGCAGGCAGGAGGACAGCACGATGATCACCGTGAAGACGATATCGCCGGAGTAAAGCTCAAACGCCTTGGCGAACCATTCCAGCGTCAGGGAGCCGTCCGGGCGCGTGAAGGCCGAGACCAGCGAAAAGCCGAGCGGATAGAGAAACAGAGCCGCGACGAGGAGCAGGCCCGGCGCAATCAGGATCAGCGCCAGCTGGCGTTGGGACATGGGCAGATATGCCGATCGAGAGGAAAGGTGGCCCGACTTGCGTCGGGCCAGGAGGTGGTGGAACGTCTCAGTTCGCGACCTTCTTCTCGTAGCCTTCGAGAATGTCGTTGAAATAGGGCGCGATCGGGAACGCCTTGGCGTTCTTGGACAGGTCGGTCGGAGTGATGTCGGTGAAGAGCTTGTTCCAGGCCGCCTGATCGAGCTTGCCTTCAAGGTTCTTGGCGTCGATGCCCGGATACCAGTTGAACTTCTTCACGATGCCGTCCGCCTGCACCTGCGGGCTGGTCGCGAGCGCGATGAACTCCTCGGCGAGCTTCCGGTGCGCGGTCTTCTCCGGCACGGCGTAGTACATCGGCTGGCCCGGCATGCCGGGGGCCGCGAGCTTCAGCTTCATGTTCGGCGGCAGCTTGCCGTCAGACTGCCAGGAATAGAACATGTCGACCCAGACCGGCCCGATGGCGATCTCGCCGCGGTTCAGCATGTCGAGCGTGCCGGCATTGCCGGGGGTGATCACGACGCTCTTGTTGAAGTCCTTCAGATCGGCAAGCGCGCCATCCCAGGTTGCCTTCACCGCCGGATCGTACGGTCCCTTGATCAGCTTGTCGGCGTCGCCGCCGAAGGCGTAGACCCAGCCCGCCACGAAGGCGACGCCGGACATGCCGCCCTTGATGCCGTTATAGCCGAACTGCTTGGGGTTCTTCTTGGCCCAGTCCTTCAGCTCCGCATAGGTCGCCGGAGGCGATTTCAGCATGTCGGCATTATAGGCGAGCGCAGTCTGCGACTGGAACATCGGGATCACGAAGCCGGAAACATCGGCGCCGAGCGAGTTCTTCGCGGTCTCGCTGGAGACGAGCTTCGCGGTCTCGACCTTGTCGGTATATTTGGCGAGGAGACCTTCCTTCACCATCGTGCCGGCGGCCTTCTGGTGGATGACGACAACATCGAAATCCGAAGCGCCGGCGCTCTTCTGGGCGTCGAGCTTCTCGAAGATCTTCTGCGATCCGGAGTCGCCGGCGCCGGTTCCGACGGAGACAACCTTCACGCCGGGATGCGACTTCTCAAACATCGGCCCGAGATAGTCCTTGACGTAGTCGACCATGTTCTGGTCGCCGGCGGTGGCGACGTTCAGGGTCTGAGCGGACAGCGGCGTCGCCACCATCAGCGCTGCAATCGAGCAGGCAACTGTAAGAATGCGCATGAGCTGACTCCCTGTCAGGCGGCGATCCCGGCCTCGGATGCCGGGAAGATGTGGAGGCGCTGCAGCGGAATGCGCAGGCCGACTTTCGTTCCGAGTTCGTGACGGGCAGCGTCGTCGACCGTGATCTGGCGGCCGGCGGCTTCGACCCGGTAGCGGTAGACTCCGCCGGGATAGGCGCGAGCCGCAATGCGTCCGGGCACCAGCAGGTCGTCGGAGGCTGGGGCGTCGGCCGCATCGAGGCGCGCGACATCGTCGCGGAAATAGGCGACGGCATCTCCGACAGGCAAAGCATCGAACGCCTCGGCCGCGATCTGGGCCGTGGCGTCCCCTGCCCTCAGCGAGGCGCCGCGCTCGGAGCGCTCGACATGAAGGGGAAGGACATTCTCCGCCCCCATGAAATTGGCGACGAAGGCGGTCGCCGGGCGATCATAGACCTCTTCCGGCGTGCCGACCTGCGCAATCCGCCCCGCCTGCATGATGACGAGCCGGTCGGCCATGGTCATGGCCTCCTCGCGGTCATGCGTGACATGGACGGCGGTCAGGCCAAGACGCTGCTGGATCGCGCGGATCTCATGGCGCATCGTCATGCGGATCTTGGCGTCGAGATTGGAGAGCGGCTCGTCGAGCAGCAGGATGCCCGGATCGATCGCCAGCGCCCTGCCAAGCGCAACGCGCTGACGCTGCCCGCCCGAGAGCGCCGTGACCTTGCGGCCCTCATATCCGGTCAGGCCGAGGAACTCGAGCATGGACGCGACCTTGGCGGCGATCTCGGCCTTGGACGCACCACGCAGCTTCAGCCCGTAGCCGATATTCTGCAGCACCGTCATATGCGGCCAAAGCGCATAGGACTGGAAGACCATCGCCATCCCGCGCTTCTCCGGCGGGAGTGACGCGACATCATTGCCGCCGACGATGATCGAACCGGATTGCACCGGCACGAAGCCGCTGAGCGAACGCAGCAGGGTGGTCTTGCCGCAGCCGGACGAACCAAGAAGCGCCGTGAAGCTGCCGGGCGTGAAATCGAGGCTGACGCCGTGCAGCACCTGCGTGCCGCCATAGGCGACATGCAGGTCACGCACGCTGATGGCCGCGCCGCTGCGCGCCCTGTCCGGCACTCCCACTTGCAAACGCTTTCTCCCTTGTCGCGACCTTTTTTCCAGCTCTATGGAATATCTCTTCCATTTTCTGGACCGCTTGGAATAAACATAACGAACACTCGCGCCGATGTGCAACAGGTTTATGAAGGCTTGATGTCACCCCAAATTCATTCGATCTGGCTGATGCCGAGCGCCGAGGACGGCGCATTCCTCTCCAGCCTGGTTGCGGATCTCTCGGGCCGCTTTGGCACGCCGCTGTTCACGCCACATCTGACGGTCAAGGGTGACACGGATCTGCCCATGGCCGCGCTCGCAGGCGGGATCGCGGAGGCCGCAGCCGCAGTCCCGGCCTTCCGGGAGGCGGTCGCCGCGATCGAAACCAGCGACGCCTATTTCCGGTCATTCTACGCGCGTTTTCGCATCAGCGCGCCGCTGGCGCAGCTCAAGCAGCGACTGGACAGCGACATGGCAGACAGCTTCATGCCGCATGTCTCGTTGCTCTATGGCCCCGTCGCGCCCGCCCCGAAGGCCTCGGCCGCGGCCGAGTTTCAGCGCATGCTGGCCGGGAGAGCCATCGTCTTTGACCGGCTCTGCGTGGTTCGGTCAGGCCAGGACATCCCCATTTCCGAATGGGCGGTGATCGAGACGGTCGAGCTTGGCAAGAACGGAACCTAGACGAGCCCATCGGCTCAGTTCGGCCGGAAAAACGACATCCGGACAAGCGTCAGGCCGCTGCCTCTCGCGAAGGTGAGTTCGCCGTCATGGGCGCGTGCGACTTCCGCGGCGATCGATAGGCCGAGCCCGGAGCCTCTGGAGTGCCCGCCCTTCTCGAAGGGCCTGGTCATTGTTTCCGCCAGCTCGATCGGGAAGCCGTCGCCATCGTCACCAACCTCGATCCAGGCGCTTCCCGTGTCCGCCGAGACCGTCACGGACAGCCTCGTATGCGCTCCATGGACGAGTGCGTTGTCGATGAGGTTGGCAAGCGCCTCGCGCAGACTCACCGCGTCGCCGTCGATCACCGGAGCCGAAGGCGCCGGCGTGAAGGAAATATCGACCTCGCGCGGCAACGAGAGCGGCACGGCCTTGGCGAGAACCGATTTTGCCAATTCGTTGAGATCGACGGGCGCGGCGCGTGCCGCGTCGGCGCGGTGGATGACCATGGCGTGGTCGAGCAATTGACTGGTCAGACGCGCCAACTCGGTGGTGCGCTCACGAACGCGGGCGATATGTTCGGCGCGGCGTTTCAAGGGGCTCGCGCTCGACAGGATCTCGACCTGGGCGTCGAGTGCGGCGAGCGGCGTGCGAATCTGATGGGCCGCGTCGGCAATGAATCGTTGCATCACGGCCATGCGATCGGAAAGCCTGCGCATGAAATCGTCGATGGCGTGGACGAGGTTGCGGATCTCGACAGGCGGCTCTGTCTGGATCGGGCGCAGATCGTCGGGGCGCCGTCCTGCGATTTCCAGCTCGATCCGCGTCAACGGCTTCAGGGCGAGGCGCACCGCAAAGCCTGTCGCCAGCAAGGCGAGCACGCTCATCGCAGCGATGACACCCAGTGCCTTGAGAGTGAGATCGCGCGCAAGCGCCGTGCGAGCATCGGTCGTCTGGGCCACCACGATGGTTGCCCAGCCGCCGAGCATGGCATCGTCGATCTGGCGGGCGACCGTCGCAATGCGCACGCCCTGTCCCTGAAAGGAGCCGTCCTCGAGCACGACGCCGCTGCGCGCGGCTGCCGGTTCCGCCCCCGAGGCGAGATCCTCATAGCCTGCAACCACCACCCCGCGCGGATCGACCACCTTGTAGAAGACCAGATCATAGGCGGCGAGTGTCGCGATCGCGGCGACGGGGGGATCAAGCGCGACGACCCCGCCCTGGACATAGACATTCTCCGCGATCTGGATCGTGCCGCCGCTGAGCAGCCGATCATAGGCCTGCTGTGCCGCGATCGTCGCCGAGTGCCAGGCGGCGACGCCGAGCACGACCGCGCCGAGCCCCAGCACCGCCGACAGAACGACGATGATGCGGACCCGCAGCGAGAGGAGCAGGTCATGTCGTTGCAAGCTGATAGCCCAGGCCGCGCATGGTTCTGATCTCGATGGGGGCATCTGCGAGCTTGCGCCGCAAGCGCGCCACGAACTGCTCGACGGCGTTCGGACTCGGTTCCTGATCGAAGTTGAAGAGCTGCTCGATCAGTTCCTCCTTGGGCACGATCCTGTCCGGCCTGGCCGCCAGGATCTCGAGCACCGTCAGCTCGCGGCGCGTCAGGTTGAGCGTCCTGTCGCCGATGCTCGCGACCCGGCCCGCTCGATCGATCACGAGCGGGCCCACTCGCAGCATATTGTCCGAAAGCCCGGCGCTGCGCCGCAAGAGGGCGCGAGCACGTGCTTCAAGTTCGCGGTAGTCGAATGGCTTGGTCAGGTAATCGTCCGCGCCGAGATCGAGCGCGCTGATCCGCTCGTCGACAGCCGAACGCGCGGTGATGACCAGGACCGGTGTCTTCAGCCGTCTCGCGCGCAGGCTCTTGAGCAGCGTGAGCCCGTCCTCGCCCGGCAAGGTCAGATCAAGAATCACGAGATCATAGGCCTGGACCTGAAGCAGCTCGGCAGCTGTGCGCCCGTTCGATTCCCAATCGACGGCGTGACCGATCTTCTCGAACCGCATCACGACGGCCTCGGCGATATCGGCGGTGTCTTCGACGACGAGAACGCGCACGGCCAAAACATCCTTCGTCGGAGTCAGGTCGGAGTCAGGTTCGCAGGTTACTAGCATGGCAAGCGCCGCAAGTGCGCAGGGAAACGAAAGCAAGGGAGGGCCGATGCACGCCCCATTCACCACCAGCGCCGCCGCGCCGCTTCTCTCCGTCGAGGGCGTCACGCTGCAATACAAGACGCCGGATGTGGTCGTCACGGCGACGCGCCGCGTCTCCTTCGACGTCTATCCGTCCGATCGTTTCGTCCTGCTTGGCCCCTCCGGCTGTGGCAAGTCGACCCTGCTCAAGGCGATCGGCGGCTATCTGAGCCCGGTCGAGGGGCGCATCCGCCTCAAGGGACACGAGATCACCGGGCCAGGACCGGACCGGATGATGGTCTTTCAGGAATTCGACCAGCTTCTGCCCTGGAAGACGGTGCGCGAGAATGTCGTTTTCGCCCTGACCTCGAGCGGCCGCGCCGGAGCGCCGGAGGCCGAAGAGCGTGCGAAATCCTATATCGACAAGGTCGGCCTGACGAAATTCACCGACAGCTATCCGCACATGCTTTCCGGCGGCATGAAGCAGCGCGTCGCGATCGCGCGCGGCATGGCAATGGAGCCCGACGTCCTGCTGATGGATGAGCCCTTCGCCGCGCTGGACGCGCTGACGCGCCGCAAGATGCAGGACGAGTTGCTGCGGCTCTGGGACGACACCCATTTCACCGTGCTGTTTGTGACGCACTCGATCGAGGAGGCGATCCGTATCGGCACCCGCATCCTGCTGCTGTCGCCCCATCCGGGCGAGGTCAAGGCCGAGCTCAACAGCGTGCCCCCCGAGGAGATGGGCACCGGCACGCAGGCCGCGCTCGAAACCCGCATCAACGACATGCTCTTCGCGGCGCATTGAGACGGAGACGACAGACATGACCGACCTCCTGACCTTCCGCCCGGAAATCATCCGCGACGTCAATTCGAGCGATGCGCCGGTCGTGGCCAAGTCGCTGAGCCTCATCGAACGGACCTACCGCCTCGGCTTCGTGCGCAAGGGGCTGATCCTCGCGGTGCTCGCCATTGCCTGGGAGGCCTATGGCCGCTGGCTTGGTAACCCGCTGCTGTTCCCGACCTTCGGCGAGACGGTCGATGCCTTCGTCAGCAATATCGCGAGCGGCGTCATTCCGCAGCGCATGCTGGTCTCGCTGCAGACCCTGATCATCGGCTACGGCATCGGCATCGCGCTCGCCGCGCTCCTGACGACCTTGGCCATCGGCTCGCGCATCGGGGCGGACCTGCTCGAGACATTGACCTCGATGTTCAATCCCTTGCCGGCGATCGCACTCTTGCCGCTGGCATTGATCTGGTTCGGCCTCGGCTCGGGCAGCGTGATCTTCGTGCTCGTGCATTCAGTGCTCTGGGCAATCGCTCTGAACACCCATGCCGGCTTTCGGTCGGTCTCGAATACGTTGCGCATGGTCGGTCAGAACTACGGCTTGCGTGGGTTGAAGTTCGTTCGCCTCATCCTGATCCCCGCCGCCTTCCCGGCCATCCTCACCGGCCTCAAGGTCGGGTGGGCCTTTGCCTGGCGGACGCTGATCGCTGCGGAACTCGTCTTCGGCGTATCGTCCGGCTCGGGTGGCCTCGGCTGGTTCATCTATGAGAACCGCAATCAACTCGAGACGGCCAATGTCTTCGCCGGCCTCTTCACCGTGATCCTGATCGGCCTCTTCGTCGAGAACGTCATCTTCGCCACGATCGAGCGCAGGACGATCCGCCGCTGGGGCATGCAGCACTGAAACATCCAGTCACCAAGGCCGAATGGCCGCATCAAAGGGAGGACGACAGATGAAACACACAAACTGGTTCAAGGGGGCGCTTGCCGCAGCCGTGATCGGGACTGCCTTCTGCGCCGGTGCGGCGCGGGCCGAGGTCAGCGAGGTCCGCGTCTCCAAGGGCTTCGGCATCCTCTACCTGCCGCTGATCGTGATGCAGGACCAGCAGTTCCTCGAGAAGCGCGCGAAGGCGGCCGGACTTGGCGACGTCAAGGTGACGTGGCTGATGCTTGATGGCGGCAATGTCATCAACGACGCGATGATGGCCGGCACGCTCGACTTTGCGGGAACCGGCGCACCCGGCTTCGTCACGCTCTGGGCAAAGGCCAAGGGGATTCCCAATGTCGAGGTCGTCGGCGTCTCCGGCATGAGCTCGACCTCGCTCTGGTTGAACGCCAACAAGCCCGAGCTGAAGTCGCTCAAGGATTTCACGGGCAGCGACAAGATCGCGCTGCCCGGCATCAAGACTTCACTTGCGGCCGTCGTTCTGCAGATGATCGCGGCCAAGGAGTTCGGCCCCGAGAACTACGCCAAGATGGACCCGATGACGGTGAGCTTGCCGCATCCCGAGGCGCTGGCCGCGCTCATCGGCGGCAAGACCGAGATCAAGGCACATTTCACCTCGCCGCCCTTCCAGTACATCGAAGCCAAGGCACCGGGCGTGCACCGCGTCCTGAACTCGGTCGATTATCTCGGCAACATCACGCTCGACGTCACCTTTGCGCCGAAGAAATTCGTGGATGCCAACCCAAAGATGACGCAGGCCTTCATCGAAGCGATGGATGACGCCAACGCGCTGATCGCCAAAGACCAGAAGCTCGCGGCCGAGATCTACGCCAAGAGTTCCAAGGTGAAGGTCGACGCCGCCGAGATCCAGGCGATGATCGAAGATCCCGACGCCCGTTTCTCGACGACTCCGAGCGGCGTGATGCAGTTCGCCGAATTCATGCACCGTGCAGGTACGATCAAGATCAAGCCGGCCAAGTGGAGCGACATGTTCGTCCCGCAGTTGACGGGTCGCTCCGGCAGCTAGCCCCCAATGGCTCATCGCCGGCGGCATAATGCCGGGCGATGAGCCCGGAATATCGCGATCTGAGCGCCGGCAATGCTACGGGCCCGCTGCGATCGCGGGCAGGACGAGGATCCCACCAGGCGGGCAGGCTCTGATTGCTCCGCCGAGGCACTCGCTACCGGGCCGGCCGGCGTGCCATTCTGCCGCGAACCAATTGGCGCGCGGTTGATCGGCTCACGCAGATCATACCAACGCGCCCAGGCCCCATCCACCGGGGGACGCAGCCGTCAGATCCCTCGGATCAGGCCGCCATCAACCCGAATCTTGGCGCCCGTGACATAGGACGCCCGCTCGCTGGCAAGGAACGCAACGACATCGGCGAATTCCTGTGGCTTGCCGTAGCGGCCGGCCGGAATCGTCGCGATCGAGGCCTTCGTGATCGCGTCTTTCGTCGCGCCGGCCCGCGTCGCAGCTGCGTCGTCGAGTTGATCGACGCGCTCGGTGTGGATGCGACCGGGCAGCACGACATTCACCGTCACCCCCTGCCCCGCAACCTCGGAGGCCAGCGTCTTCGACCAGCCGACGACTGCGGCACGCACGCCATTGGAGAGCGCGAGACGCGGAATCGGCTGCTCGACGCCGGAGGAGACGATGGTGACGATCCGGCCCCAACCCCGCTCGGTCATGCCAGGCAGCAGACGCTGCGCGACATGAAACAGGTTGGCCGCCATGGCCTCGAAATGCATCAGCCAGTCCAGGCGCTTCGCGTCGCGGGCCTCGCCCGGCGGAGGCCCGCCGGAATTGCCGATCAGGATGTCGACGCCGCCCTCGGCAATCAGCTTGTCGGCCAGCGCATCGATCGAGGCGATATCCGCAAGGTCGAGCGTGGCGGCGACCACGCGGCCGCGCTGCTCAGCCGGCAGCTCGCCGATCCAGGCGGCGAGCGCGTCTTGATTGCGCGCCGCCGCGATCACCGTCGCACCTTCGGCGGCGAGCGTGCGTGCGATCGTCGCGCCGAGGCCGCGGCTGGCGCCGAGCACCAATGCGCGCTTTCCGTTGAGGCCCAGATCCATCAGTTGATCTCCTTGAGGCGCCGCGCCTGACGGGCGACGAGACGTTCGATGTCGGCGATGTCGGCCGCCGAAAGGGCTGACCCGGGGCTGCGTACCATGCCCGACGCGATCGCGCCGCGCTTGGCGAGCAGATATTTGCGAATGGCGAGCCCGTGACTAGGCTGCTGCTCATAGCGCGCCAGCGGCAGATAGGCGTCGAACAGGTCATGGGCGCGTTCGACGTCCCCGGCGGCATGGGCCTTCCAGACATCGACCATCATCTCGGGATAGGCAAATCCGGTCATGGCGCCATCGGCCCCGCGCGACAGTTCCTCGGGCAGGAACATCGCGCCGTTCCCGACCAGGATCGATATGCGCCGCCCGCCGTTCTTGTCGCTGGCCGCACGCAGGGCCGAGATCTTGGCAAGCCCCGGCCAGTCCTCGTGCTTCAGCATCACGCAGCTCGGCTGCGCCGCGACGATGCGCAGGATCACCGAGGAGGCGATCTGGACATTGGTGACCAGTGGGAAATCCTGCAGCACGAAGGGGGTCTTCGGTCCGAGCGTCTTTGCGACCATGTCGTAATAGGAGACGATCTGGTCGTCCGTCCGCAAACTTGCGGGCGGCGCCACCATCACGCCCGCGGCTCCGTCAGCCATGACGCTGTCGCTCAGCTCCCGCATCGCGGCAAAGCCCGGCGCCGAGACGCCGACCACGACCGGAACACGCCCCTGCACCCGCGCCAGGACCCGCCGCACGAATATCCGCGATTCCTCTGCCGTCAGTTTCGGCGCCTCGCCCATCATGCCGAGCACGGTCAGGCCGGTGGCGCCCTTCTCGAGGTAGAAATCGACCATGCGGTCGGTGCTCGGCAGGTCGAGCGCGCCGTCCTCCGTGAACGGAGTGACCGCGATTACATAGACGCCCTTCGCGCCTTCATCCAACAACGCCATGATGATCCTCAGTTCTCGACGGGGTCGGGCAGCAACTTGCCCGGATTGAGCAGATTGTGGGGGTCGAACAGGGTCTTGAGCGAGCGCATCAGGTCCAGCTCGATCGGCGCCTTGCAGCGCGGCATCTCCGCGACCCGAAGCTGACCGATGCCATGCTCGGCGCTGATCGATCCGCGGCGCTTGCACGTCTCGTCATGAACGATGCGGGTGAGTTCCGGTGCGAGGGCGGCGAAGTCCGCATCGCTCTGTCCCATACGCGGCAGCAGATTGTAGTGCAGGTTGCCGTCGCCGAGATGGCCGAACACGATGGGGCGCACCCCGGGAGCAGCAGCGATGACAGCCGCATCGGTGGCTGCGACGAAATCGGCCATGGCCGCGACCGGCACCGAGACATCGTGCTTGGCAGCCTTGCCTTCGCGCACCAGCGCTTCCGAGACGCCTTCGCGGATGCGCCAGAACGCCTTGGCCTGCACACCATCCTGGGCGATGGCGGCGTCGAGAACGATCTCCGTCTCGACGGCTTCTGCCAGCGCGCCTTCGAGCCGCTCGGTCAGCGCCAACTCGTCATCCGCATCGGACAATTCGATCAGCACCGCCGCAGGCGGAACGGCGCCAAGCGGCAACCGCGCCTCGGCGCTGTGCTTCAGGATGAGCGAGAGGCAATCGCCGGTCATGAATTCGAAGGCGGTCAGGCGATCGCCACAGCGCGCACGCACCGAAGACAGCAAGGACAGGGCAGCGTTCGCGTCGCGCAAGGCGACGAAAGCGGTCGCGCGCGCCAAGGGTTGAGGAAACAGTTTCAGGACCGCGCCGGTGATGACGCCCAGCGTCCCTTCCGATCCGATGAACAGATCCCGCAAGGCGTAACCGGTATTATCCTTGCGCAGCGCGGTGAGGCCATCCCAGATCCTTCCGTCCGGCAGAACGACCTCGAGCCCGAGCGTCAGTTCACGCATGGTGCCGTAGCGCAGCACGGCGACGCCGCCGGCATTGGCCGCAAGATTCCCGCCGATCGTGCAGCTCCCCTCGGCTCCAAGGCTGAGCGGGAAGAAGCGTCCAGCCGCTTTCGCGGCCTCCTGGACCTTGGCGAGCACTGTGCCGGCATCGACCGTCATCGTGTTGCCGATCGGATCGACCGCGCGGATGCGGTTCATGCGCGTCAGCGACACGACGATGGCGCGCCCCGACATATCCGGCGTCGCGCCGCCCGACATGCTGGTGTTGCCGCCCTGGGGTACGACCGGAATCCTCCGCGCCGTGCAAAGCGCCATCACGGCCGCGACCTCCTCGGTCGAGCCGGGCCGGACGATGGCGGCAGCAGCCCCCCTGTATTTTCCGAGCCAATCCGTCAGGAACGGCGCCTGCGCTTCGGCATCGACAAGCACATGCCTCTCACCGACGATGTCGGCGAGGCGCGCAACTAGATCCGTCACGCGGCATGTCCCCGAAGCGGGCGGCCGCCCCAGCCGAGCCGGGCGCGGCCGATCGCCATGGTCACCGCAGCCTGCGTCGGCTCGACCACGGGTACGCCGAGCGCCTGCTCGAGCGGGTCCCGGAAACGCGCCATGCCGGCGCAGCCCATCACCAGCACATCGGCGTGATGGGTATCGCGCAAGGTGCGCCCGACATCGGTCATCCGTCCCATGGTCCGCGCGTCATCGGCAAGCTCGGCGACCGTCAGGCCGATCGAAAGATCGCCGGCCAGGCGGTCCGTCACACCCATCGCGCCGAAATAGCGCAAGTGACGCGGGATCGAGGCCGGCAGAATGGCGATCACGCCGAAGCGCTGGCCCAGCGTCAAAGCGGTCAGGACCCCGCACTCGGCAATGCCCAGCACCGGCTTCTCGCTCTGCTCGCGCAGCGCGTACATGCCCGGGTCGGAGAAGCAGGCGATCACGAAGGCCGAAGCCTCGTTCTCCAGCGCGGCGGCCCGCCTCAGCATGGGCTGTATCAGGCCGTCGATATCGCGCTGGGACTGGATGCCAGCAGGCCCCTCGGCCAGGGTCAGGCACTCGATCGGCGGACCATCGACCGAGCGCAGCGGCGCCACCGCGGTATCGATGCCGGCGGTCACTGCCCCGTTCGAATTGGGGTTGATGACAAAGATCGTGCCGCTCACGGGGCCTCTCCTTCGGGCTTCGCACGCAGCGCGCTCTGTTGCGCGCGCCAGGTGTCGAGCGTCTGGCGCGGCGCCTGGAAGCGGTCGCGCATCGTGACATACCAGTCGGAACCATGCAGGCGGCCGACAAGGTCGAGCTTGTCGATGTCGACATGCAGCCGCTCATCGACCGCGCCATCCCGAATATGGATGTGCTGGATTTCGCCGACGACGAGGTTGCGATGGCGTGTGCCCAGCGACAGCGACACCGTCTCGCGGCATTCGAGCTGGACCGGTGACGCTGCGAGGCGTGGCGCGGCGACCTTGCGGCCGGGCGCTGTTTCAAGCCCGGCGGCTGCGATCTCGTCGACATCGCCGGGAAAATCGATCGCGCAGACCTGCATCGCGTCGACGAGCGCCCGGTCGACGAGGTTGACGACGAAACTCCCCGTCGCGCGGATGTTGCGCATCGTATCCTTCAGCGGGGCATCCCCCAGATCGCGGCCTTCGATGCCAAGCACGACGAGCGGCGGTGCGTGGCTGAAGACGTTGAAGAAGCTGAAGGGCGCAGCATTGGCGTGCCCCTGCGCATTCACGGTGGTGACGAGCGCGATCGGCCGCGGCAACACGGTGTTGACGAGCAGCTTGTAGAGATCGCGCTCGGCCAGATCGGTGACGGACCACTCCATCGCGTCAACCCAGGGTCGCGTCGAGCAGGCGCACCGTTTCACCGAGGACGCGTGCGCCATCCCCGGCCTGTTGTGGCTCGATCGACTCTTCCGGGGCGTGGCTGCGGCCATCGAGACAGGGCACGAAGATCATGCCGATCGGACCGGTGCGGGCGACGAACACGCCATCATGCCCGGCACCACTCGGCAGGTCCCGCGTCGACAGACCGAGCGAGGCCGCGGCAGCGGCGATCGCCGAGCGCACGGCCGGCGCGCAGGCCGTCGGCGGCACATGGCTGATCGGTTCCGACCGCACAGTGAGACGCAGCGCCGCCAGTGCCGGCTTCAGATCGCTGACCAGTTCCTCGCCGAACGCCTTGACCGCCGCCTCGTCGCCCGAACGCACCTCGAGCGTCAGAACCGCCTCACCAGGCACGGCATTGGCGGCATTGGGGCTGATCTCGATGCGACCAAAGGTGGCGACCAGGGGTTGGGGATCGTTCGATCGCGCGCCGGCACGCTCGTAAGCGGCCTCGATCAGCTTGGCCGCGCCGACGAGCGCATCGGCGCGCAAGGGCATCGGCGTCGCACCCGCGTGGTCGGCCCGCCCGGACACGATGATGCGCTCGCGCCGAATGCCGACGATGTCTGTAACGACACCGATCGCCGTGCCCTCGCTCTCCAGCACGCGCCCCTGCTCGATATGCACCTCGACATAGGCCGCGACGCTCTCGGCGGTACGCCGCACCGAGGCGATCTCGTCGGGCCGGCCGCCGACGAAGCCGATACCCTCGCGCAGCGTCATGCCGTCGGGGCGCGTCATCGCCAGCATCTCGTCGGAGAGCGCACCGGCAAGCGCACGGCTGCCGATGCAGGAGAGGCCGAACTCGCTCGGCTCCTCGGCCAGGAAATCGTAAACCTCGAGCGAATGCCGCAGCCGGTCGCCGCGCTCGATGAAGCTTTGCGCGACTTCCAGTCCCGCCAGCACGCCGAGAATCCCGTCATAGCGTCCGCCCGAGGGCACCGTGTCGGAATGCGAGCCGATGATGATCGGCTTCAACGAGGGATCGGCGCCCGCAAGGCGGCCGACGAGATTGCCGCCTGCGTCGATCGTCGTCTCCAGACCGGCAGCGCGGAACTCGGCCGCCAGCCATTTGCGTCCTTCGAGGAAGCGCGGCGTAAAGGAGCGCCGCGTCCAGGGACGATCGGGATCGGTGATCTTGGACAGCGCCTCGATACGCCGCCACAAACGCTCTGCGTCGATCGACATCGTTCGCCGCTTTACGCCGCAGGCCGCAGGAAGCGGCCGTCGCCCGCTTCGTTGCAGATCTTCGCGCCATCCCAGGCAAGAGCGCCACGGACATAGGTCGCAGCCACCCGCACGCGGAATTCGCGGCCCTCGAACGAGCTCCACTTCACCGCCGCAAGGCTCTTGCTCGGATCATGGATGAAGCGGCCGGGCTCGAGCACGACGATGTCGGCATCCGAGCCTGGCGCGAGACGGCCCTTGTCGGCGAGCAGGAACGCCTTCGCCGGGCCTTCGCAAAGCTGCTTCACCGCCATGGTCGGGGAGATGCCGCGCTCCTCGCAGCCGGTCCACAGCGCCGGCAGCAGGGTCTCGATGCCGGGACCGCCGGAGGTGTTCTTGAAGATGTTGGGGTCGCCCTTCTTCTCCAGCCCCCAGGAGACGTGGTCGGAGGAGATGAAGTCGCAATGACCGGCGGCGAGGTGGCTCCAGAGCAGCTCGCTCTCCGCCTTCGGCCGGATCGGCGGGTAGTGCTTGATCTTGGCACCGAAGCGAGGCGCGTGCTCCTCGGCGTTGAGCATGAAGTACTGCACGCAGCTCTCGACCGTCGCCCTGTAGCCGGCGCGCTTGTAGAGGTTGCAGATCTCGAAGCCGCGCGAGGTCGAGACATGGACGGCATGGGCGCGGGCGCCGGTCTCGGCGCCGATCTCGTAGATCCGCGCCGTGGCGAGGTTCTCAACCAGCGGGGTATGGGCGCGCAGGAAGGCGTCGGAGCCGGTATCGCCGGCCTCGATCAGGCGCGCGATGTTCCGGCGCGTCATCTCCTGGTCCTGGTTGTGGACACCGCAAAGGAGCCCCGTCGGCTCGATCAGCTTGAACGCCTCGTAGAGCGTGTCGTCGCCGATGCGCGGGAAGCGCGTCGGGTTCGCCTCGAAGGTCGAGAACTTGAAGGCGCAGGCGCCGGCATCGACGAGGCCCGGAATGGCATGCAGGCCGTTTTCGATGGTGATCGTGGCATAGAGCGCGACATCGACATGTGCGTCGCGTTCGACGATCGCGACCTTCTCGTTGAAAAGCCTGGCGTTGGTGACCGGCTCGGGCTCGTCATAGGGCATGTCGACCATGACGGTGACGCCACCGGCGGCGGCCGCGCGCGAGCACATGCCGATGCCCTCGTGGTTGGCCTGGCTCCCGGAATGGACCTGGCCGTCGATCACGCCCGGGATGATCCACTGCCCGCGGAAATCCTGCGTCTCGCGCGCCGAAGGCGGTGTACCCGCACCGACAGCGCCGACCTTGCCACCAGTGACGGCGACATAGCCATCCTCGATGATCTGGTCGGACAGAACGACATTGCCGCGAAGAACGAGATCGAAATCACTCATGGTCAGATGCCCGGTTGATGCTGTCTGGCCCGCAGGCCATGCGTGTCACGATAGCTGCTCGGCCTCAGAGCCAAACATACCAATTTCGCCGTCGCCCATAATCGGTCGTTATCGCGACAGCGGAAGCAGTGCATGTGCGCGTCAGGCGGATCACCCGAGCGCATAGCCCGTGAAATCCATCCCGAGCGCCTTCTCTACGATCGGGTAGACACTCGGATCCGTCACGCTGGAGCTCAGCGGGATGCGATCCTTGGCAATGCGCAGGATCGAGAGCTCCATGCCCTCAGTGACATGGCCGACGCTGATGGGCCGGCCATCCGAACCGAGCGTGGTGATGACATCGGGATAGCTCGCCAGGCGCGCGCCATCGAGATCGGTCACCGCCATGTACTCATTCATGACATGGAGAATCCGTGCCGCGGCGCCGGAGCCGACCTGGATGGTTCCGATATCAAAGGCTTCGCTGGTGTACTGCACCGCCTTGCGGACAACAGTCCCACGCCCGATAATCGATCCACCGGCCTGGTCGCAGATTGCGTCGATGACCGCGGGCCCGCCCTTGGGCGTGGCGGCCAGGATGCGCTCCCCGAGCGCCAGCGCCATGGAAATACCGCCGAGCGCCGCGTGCTTGCGCACATAGGACGCCGGAACCGGGTTTCGGCAGGACGCGATGAACCCGCCCGACATGTCCGAGGCCGTGCGCAGGATCGGCGAGACCTTCCCCGTCGCGCCGCGCGTCACGAGCTCGATATAGGAATTCTTGGCGCGATTGCCGCCGACAGCCGTCTGGATCGTCGCCTCGGGGCTGTTGGCAAGGCCGATCGACCCCATGTCGCCGGTGGGATGGGCGCGGATATCACCAACGGCATCGATCACCTTCACGCCGAGGAGGGCGCTCGGGAGCCAGGCATTGAGCGTGCTCGACATGCCGTTCTGGCCGATGATCAGGCCATAGACTGGCTTGCCCAGCGCATCCTGCAGCAGCTGGACGGCCCGGACGTAGTCGACGCCCTGCATCTCCCAGTCCGTCGTGCCGGCAGGAGCGCCGATTGCAGCCGCGGTCGCGATGATCGCGTCGTCCGGCGCCTCTTCGATCGAGACCAACTCCGGCCGGCCGGCCATCACCGCTGCAGTCCCCAGCATGCGCCCGTGCTCGGCCCAGCCACCGCCGCCCGCAGCAAAGATCGAGCCGCCTGCAATAGCCGCCTCGACATCCCCAATCGTCAGAAAACGTCCCATCGGTCAGCCTCGAATCAACCTGGCATGCCGGCATCCCGCCGAGCCCGGACGAACTTAGATGGCGGCACGTCCAAGCAAACATGCTAATTCGGCTGGAGGTCATAACTGAATGTTATTCGCATGCGATTGAACCTGCGGCAGCTGGAAGTTTTCCGCGCGATCATGATCACCGGATCGATCAGCGGCGCGGCGCGCCTGCTCTCGGTCTCGCAGCCAGCCATCAGCCGGCTCCTGGCCTATACGGAGGACCGGCTGGAGTTGCGCCTGTTCGAGCGCGTCCGCGGTCGGATCCAGCCGACGCCGGAAGCGCGGCGCCTCTTCACCGAGGTCGACCAGGTCCACCAGGGCGTGCTGCGCGTCAACGAACTCGCCGAGGAACTGCGCGAGCGCGGGACCGGCACGGTCCGCATCGTCGCCAGCCCGAGCGTCGGCCAGACCATGGTTCCCGACGCGATCGCGCGGCTGCGCGGGCGCTTTTCCGATCTGCGCGTGGAGTTCGAGATCCTGACGCTGCTCGAAGTGATCGCCAAGATCACCAGTGCGCGGCCGATCTCGGTGTTTCCGTGCTGCCGGTGGACGAGCCGACCATTCAATCGGAGGTGGTCACGGAGGGGCGCCTGATGGCGATCATGCCGCGCGACCACCCGCTGACCCGATTGCGCGTCGTCCGGCCAGCCGATATCGCCCCCTATCCGCTGATCGGTTTCGGGCCGCAGACGCCCTACGGAGACATTGTCCAAAGGGCACTGGCTTGCGGCCCCGAGCCCCTTCGCATCAGCACCGTCGTTCGCTTCACCCCCGTCGCCTGCGCGATGGTCAGAGCCGGAGCGGGGGTTGCCGTTGTCGACGAATTCGTCCTGCGCGGCCGGACATGGCCCGAACTGGTCTCACGTCCGCTCGCGCCCAAGACGCGTGTGCGCGCGCATCTGCTGACACTTCGCTACGAACCCCTGTCACGCACGGCACGCGCCTTCGTCGACATCCTGCGCGATCTTGTCCCGCCTCCGCCTGGCGGACATGGCGAGGAGGCCGACGCCGGGGACTTAACACAAGGTTATGGCAACCCGACAACAAGTGATTGGTAAGGCATGAATTCGCACTGTTAGAGTTTTGCCTCTGGGCGGCCGGATCGTTGCAAGCGACAGGCGCGGCGATCGCGGCCCCCGGGGACAACATCTAACGGGAGCAGGATGATGAGGTTTTTGTCGGTCAAAGCGGCGCGCACGGCTGTTCAGGGATTCGCCGTGGCGGCGCTCCTTGTCACCCCTGTGCTGGCCCAGGACGCCGATCATCCAGCCAATGAGAAGCTGAAAGTGGCTTGCGACCTCGGCTTTGCCCCATTCTGCTTCAAGACGGCGGCCGGCGAGACCACCGGGTTCACCTATGACATGTCGCTGGCGCTGGCGCAGAAGCTGGGCCGCCCGGGCGTCGACGTAACCGACTCGAACTTCTCGGCGATCTTCGCCGGCCTCTTCTCCAAGCGCTATGAGATGATCCCGGCGCCGACCAACATCACGCCGGAGCGCGCCCAGCAGATGCTGTTCAGCGAGCCCTACATGCCGACCGGCCTCGGCTTCCTCGTCAAGAAAGGCGGCAAGATCGCCAATCTCGAGGAGCTGAAGGGCAAGGCGCTGACCGTGAACAATGGTAGCATTTCCGACAAGTGGCTGACCGACAACGAAGCCAAGTACGGCTATACGATCCAGCGCTACAACAAGAATGCCGACGCGGTGCAGGCCGTGATGATCGGCCGTGCCTTCGCCAACGTCGCCGATGCACCGGTCTCGCGCTATGTTTCGACGCAGACGCCCGCTGCCGAGGTTGCGTTCGTGCTCGACAGCGGTCGCAATTTCGGCATCGCCTTCCGCAAGGAGGACGCAGCGTTTCGCGCCAAGGTCGAGGAAGCCCTCGAATGCATCAAGACGGACGGAACGCTCGCCAAGATCCATGAGAAATGGTTCGGCGTGAAGCCGGACGCCTCGTCCTCCTCGGCGAAGATCTATCCGGGCATCGGTGCCCCGGACTTCGAGGGCTATGACGCGACCGAGCACAAGGCCGTCTGTAAGTGAGGTCGGCGACCGCAATCACGCCTGCATCCGCAGACCCGATCGTCGCCATAGACGGTCTGCGGAAGAGCTTCGGCAATGTCGAGGTCCTGCGCGGCGTCGATCTCAGGGTCGCCAAGGGCGAGGCCGTCGTGATCGTCGGCTCGTCCGGCTCGGGCAAGAGCACCTGCCTGCGCTGCATCAACCGGCTGGAGGAACCGACGGCAGGGACCATCCGCGTCGGCGGCGAGGAAGTGACCGGCGCCAAGGTCGATCTCAACCTGCTGCGCCGGCGCATCGGCATGGTCTTCCAGGGCATCAACCTCTATCCGCACAAGACCGCCCTGGGAAACGTGACCCTGGCACTGCGCAAGGTGGCAGGCCTCGGAAAGGCCGAGGCCGAGCAGAAGGCGCGCCAGCATCTCGAACTGGTCGGGCTCGCGCACAAGGCCGACTCCTATCCGGCGCAACTATCGGGCGGTCAGCAGCAGCGCGTCGGCATTGCCCGCGCCATGGCGCTGGAGCCTCAGGTGATGCTTTTCGACGAGCCGACCTCGGCGCTGGACCCTGAGCTCGTGGGCGAGGTCCTGAACGTCATGGTCCGCACCAAGGAGATGGGCATGACCATGATCGTCGTGACGCATGAGATGCATTTCGCGCGCGACGTGGCCGACCGCGTCGTGTTCATGGATCATGGTGCCGTGCTGGCGGAAGGCACCCCGGAAGACATTCTGGTCTCGCCGCAACACCAGCGCATCCGCGACTTCGTCACGCGCTCCAGGGCCTGACAGCACGTCATGGACCAGATCGTCCGCTATTTCTTCGACTTCTCGCTGATGTCCGCCTATTGGCCGGATATCCTGCGCGGCTTCCTCATCACCATCGAAATGTCGATCCTGACGGTGCTGATCGGCGTGCCGCTCGGCCTCGCCATCGCGATCCTGCGGCTTTACGGCTTCAGGCCGCTGAACGCGCTGATCATCCTCTATATCGATTTCTTTCGCTCGATCCCGCAGCTCGTGCTGATCATGCTGGCCTATTTCGCGCTGCCCTCCTTCGGGTTGATGCTGGGGCCGTTCACCGCCACCGTCCTGGCGCTGGCGATCGTGCTCTCGGCCTTCTCCGAAGAGATCTTCTGGGCCGGCATCAATGCGGTTGCCAAGGGCCAATGGGAAGCCGGGCGCTCGACGGGCCTCGGCTTCAACCAGACGCTGGTCCATATCATCCTGCCGCAGGTCGTGCGGATCTCGATCCCGCCCCTGACCAACCGCGCGATCGGTATCAGCAAGGGCACGACGCTCGGCTCGGTCGTCGCGGTCCCCGAACTGCTCAATGTGACATCGAGCATTCAGTCGAACGTCGCCAATCCGACAGCCCTCACCGTTGGCGCGCTGCTGTTCCTCGCCCTGTTCCTGCCATTCGTGCGCTTCACGCGCTGGCTCGAACGCGCTTACGCTCATCCGAGGTCGTGATGGACGAACTCGTCACGACATTTCTCAATATCGACGTCCTCCGGGAAGTCTGGCCACTGCTCCTGCAGGGCTTCTGGATGACGCTGGCGCTTGCGGCGGTCGCCGTGCCGCTATCCGTCGCCTGTGGTGTCGCCATCGCGATGGCGCAGGATTCGCCCAGCAGGCTGCTGCGGATGCTGCTGGTCGCCTATGTCGACGTCATGCGGGCGATCCCGCCGCTGGTGCTGCTGATCTTCATTTTCTTCGGCCTGCCCTTCCTCGGGCTGAAGCTGAACGAGTTCACCGCCGCCGTGCTCGCACTGACCCTCAACGGGTCCAGCTACTTTGCCGAGATCTTCCGTGCCGGCATCGAGTCCGTGCCGAAGGGTCAGCGCGAAGCGGCGCGCTCCACCGGGCTGACCTGGCGCCAGAGCATGACCTATGTCGTGGTGCCGCAAGGCGCCCGCAATGTGCTGCCCGACCTGATCAGCAACACGGTCGAGCTGGTCAAACAGACCTCGATCGCCTCAGCCGTCGCCCTGCAGGAACTGCTGCGTTCCGCGCAGCTCGCCCAGGGCCTTCTGTACAACCCGACGCCGCTGGTTGCGGTCGCGATCGTCTATTTCCTGATGTTCTGGCCGTTCGTCCGGATGGTGTCGCGCCTGCAGCACAGGGCCGTCGCGCAGGCCGGATGAGTGCCGGCCCGCGTCCGGACCAGCGGCGAGGTCATCCGTGTTCGCATCGGCTGTCCCGAACACCGCAATCCAACGTTCGGGCCGATGCCTTAGACCGGGAACAGCCGCGTCAGGCGGTTGGGGCTGGTCTCCGCAAGGAGTATGTCGCCGTTCGGCGCGAGCCACATGCCATGCGCACCGTTCAGCACAGGACGACAGCGGCCGAGCAGGCTCCCATCAGGGGCGAGCAGGCTGAGCGTGGGAATCGAATCGCAGACATGGATGCGATCGGCGGCATCGGCGACGACATCCTGCGGCCGCAGAAACCCATCCCAGATGGCGAGCAGATCGCCGGTGGCTGTGAAGGCCTGCACGCGGCTGTTCTCGCGATCGGCGACGATCACGCGGCCATCGCTGAGAACGCAGATGCCATGTGGCGTCAGGAACGCGCCCGGCGCCGTGCCGACGGAGCCCCAGCTCGACAGATGCCGCCCGGCGCGGTCGAAACGATGCACGAGCGCGTGGCCATAGCCATCCGCCACATAGAATCCTCCGTCCGGGGCAAAGGCGATATCGCTGGGATGACTGAACGGCGCGCCCGGCTGATGCGTCTCGCCGATCTGGCTCCGCACCGCGCCATCCCGGTCGCAGAACAGGATGCGGTGAGCATCACGATCGACAATGGCGATCACGCCATCGGGGCCTGCCGCAATCTTGTGCGCATCGACGCAGAGACCTTCGCCCCAGCTCGCGATCCGGCATCCCTCACGGTCGAGAACCACGACGCAGGGGCCGGGAGCGTCGACCGCGACGTCGGAGCGCAGCAGCACATAGGCGCGACCTTCGGCATCGTTCGTGACGTCGGTGATCTTTCCCGACGTTTGGGACAAATCGCCCCAAGGCCGCTCGACGCCAAAGCTCCGCTCGCCCAACCGGACGCGCAATTCCGTCTTCATCATCCCCTCGAGACTGCGGCGCAGCCGCGCCGGCTTGTGAATGGCGAGCCAGCCGCCAGAACCGGAGAACTGCAATGAGCGATTTCGATCTCGTCATTCGTGGCGGAACGACGGTGACCGCGTCCGACATCTCTGTTTGCGATGTCGGCGTCAAGGATGGGTTGATTGCCGCGATCGGCGCCGGTCTGCCTCGAGGCGACACCGATATCGATGCGAAGGGATTGCTGGTCCTTCCGGGCGGGGTCGACACGCATGTGCATCTCGACCAGCCCTTCTCGTCCGGCGCCGACATCGCCGACGATTTTGCGAGCGGGACAGCGTCAGCTGCGGCGGGCGGCACGACAACGATCGTCTGCCACGCGCCTCAGACGCGCGGCGGGTCGCTTGCCGAGGCGGTTGCGGCCTATGGCGCGAAAGCGAAGCAGGCGCGCATCGATCACGGTTTTCACCTGCTGATCAACGACCCGACGCCCGAGGTGATCGAGCGAGAACTGCCGGCGCTGGTTGCAGCGGGGCATCGCTCCGTGAAGGTCTTCATGACCTATGAGAGCAATCGCCTCGCCGATGCGCAGATCCTGCAGACGCTCGCGGCGGCGCGACGTGCCGGAGCACTCGTCTGCGTGCATGCCGAACATCACGAACTGATCGGCTGGCTGACGCAGGCGCTGCTGGCGGCAGGGCTGAGCGCACCAAAGCATCTTGCCTGGGCGAAACCCATGGTGGTCGAACGCGAAGCGACCCACCGCATTCTGGCGCTGGCGGAGGCGCTCGACACCCCGGTCCAGGTCTTCCACGTCTCGGGCGCACAGTCCGGGGAGGAGGTGGCGCGGGCCCAGGCCCGCGGCCAGAAGGCCTGGGCGGAGACCTGCACGCAGTATCTCGTGCTCGGCGAATCCGACATGGACCGGCCGGGCTTCGAAGGCGCCAAGTTCATGATCTCGCCGGCGCTGCGGCCGCCATCCGATCGCGAGGCGCTCTGGCAGCTCATCCGAGACGGCGTCATCGATATCGTCTCGTCCGATCACTCGCCGCTGCGTTTCGACGATCCGCGCGGCAAGAAGCAGCACGGCGAAACGGCCCCCTTCAACAAGATCCCGAACGGCGTTCCCGGCCTCGCAGCGCGCTTGCCGATTCTCTATTCCGAGGGGGTCGCCAAGGGGCGCATCGATCTGCGCACGTTCGTCTCGCTCGTTGCGACCAATCCGGCGCGCCGTTTCGGGCTTGCCCCGCGCAAGGGTTCCATCGCGATCGGCGCCGATGCCGATATCGTCGTCTTCGATCCGACCAAGCGCATGCGCCTGACCAACGCGCTGCAGCACCATGGCAGCGACTACACGCCCTATGAGGGGCTCGAGGTGCTCGGCTACCCCACTGCGACCTACCAGCGCGGCCAGTTGATCTTCGACGGCACCAATGTGCTTGCGCAGCCCGGAGCCGGACAGCTGATTGCGCGATCGGCCTATGCGGAAATCGCTCCCACCGGACGTTTCCCGACGCCGTTCAATCCATTTGGTTAGGCCCGGTTCTGGCAGACGCGCCGTTGTCTGAACGACAGGGGCCTCGCGATCAATTTCCCCCGCTGACGCCCGCAGCGCGGCGGACATCGTCGACCGCCTGCTTCACGGCCGCGCTCCGGTGAACAACCGTCCTTCCGGCCTCGATGAGCAGCTCGACCTGCTCGCGCGGCAGCGAGAGCCGCGTTTCGACGCGGTTCAGGTGGGACGCGACGTTCTGTTCCAGATCAGCGAATTCAAGGTGTTCGACCTTGAAATCCACCTTACGGCAGTCCCAGCCGTCAGCGCTGCCCCGGATCCGGCGCACGGTTTCCAACGGCAACCCGCAACGATAGCGGACCACCCGCTCCTTCCACCTTTCGACGGCAAAGTTCAAAGCGTCGAGACCATGGCGAGACGATGAGGTCATGCCGGTATCGATTGCCGCTTCGACCAGCGGCGCCAGCCAGGGGCCATTCATCGAAGCCCCCCAATCATCCGTTTGCCCGCGGCCAGCATCGGCAACGATGAACAGGAAATGGCGCAGCTTGACGGCCTGCTCCGCCGATAATGGTCCGTGCGGTGTCTTTGACGCGCTTCTTTCGAGGACGAAACCCGTTATGCCCAGATTGTCCGTCAGCCCGCCATCCATCAGCCGCACAAACTTGATGCCGTCTTCGGCATGATAGGAGTGCAATGCGTTGGCGTAGGCCGTCAGTCGCGTGGATGGGTTGGAGCCACTCAGCGCCTCCTTCAACCAGGCGGGGCGGCTATAGCCGCAATCCTGTTTGGTGGCAGCCAGCACGACGGGCGCAAAGACGACAGGCACGGCGGCGGAGGCTGCCACCGCATCCGAAATCTTCAGCTTGTCGAGATCACTGCAGAGCGCCGCAAAGGTATCGTAGCTAAATAGAAAAGGCGTCCGATTGTAGATATCCGAAGCGCTGATCCAGACGGACGGTGCGTTCGCCCATTTGAAACGGGTAAAATCTGCCCCATCGAACAGATTATCGTTCAACCAGCGTGCAAATGTATTTCGGTCATTGACGCCGCCAGCCACTGCCCGGGACAGGCTGAAGGGTGACGCCAGCGATGTTTCCATGCTCGCTTCTGCGTGCTGGAACAAGAAGCGATCATCGAAATCACGGTAGTCGTCGCGGCCACGATAGCCGAAATAGGCCGCGGTAATGGCGCCGCCGGAGACCCCGGAAATCATCCGGACATTATCGACCATCGTACGTCGATAAGGCTTCTCGTCGACGACGATATCGTCAAGCGCACGCAGGACGCCGTAGGAAAAGGCTGAAGCGCGAACGCCACCTCCCGAGAAGGCGAGGCCAACGACCATCGAGCCGTCATCCCCGCGATCGGGGACGAATTCCGGCGACGGTGGCGGCGTCTTCTCCGCGTGACTATTGACGGGCCCGACATCCGCAGCCGAGCAGGCGCAGAGGATGAGCGTGGCCATCAGCCAGATGGCCTTCACGCCCTTCTCAGCAAGCAGCCTCATTCGCTCTCCGGCACCGTCGCACGATGGCTGGTTACGTAACTGACATTCCGGCACATAGCCGATTCGGTCCAACCGCTCGATCAAATTGCAACCGGCAATCAGGTCCTGGCTCGGAATCCCGCCATTGACTGCTTCGGCATCCGACGCAGTTTCGTTCACTCATGAAGGCCGGACCGTCGCCGGTGCGACGGGCCGCCCCGATAGGGTTGCGGTCTTGGCCCGACCACCCCATCGGAGCGGCCGTGTACAAGACCAGATGCTGCCAGGCGGCCGGCCCTTTGGCCCGCAGCTGCGCTCAGGCGCGCCTTATGGGCAGGGCCCCGTGAAACGGCGACCGCTCCTGTCCTGGAAGATGCAGTTGTTCGGGGTTGTCGCCCGGCCGACGACCGCACCGGTCACGCCACCAGCGAGGGCACCGATCGCGGCCCCCCGTCCGCCGCCCGCGATCCCACCAATGAGCGCACCGCCGCCAGCGCCAATTGCAGCGCCGCCAAGCGTGCGCTGCGACTGAGACTCAGGGTTGCAGCCTGCGAGGAAGAGGCCGAGGCCGATAAAGCCGGCGAATGTGATCGAACGGATCATTATGGGGCTCCTTGTTCAAGAGTGCGCGCGAATGCGAACGCATCAATCTAGGCCAAGCAGCCGAACCTGCCATCGCCCTGCGTCCCAATCTATGTGCATGGCGTTTCTTGCCGCTCTGTACCGAAGGCTGAAAACCGCCGCTTGGCACGCGCTCTCCGCGAGCCCGTTGCCCGCACTGGAGTGACGATCGATTGGCCACGGATCATCGAAACGGACCAATCGGTCGGCGGCGCTTCGGGGCGCGGCCGGCCGATAGGCGGATGCATCCGTCGTGAAGTGGGCATGGCCCCATCCGGCAAGCTGCCCCTGATGATCGCAACGAGACGCCGGTCCGCCACGGCTGCCAGCCCCGGAATATTAACTTCGACTTAATCGGCCCGCCCAACAGGATTTGAACCAGTGCCGTCTCCAGTTCGGCCTTCGATCAAACGCCTGTTGCCGAGCGTCCGGCAATCAGCGATCCACCATCCACGGATTGCGCCCGTAGCTCAGCTGGATAGAGCGTTGCCCTCCGAAGCTGGATTTGAGTTTGCCGAGCGCGAGATAAATCCCTTTAATTTCCAAAAGCTTCGCCTCAAAAATCCGACGCGAGTCGTGATCCCAATGAGCCACCAGAGACACTGTCTTCGTCATCGACGGAGCACTTCTAAAGCGATGATTGCTGCCGATGCCCCCCCGCTGTGCAGCGTCATCTCTCTAGTCCGCCTGCCGCAGATAAATGGTCAACGAGCCGCCCCATTCGGTTATATCCCCCCGCCCGAATGCCCGAGGACTTCAGGCGCGGCCGACCGTCCTTGAATGATATCCTGTCCTCGAATCAACGAAGCAGGCGCCAGGAGTCTCTACCTTGAACAGCATTCCCGGCGGACGCTTTGTCGTGCTCGACTTCGAGACGACCGGCCTCAGCCCTGCCTTGGGGGCTCGTGTGATTGAAGTATCAGCCCGCGAAGTGCTGGATGGTCGAGCGGGCCACGAGTTACTCACCTTTGTCGACCCAGGCGTTCGCGTGCCCCAGGAGATCACTCAGATCACCGGAATAACCACTGCGATGCTGAGCGGTGCACCGACCTCGGCTATAGCCATGCGTCAGCTGGCTTCCTTCATTGGATCGTCGCCCGTCGTTTGCCACAACGCGGGCTTCGACCGAAAATTCTACGAGCACGAGGCGAGTGAATTCCTTGAGGGGCAGCCCGTTCGCACTCTTTGCACTCTGCTGTTGGCTCGGCGCATGTTTCCGGGCCGGAAGAGTTATCGATTGGGCGGCCTCATCGAAGAGATGGGCATTTCGTTCCCTGGACGGCTCCATCGAGCGAGTGCAGATACTTTCGTGACCGCGCACCTATTCGATCGCATCTGCGCAGACGCACGCTCTCTTTGTCGCGCCGAGCATTTCGATGACGACGTGCTGCACCGGCTGCAGCGTGTCCCGGCTGCGCGAGCGCGTGACTGGCTGGCGGCGTTAGGTAGCCCTGACGCAAAATCGCACCGCAAATTTGGATCAGCCGGTGCTGTCGCGCAGAACATCAGCTCGGTGAACTAACCCAAAATGAGTTGTTGCTTCTGAACCATCGTCGGCTTCGATTCCGCATGGACAGAAAAGACGACATCCCCTGGTGCTGTCTGGGCCATTCAATCCGACGCAGGGGCCGGCACTCCTCGTCCGATCCACAGTTGGCGAGTTTTGACCAGGCGCCGGGGTTCATTGCGGCTTAGAGGGCGTGCTGCGAAATCTGCTTCGCCGCGCTCGACCAGCCCACGATCGTGCCCAACCTGACCAGTATTCGGCCGTAGATCGAGGCGCCTCGTCGTTGATCTCCGGCTGGGCGGTGGCGTTCAGCGTGCCGCTCGCTCGGTGATCGGCATGTTCGACGATGCTGCCACGTCCGTCCGCACTGGCAGGTATAGCCTAGGTTGGTCGGGCCGCGATCAGGTCTGCCATGCGCTCGGCCATCATGATCACCGGCAGGTTCAGGTTCGCGCGTGGCGCGGTGGGCATGATCGAGGCATCGACGACGCTGAGGCCGCCCACGCCATGCACCCGCCCCGTGGCGCCGTCCACGACCGCGTCGGGGTCGACCGCAGCGCCCATGCGGCAGGTTCCGCAGCAGTGCCATTGGCCGAAGGCATGTGCCTTGACGTAGGCCTCGAGGATGTCGGGCTCGTTCAGCAGCGATTGCAAGCTGATGCCGCTTGAGACGGCGCGCTGGAAGAACAGCTTTCGCAGCGGCGGCAGAGCATCGATGGCGAGCGCAATCGGCGCGGTGATCAGGTAGTTGCGCACGGTCTGGCGGCCCAGCGACTTGGCAAAGCCGCTATAGCTCGAGGCGCCCGGCATCTCGACGAGATCGGCAAGGGGCCGCGTGGCAAAGAGCCTTGCAATAAGGTGGACGGCCGCGCCCATGCGCTGGAGATCGCGATGGTCGGAGAGATAATTGAAGTCCGCTGTCGGCTCCTTGCGCGGATCCGACGATGCCAGCCGCACCTCGCCGCGCGAATGAGCCTTATTGATCCAGGAGATGATTGTGCCGATCCGCGGTCCCAGCGGATGCCAGGCGGATTTGGCGGCGACCATCAGGAACATGTCGGACGGCCCGCACTCCTCGACGCCGGAACTGTAGCGCATGCCGACATG
Source organism: Allobosea sp. 2RAB26 (assembly GCF_052115465.1). NCBI lineage: Bacteria > Pseudomonadati > Pseudomonadota > Alphaproteobacteria > Hyphomicrobiales > Alloboseaceae > Allobosea > Allobosea sp. 2RAB26. The sequence continues at coordinate 209,456 of NZ_JBFRGS010000007.1, read as the reverse complement.
GATATGGCGGCGCGTCGAGTTGCCGAGCCGCGCCGCTGGCTTGATGTAGCCCGAGAGCGAGATGCCGGGGTGCTCCTGCAGATTGGCGCCCACGCCCTGCAGATTGGCCCGGACCTCGATGCCGAGCGAGCGCAGATGCCCGCCTGGGCCGATGCCGGAGCGCATCAGCAGGGCCGGCGAGTGCATGCTGCCGGAGGACACCACGACCTCGCGGGCCGCCAGCCTTTCCTGGCCCTTGCCCCTTGCGATGTCGACGCCGACGACCTGATTGCCCTGCATCGCCAGAGTGAGCACCTGAGTGTTGGTCATGATCGTGAGATTGGGCCGTCGCCGGGTCGCGGCGTCGAGATAGGCCATGGCGGTCGACACGCGATGCTGCCCGTTGTTTGACAGCGTTATAGCAAAATGCCCGTCGCCGAAGGCACCGTTCTGGTCCTTGATGTCTGGTAAACCCTGCGCTTCCATGGCGGCCTCGGCGGCAATGGAGAAGGCCGGCCAGCGCTCATGCGGGATGCGGTGGATCGGGATCGGCCCGCTCTTGCCGTGCAGCGGTCCCGAATAGTCCAGATCCGTCTCAGCCTTGATGAAATAGGGTAGCACGGCGTCCCAGTCCCAGCCCTCGGCGCCGGCCTGACCCCATTCGTTGTAGTCGTCGGGCGTGCCGCGATTGGCGATCTGGCCGTTGATGCTGGAGCCACCGCCGATCAGCATCGGTTGCTCGTAGCGCTTTGCGGGCGGACGGTTGGCCACATTGTGAAGATGCGGCTGAGTCTGCACCAGCAGGTCCGGCCAGTGGTTCTGCGGGTCGAACGCGGCCTTGCCGGGATAAGTGTCGAGGATCGCCGCACCTTCCTCCCCGGGCTTGAGGTCGCGCCCGGCCTCGATCAGCAGGACCTTTCTCGATAGGTCGGCGGAGAGGCGATTGGCCAGGACGCAGCCGGCCGAACCGCCGCCCACGATGATGATATCCCACATGGTGAGGCTCACGATGCTTGCAGAGGCAGGGAAAGGCGGATCAGGCGGAGAGGCCGAGGGCAGCGAAGGCAGCCGCCCCGGCCTCGGCCACCTGCTGGTCCTGAGCGGTCGAGCCAGAGCTGACGCCGATCGCGCCGACTACCTGTGTCCCGGCTCTCAGCGGCATGCCGCCGGCGAGCGTGGTAAAGCGGCCGCCATGCATGTTCTGGATGCCGAAGCCGGGTTCACCCGGTAGGGTCTTGGGCCCGATCGCCCGGGTCTCGACCAGGGTGCCGGCCGCAGTGAAGGCCTTTGCCAGCGCGATCTCGATCGAGGTGAATTTCGCCCCGTCCATTCGGCGGAAGGCCACCAGGTGGCCAGCGGCATCGACGATCGCGATGTTCTGCGGCACGCCGATCTGCGCCGCTTCCCTGGCTGCGGCAGTGATGACGGCCTCAGCCTCGTCGCAGCCGATATTGGAGATGGTATGCATGTCTCAGCCCTTGACCGAACCCTTGGTCAGGCCGGACACGATGAGGCGGCTGAGCAAGGCGAATGCGATGAGGATGGGGAGAATGGCGAGCGTCGCGGAGGCTGTCAGAGGGCCCCATTCGCGCCCGAAATAGCCGATGAAATTGTAGATCGCCGGCTGGATCGGCCGCAGGTCCGGCGTGTCGATCATCACCGAGCCGGCCACGAATTCGTTCCAGCAGGCGACGAAGGTCAGCACCCCGGCCGCGCCCAGTGCGGGCCGCGTCAGGGGCAGCATCACGCGCGTCAGGATCTGGAAATGCGTGGCGCCGTCTATGATCGCGGCCTCATCGAGTTCGCGCGGGATGGCTTCCAGCGAGCCCTTGATGATCCAAATCGCCATTGGCAGCTGGTAGGCGGTGTAGATCACCGGCAGCGTGAACCAGGAATTGGTCAGGCCCAGCCGGGTGAAATACAGATAGTTCGGGATCAGCAGCGCGGCCGCGCCGAGCGACAGCGGAATGCTGGCGACGACGAGCATGAACAGCGCCCGGCGCAGTGGGAAATCGAAGCGGTCGAAGGCATAGGCGGCAGGCAGCGCGAGCAGCAGCACGCTCGCCACCGTGACCACGCAATAGAACACGCTCACACGCATATTGCCGAGAAAGCCGCTGTCGACGACGCGCTGGTAGTTCTCGGCCGTCGGTATGAAATCAAACAGCACCGGAGGCGTCCTGAACAGGTCCGGTTGCGACTTGAGCGAGGTGAGCACGCCCCAGAACAGGGGCAGCAAATTGAGGCCGGCCAGCACCAGGAAGAGGGCGGCGATGACGAAGCCGAGCGGGCCGGGCAGGATCGCGCGGGCTCCGACCGGCTGGGCATTCTGCGCTGGGACGGGCCTGGGATGAGCGGCGGAAGAGGCAGCGCTCATCACGTTTTCCACTTCGCGAGCCTGACATAGGCCAGGACGAGCAGGATATTGCCGGCAAACATCACCAGGGCGAGCGCCGTGGCCGAGCCGAGGTCAAAATTCACGAAGGCGCGGTCGAACACCTCGATCGGCAGGATTCGTGTCGCATCGCCCGGTCCGCCGCCGGTCAGGACGAGCGGTGTCTCGACGGTATTGAGGTTGGACAGGGTCAGCACGATCGTGACCAGCAACAGCGGAGTCTTCAAGAGCGGCAGCACGATCAGCCAGAAGATCTGCCAAGGATTGGCGCCATCGATCTTGGCGGCTTCCTCGTAATCGTCGGGAATGCCCTTGAGCCCCGCGAGCAGGATGATCACGGCATAGCCAACCCGCTTCCACACCGAGACGCCAATCAGCAAGGCCATGGCGCTGCCGGGGCTGTTGAGGAGCTGCACGTCGGGGATGCCCGCCATCCGGATCAGCGATCCCACCAGCCCGATATCGCTGACGAAGACCCAGCGGAACAGCAGCGTCGCCACCACCGTCGAGATGATCCAGGGCAGGATGACGATCATCTGGACGACGAAGCCGAGCCGCTGGCCGAGTCGGTTGATCCAGACGGCGAGAGCAAGCGCGATGACCAGTGTCAGCGCGACGGCGGCGCAGGTGAACAGCGCGCTGCGCTCGAACGTGGCGGCGAGCACTGGATCGTCGAGCAGCCGTGCATAGTTTTCCAGGCCCGCGAAATCCGTCGGCGCGCCATACTGGATGCGGAACAGGCTGAACCAGAAGCCGTAGAGGACCGGCGAGAACAGCACCAGCATGAGCAGGGCCATCGCAGGCAGCACGTAATTGACGCCGGCGAGGCGCGAATACATCGTCATCGAGAGCGATCCCTGATCGAAGGCGGAGCCGGATTCGACTCCGCCTGGCTCACGTCAGCGATTGTTCTGACGGTTGAAGCGGGTTTCTGCCTCTTCGAGGGCCGCCTTGACGGCGACGCCTTCGACGATGATGCGTTGCGTCGCCTTGTTCAGCGCCTGCCGGTAGCCGCCGACATTGAACTCAATCGGAGTGAGCCAGCCATATTTGCTCGCCCCCTCGGCGGCGACGCGGATATAGCCGTTGCCCGGCTGGTCGACGAAGGGGGCGACCGCCTTCGCCGTTGATGCCATCAGGGGCGACTGCCCGCCGATGGTGACCCAGATCTTCTCGGCTTCCGCGCCCAACAGGTAGTCTACGAACTTGCCGGCCTCCTCCTTCTGCGTGCCCTTTGACCAGACGCCGACGGCCCAACCGGCCATGACAGCCGGCGAATGGGCGGACTTGCCGTTGCCCGGCCAAAGCATCAGGCCGACATTCTCCTTGCCGAGCTTGGCCTGCAACGTCGAGACGCGCACGCTCGGGCCCTGGATCATGGCGACGCGGTCGGAGGAGAACTGTTCGAAGAGGTCGTCGACCGTCCAGGTCGCCGATTGGGGCGGCGAGACATTGTATTTCTTGACCAGGTCGGTCGCGAAGGTCATGGCGGCGACGCCCGCGGGGCTGGCGAAATTGGCTTTTCCGTCCGGCTTGAACAGCCTCTCGCCCTCTCCGAGAAGATAGGGGATCATCATGTGCGGGTCGGCCTGCTGCTCGCTGAAGCCCTGGGCATAGCCATAGCGCGTCACCTGGCCTCCGGCGTTCTTCACCGTCAGCTTCTCGGCGGCGGCGCGGAAGTCATCCCAGGTCTTGATCGAAGCCGGGTCAATGTCGGCAGCCTTCATCAGATCCGCGCGGTAGACGATCGAGATGTAGTTCGGCGAGGCGAACAAGGCATATTGTTTGTCGCCCTTCTTGGTCAGGTCCCAATAGGCGCTGGCATGGTCCTTGACCTGTTCTGCCGGCCATTTTTTGATGAACAGCTCGTTGAGGTCGGCCAGCGATCCGGAGCCGATCGCGTCGCCAAGGAAATCGGTCACCACCCAACTGATGTCGGGCGCGTTGCCGGCGCGATGGGCCGCCAGGAACTTCGGTGTCATCTGATCCCAGACCTGCGTCTCCACGACGATCTTCGTGCCGGGATTGGCGGCCTCGTAATTCTTGATGATCTGCGCCAGGGCCACCTCGCGCGGCGTCGTCCCTGTGGCGCTCAGGAACGTCCACATGCGGATCGTCTTGGTCTGCGCCAAGACCGGGGCCTGTGGAACAAGCGCGCCTGCAGCCGCGAAACCGAGCGCCGCCAGGCCATTTAGAACGTGACGTCTCTTCATGTTCATTTCCTCCCCATGAAAAAGCGGCCGATTAGGTTCGGCTCTGTGCGAGTTCTTCGATCAGATTGCGGGCCTTGAGATCAGCCAGCGCGTCCTTGAGCGAGCGGCCCAGATGGGCGCGCACCGCCTTCGCGTAGTCGTTGGGATTGCGGTCGCGCAGCGCTTTGATGATGGCGCGGTGCTCGACGGCTTCCGAGGCATGGCGCGTGCGCCAGGATTCGATGCCGCGCTGGATCCAGGCGTTCAGCACCTGCATCTGGATTCCGCGATAGGTCGAGAGCAGCAGGTCGTTGCCGCTGAACTCGACGATCTTGTGATGGAAGCTCGCGTTCTGCTCATGTCGATTCTTGTGCGAGATCTCCTGCGGATCGACTTCGAGGCGGCGCTGGACCTCCTCGATCGCGTCGACAGCCGTGATGTCGAGGCTGCCTTCGTTCAGGCGTCCGATCATCAGTTCGCCGGCCATCAGCTCGATTGCGAGCCGCACCTGCCAGAGGTCGAGAACCTGCTTCGCGTCGGGGTCGCGGATGTGATAGCCGCGCCGCTGGATGACCTCGATGAAGCCCTCCGCCGCCAGTCGCATCAGGGCCTCGCGCACCGGAGTCGGGCTGACATTGAAATGCTCGGCGAGCTTTTCCGGATAGAGCCGCGTGCCCCGCTCGAAGTAGCCGAAGACGATCATGTCGAGCAGCGTGCGCCGCAAGGTCTCGGCGAGCGTCTCGCCGGGCTTGCCGACGAGTTCGCCCATGTCGCCGGGGCTACGCACTGATATGGATGACATCGCCCCGCTCCGCGTTGGTCTCGAGGCCGTTCACGACGTAACGGGCAAGGCGTGCTAGATCCGGCTCGCCCCCGTGACCCGGGAAATCCTGAGCGACGAGTTGCCCGGCTTCCGTGACGAGTGGGCGCACCGCCATGTTGTCGCGCAGCGGGTTCAGCAGCCGGTTTGCCTCATAGCCATGGACGGCTGGCGCCGCCCGGCAGGTATGCACTGCCGCCGAGACGGCGACGCAGCTGCCGACGCCATGCGGTGCCATCAGGATGCCGGAGCGCGCACAGAGCGCGCCGATCGCCATCAGACCCGACACGCCACCCGCGCGTGAAATATTTGGCTGCAGGAAATCGACCGCATCGGCAGCGACCAGTTTGGCGTGAGCGGCGAGCGTAAAATCGTTCTCGCCCGCTGCTACCGGCACGGGCGAAGCCCTGCGCACCTCGGCGAGGGCCTGGGGATCATCAGGCGGCACCGGCTCCTCGAACCAGCCGATATTGTAGGGAGCGAGCGCCTTGGCGACCGCGATCGCCGTAGGCACGTCATAGGCGCAATTCGCATCGAGATAGAGCGCCTTGTCAGACCCCATTTCGCCGCGCACGGCAGCGATATGATCGATATCGATCGCGAGGCCGCGGCCGACCTTGAGCTTGATGGCGGTGTAGCCCTGATCGAGATAGGCCCGCGCGGCGCGCGCCGACTTGTCGGGATGATCCTGGAAGCCGACGGGGCTGACATAGGTCGCGACCGGGCCCGGCGAGCCGCCCAGCAGCGTCGCGAGCGGCAGGCCGGCGGCCCGCGCCTTGAGATCCCACAAGGCGATGTCGACGCCGCTCAGAGCTTCGATGGCGGGTCCGCGCGTGCTGCCCATCGCCGTGAAATAGCGCTCGAGGTCCCCGAGCATCTCGTTGGGATCGCCGATCTCGGCGCCGATCAGCACCGGCGCGATGACACCGTTGATGATCGCAGTCGCCGCGCCGGCATGGGGCAGGCCAAAAGCCTCGCCATAGCCGATGGCGCCGTCATTGCTCTCAACGATGACCAGCGTCGAAACCTGGCCGGCGCGGGGAATCCGCCGAAAATGAGCGGCCGGAGCGAGCAGTTCTGCGGGCACCTTCTCGATGCCGCCGAACACATCCGCGAACCGTGCTTCGAGCTGGATCGCCCTGAGTCGAGAAATCTTCAACGTCGTGCCTCCGATATTATAAATTATAATTTATTTTTTTTGGCGCGCCGTCAAGATGGAGTGGCCGACAAGATCGTCGCCTGCGACATGAAGCTTGGCCAGGGAGCGTGCCCTCTCGTTTAGTGAGCGGCCGAGCGTATCGTCCATACGCTTCGCGCCTGGGCACTCCGGCCGATGAAGCGCATTTCGTTGGCGCTGATGAAAAGGGCTGATTTGGAGAGTGACTGGCACTCACGTCTTTTCGACAATCCGGGGAAGCAAGTCCTAAGCGCTGGCGGCATCACGGCCGCTGGGCTGGCGCCCTGCTCGATGCGCAGGATGACGGAATCATTCCAGCGGCGCCTAAGAGAGCATTGCCGACGCAGGGCAGCGGCAAGAGTGAGCCCATGGCCTTCTCCGCCGAGAAGGTGCGCCGCGCCTCTGTGCATGTCTGGCAACAGGCGATGAGCGGCGGTTTCGCGAGGGCGGCTTAAAATCCAGCCCCAACCGCGGCCGCCCGACACGATACGAACCGGAGAGCTCTGCCAACTCGGCCTTCGCCGCCTCGTTCAAACGCCTGTTGCCGAGCGTCCGGCAATCAGCTATCCACCATCCACGGATTGCGCCCGTAGCTCAGCTGGATAGAGCGTTGCCCTCCGAAGGCAAAGGTCACACGTTCGAATCGTGTCGGGCGCGCCATTAAAACAATGGCTTAGAGAAATCCTTGGTGAGCGCCGGCCTCGGAGTCACCAAGGAGTCACCAACGTTCCTGATAACACTGCGGCGATGTCACGCATCGCGCCGAGCCGGAACCCGTGTCGGGTCATGGGCTCCGGTCCATACACCCTTCGAATTGCCGAAACCTGCGCCTGCGGCCGCGGTGGTCGCGCCATTCAGGCCGTCGCCCCGTAACGAAGAGCGCTGGACGCGTGCAAGACGGCAGTGGCAGCAACGAAATTACGTTTCATGTTACTGCAGCGCCTCCGAAGGCGGTTCAGGCAGCGTTCAGGCAGAAAAACTAGCCTGATGTTTGCCGACGCGCGTCAGGCCCCCGAAGCCAATCCAAAAGTTTGGAGCGCTAATTTTCCCACCGGCAAGGCCTTACCTCCGGCGCGCCGGTCCCGGCCACTGGGAATGTCCCGGGATCCAGATTTGGAGTGCACTCGCGATTCGCTGTGCGCCGGGTCCCGGCTTCAGATTGGCTTTCCCCAGTCATGGGATATGGCTTTATCGGCATGGAATTTTATCGCCGGTCCAACCTTCGCTAAAAGCATTCATTCGATCTTTCAGTGCGGGATGGGTATCGGATCCAGCATAAGGAAGAATTTGTCGTAACGATTCCAACATATGACCTAGATCTGGAGTTGATCCGACCATAATTTGTGCATCCGACAAGCGTCTGATGACGGATCCGGCGAATCGATCTGCTTCTAATTCTTGATTTAAAGGTAAACCTGAGAGGCGCCCTGCGGGATGCGTGCATGCATGGTGCCCAATCTCGTGTGCAATGACGAGATATCGCAGAAGGGTGGGGTCAATGGCGTGCTTTCTTACCCAGTCAAAATTGTAAATTACGAGCTTGAAGGGCGGAGATTTTTGGTAATCTATAAGGGCGTAAGCGTTAGGTACATCAGCTTCGAGCATTAGTATGTCTTGGGTCATTCCAGATATATTTATGATATCTTCGAGAAAATTTTGATCGTGCTCGTTGCTTGGCCATCCAGCATGAATTTTTTTACCATTGATCCCAACGTGAAAGCTTTGGACGTTATTGCCAATGACGAGATTGATCGGTCTGTGCTTTTTTGCTTCGGCGCCGTTAGTAAAAATAATAAATACGGCGAGGAAAGCCGTGAATCGTATGCAAAAATTCGAGCAACGCGGGAGCCTGCGTCCGCGGGAAGCAATGTGACGGCTGGTCATACTGTTCCTCCATTTCACGGCGTTTCGGGGTGGTTAGGAGCTAAAGATGGCGCGAATCGCAACGCCTTCTGCTCACGCTCCGATGGAAATATCTTGCCGCTATACAACAAGAATGAACGCGATTACCGCCCTGCTACCATTGACGGGTCGGCCATCTCGACCGCTATCCAAGTTCGCGATCGGTTGCCGGACCCGCCGGGGCCGAACATGATCTGCAAGTCAAAATGCTGACTGTGGTTTAAAACGCATTGTTGAACCGAGCTGCGACCGCACCAAATGGCGATTGGGGCGAGCTTTCCCCGTGTGCAGGAATTCGAGCTAGCCTGCACCAACTGACGTTATTCGCCTTTCGAACGGGTGCGGCCGGCTAGTCCCTGCTAGACACAGTTTTCCCCTTCATCTGCAATCAAAGCCGCCGCCATAGACGCGGCTGCAGGTGAGTTTCCGGCCACCGTCATCGATTGTGAAATCGCCGCCATAGCTCGGACGAACCTGAATGGGTCCAGACGCCGGCGGCGGGCCGGGGATGGGGGCCGGCGCCAAGCCGCAGCGCATCGCGGTGATATTCTGGGAGGCGGCGATCAGAGCGGGATTACCGCTCCTGACGGCGGTGGCCATGAGACTGGCCTCCTGCTGGGTCATCTGGCAGGCGAGCACCGGTCCGGCACAAAGCATGGTCGCGACGATCAGGGCAGGACGAAATTTCATCGATTGATCCCTCTGCGGCGCATCTTCGCCGCGCGTAAAGTACGTTTCCGCCGCGTCCGCCGCTTGTTATTCCCCGCCAAAGGTTTGCTCACCCCAGCCTGCGCCTTATGAGCGGCGCTGACATGAGCTGGAGGCGCTCCGTTGTGAGCATTTTAAAATGGACGAGGTCGATCCCGGGCGTTGAGCAGGCTCCTTCGCTGCATGGCGTGCTCTTCCGCGCCTGCGCGCGGCGCGCGCGAATGGTGCGCAATTCCGTGCGGCCTCAGAGCCGGTCGTCCACGCGGACCATTGGGAGACGCTCGTCATCGCCAATCCGTGCCGCCGCTTGTCGAAGCTTGGAAAGGGAGACCTGCTTCTGTCCCTTCCACGGCTCGCCGGGTAGAAACGTCCGCACATAGTGCTCTGGACCATTGTAGACGGCGCGGCCGATGCCACGATCAAAATCGAGTTCGAGGACGAGCAGGTGGTCGGCATGCATTTCCGAATAGGTGAATGCGATGCTTTTGGTGGAAGGGCCTTTGGCCTTGACTTGGATAGTCCGTTTTCCGTCGGGGGTGTGGCCGTCGAACCCGGCGTTTGACCGAGCCTTGACGAGTTTCATGCCATATTCCTCGACGGCGCAAGCCTCCCCGAAGTCGCCGACCAAGTTGCCGTCGAACGAGAATTCGAGGTTCAGTCCCTTACGACGATAGTAGTCACGAACGGCGATCCGGGCGTCGGTTAATGGGCGCACTTCGAGCGGAAGCCGAAATTCGGTGTCACTGGGGTGGCTCATGGCCCTTCCTCGCTGCTCACGCTTAAATATTACTGACCAAACAAGTAATGGCGCTGACCTGAGTATCGATTTCCTCCACCATAAGGGTTGTTAAGGCTGTCGGACGAGTATCGACTACCGTAACGTCCGTATGGATTACTGATTGAATCGGGGTCGTATCGATTGTTGTTGAAGCGGCCGCGGTAGCTTCCGTCGCTACTGACGATGCCCGGATTGCTATATGGATTGACATAACCCTGCGAGCAGTATCCGGAATAACAGGCAGCTTGGCCCGCTCCGGCGGTTGCGACAAGCAGACTTGCGGACAAGAGGACGACTTTCATCGGAAGGACTCCATTTGGCGACGTAGTTTCGTTTTGATGGCGTGCTCAACCGAAAGCGAAGTTTGATTGTCAGAGACGCGATTTTTGCGAAACCGTCGCACGCAACCAGTCAGATGGGGTTAGCTTCGCCGATTGACTTGCGATTTCCTGACTGTTTCTTGTTGTTTTCAGCCACCGCTTTCTGGAGGGGTCGTATAAATGGAATTTGGCCTGAGCGATGATTGCCGTAAAGAAGAGCGGCGATGCACCTCGGCACGCGGGTACCGAGCGAAAACACTCTCGCTCGTGTGGGCCAGCCCAACTGCGGAGCTACATCGGAGGCGCAACCACAAACGGAGTGCATCACTCAGTTCATCGGCCGTTGTTGGTGCCGCAGCTCTTCCGGCGGTTCGTTGATGCCGCGACCACCCGCCTCTCGAGCGAGGCACGGCAATCACCTCGCCTCGAACACTCGGCGGCGTTCTTTCGCGGTCGGCGGTCACTGCAAGGATGCGATGCGAACCTTCTGCGCCATGTGGATGCGGCCAAGTTCAGGACAACCTGAGCAAGTCCGCACCGCTATCCCGGCCGGAAGCCGCGACCTATCCAGAGCAGCGCCCATCCCAGGATAAACAGAATGATCGGGGGCACCCCGGTGCCGATGATCCAAGGCCAGATATGCGGCAGCCAGCGCTCCCACCGCTGATCCCAAAAGGCCTTGATAATGTAGTTTTTGTCCTCGTTGGTAAGCGATGAATTCAGATAAAGTTTCGCGCCGTCCGGCACTTTGGGAACCATCAAGGTTCCTGCGGCCACGCTCTTATCCCACTCGTCCCAGTATTGATACTCCAGTCCGCCAAATTTGACCGGAAGGCTTTCTTTGGAGGGAGAGCGCATCAAGTCATACACTGGCCGCGTGAAGTCGTTTTCCTCCGACGGCTTTAGGTCTGGGCGCATCTGGTAGACGTACTGGTATCTTTCCCCGCGCAAGCTATCAGGAATGAGAGTGTACGCGAGTGCGGCGACGCCGATTATCCATAGTAACGTTGCGACAATCCACGCGCGAAATAGTCCTCGACCGACGTTCATCGCGCCGTCCCCCCTGATCCCAACGCAGACGTATCGGTGCGTGGTCCTAATGGCAGGGCTCGCTATCACGCTCGCCTGAACCTCCCAATAGGAAAAGCCTCTACGGGCGCGACTTCCCGATCCGTCCTGTATTAACGCGGCGGCGACGCAAGCTCCCTTCGGGAGTTTCGGCGCTCGAAATTCCGAGAACTCTCGGAATATCCCGGCGCTCTATCTCCTGACAGCGAGCGCCGAAGACGACGGCGGCGAGCAAATGTTTGGCGCGAAGTAACAAGCGCCGAACGGGGGGAAATGCTAGGCGGCTGATTGTTCACTATCAATCCGTATCATTTTGAATTTCGAAGGGCTGGAGATCAGATGCGCGGTATCCGGAAATCCGCATTCAGAGTTTCGCTGAGCTTCCTCGTGTGCGTCCTTTCGAACGTCAGTATTGCGCAGCCAATTCCACGAAACGCTCACGCCCATCCTTACGGCAGCGGCTGGACGTGTGACCGTGGTTTCAGCAGCAACAACGGYCARTGTGTTGCCGTCCAGATTCCGCAGAATGCCCAGCTGGACGCCTATGGCAGCGGTTGGACGTGCCAGCGTGGTTTCAGCAACAACAACGGYCRRTGTGTTGCCGTCCAGATTCCGCAGAATGCCCAGCTGGACGCCTATGGCAGCGGTTGGACGTGCCAGCGTGGTTTCAGCAACAACAACGGTCAATGTGTTGCCGTCCAGATTCCGCAGAATGCCCAGCTSGACGCCTATGGCAGCGGTTGGACGTGCAGCTTTGGCTTCAAGCAAGTGGGAAACGTGTGCCAAATAATGTCACCGACGGAGCTCGCTGCTTACCAGCGTCAGATCGCAGAGATGCAAGCTCAAAGACGTCGCGTGCTTGGTTCGAGCGATACGTATACTACCAGCAAGGGCGCAAAATTTTCTGTTGGGGTTCTCAATGCCGATTTGAATTGCAACGGGGGGTATTCAGGGGCGTATAATGGATGCGAGGTAGAAGTAAAGTTTAGCATCACGACAAACTACAATGGCAGTGATACCCCCACCGCTCGTGTCAGATGCGAGGCAGAGGTGTCATATGTCGATAAAAACGGAATGCAACGTACCGACTCAAGCGAAGAATCTAAGTCCATAAGCGTATCAGGGCAGGACGAAAGCGGGCGCGTCGAAATAAGCTTTTCGTTTTCCACGGGAGCCGTGCGTGCAAAGCTGACCGAAGTGAGATGCAAGATCAGGGACGTAAGCTAAAATCCGCTCCGGGACAGAGCTTTGCAGCCGCGCGCCAGAAATGGCCTCGCCGGTCGTCGTGGTGTGCATCAACTGGGACGGCAGCGGCAAGTCGGCGCGGATCTAGTTCGAGCGCCCGCGTCCAGCGCTGCAGTAGGCAGAGCGGCCCAGTCCTCGATGCCCTCGGACTTTCCGTCGAAATGCCGCTGTATCCCCTGCTGCACGAACGCACGCGCGTCTCGGTCACCGGGTTGAGCGGGTCGAGACTTGCTTCGGCCGACCGCCGGGTCGAGGAATTGCCCCTGCAGCGCCCGGCAGCAGCGCCCGGCAGCAGCGGCTGATCAGGCCGGGGCCGAGTTCAGGATATCGCGCCAGTTCGACAGCAACCGCCTCAGAAAGGCGGCTCGGTCGTCCGCCTTGAGCGGCTCGGCGGCGTCCATGACGGCCGACATCTTCATCATCGTTCAGGATGAGCGGCAGGCGGCGAGCCTCCGCATTACGTTACGGTTGCTCTGGTGGATGGCCCTATTCGCAATTGCCCACTGGTTCGGCCTCGTGACGGTACTCTGGGCCAAGTGGAAGCCTTCGCCACCCGGATCTTCCAGCATCTCTTGGCGTGAGCGATTCCAGCGGGCGCGTCACCGCCGACCGCGAAGAGAAGCGTGTGACCCACGGGGCGACACGGACCGGAGAAACGAGAGGGTGAGACCAGAACGAGCAGCTTGACCTCAACGACCCCAATCCGGGTTCCGGTGAGGTTCAGCGCCATCGTCAGCGTGTCCCGGTACTCCTCCCACTGGCGGAATCTGCGCCTGCGTCGGTCGCTCGTTGCACCTGCTAAGCACGTTCTCGATTGTACTCCGCTGCTTCAGCGAGATCGTGACCCGGTACCGGGAAAAGGACATGGCGTCGGTCAGGATCTGCATCTCATCATTGGCGCAAATTGCTTCACTCGATGGGGTTGCGGTACGGTTCCGCAAGCTCGTCCGCGTCTCAGTCACCTTGCTGGATCGGGCTCGTCCGAAGGGGGCGAAATTGCCGGTTAGCCGTTTTCATGACCTGCGCTTCCGGCCGCACCTCGATTTTCCGGGAGCGGCGGAGGTCTTTGCCCGGATGCAGACCGCGCCAAAATTCGTCTTTTCGCGTGATGTGATCGAGTGGATCAAGGAGCATTCCGTTGACTATTCCCATGCGGTGGCTATTGCGATCGGCGCAGGCCGCACCGAGCTTCCTTACGAAACGATGCTGGTCGAATGGGAGAAGAAGGAAGGGCCGGAGCGCATGTTCTGGCTCATTAAGGAAGCCGCACCGAACAGTTATCGCATTTGGTGGGCCGTGCATTTTCCCCGCGTTAGCGATCTTGTCTTCAATTATCCCTTTACCGCTTCGTTCCACCCGAGCGGCGATGTCGTCGTAGAGCCATATGATGGCCCAATCCCGTCGCACTTTCCCTCAGTTGACGGATACCGCCCAGCGGCAGGAATGGCGCTCGGCCTCGCCATGACGCTGCATGTGCACGGCATCATGACTCGACCGCCCGCGCCGGTCAGTCCGAAGCTCGATGCGGCACGGATCAAGAAAGGCAAGCCGCCGATCACCAAGGATTACCGCACCGTGCATATCGGCTACGTCACCGATCAACATGGCAAAAAACACGTCTACGAAGAAGGCCGAGGCCACGTTAAGCCGCATGTGCGCTCCGGCCATTACAAGGACCAAGCCTTCGGTCCGGGTCGGCTCGATCGCAAGAGAATCTGGATCAGCGCCTATCTGGTCAACTACGGCCCCGGCACCACGATTGATCCGCCGCCGCAATATCTCGTCGTCCCCTGAACCCACCCCCCGGCAAAGGAAAACAACATGGCGCTTCGCTATTGGATCGGCCGATCCGATCGGGCGCGCTGCGTCGAATAGTGCAGCGACAGACTTGATGGAGTGCTGCTGAGGGCGGCCTAAGGCAGCCGCATTGCCGTCGTATCTTGTGGGGCCAGTGGCCTGCTAGCAGAGGCGTATCAGATGCCGAACCGGAAGGGTGTCTGGCAGCGCGGTCAGAGTGGTAATCCGAAGGGGCGGCCCTCGATCAAAGGGCCCGTGGAGGCGCTGGCACGGGAGCACACCGAGGAGGCGGTTCGGACGCTTGTCGAACTGATGCGCAATGGCTTTCCGGACACCGTGAAGGGAGCGGCGGCCAACGCCTTGCTCAACCGGGGCTGGGGCTCGCCGCGGCAGTCGATCGAAGCCGACACCATGCTTCCGCCAGTCGAGCGCATGTCGCTTGCGCAAGTTGAAGCCGAACTGGCGAGGCTCGGGGTCAATGGTGTGCTTGAGGACCCGTACGACGAGGGGTGAGACAGCTGGGCATCCGCCTTCTTCCGCTCACGGGCCCTGTGCTCCCGGGTGCCCCCCGCAGGCGCGAGATAAACTAAGCGGGCCCGCCGCTGCAAAGAGTCAGAAAGGCAGACGCTGCCAGACCGTCAGGTCGTCCGGCAGCCATCGGCAGCAGGTAGAGGTGATGATCCTCGACGCCGGGGAGGCTGCCGCAGCAAGCGCAGATCGGTTTGCCGTGCACAATGGTCAGCCCTCCAGCCGGGTGCGCAGATTGATGACCGAGACCGCGCTCCACACGCCGCCGCGCGCCGTGGCGATGCCGCGCCGGTTCAGCTCGATCGCCGCGGCGTTGGCGCTCAGGTCCGTCAGTTCGGCGAAGACCGGGCGCAGGCGCTGGGCGAAGACCTGCGCGTTAGCCGCCGTGGCGGCCGAGCCCCTCGCCCGCGTTTCGCTGGTAGCAGCTGATATCTGGTAGCCCTTCGGCTTGCCCAGTCGCTTACCGCGCGCTGTTGCCGCGGCAAGCGCCGCCTTGGTGCGCTCGGAGATCATCCGGCGTTCGGCCTGTGCGACCAGCGCCATGATGCCAACGACCATCTCGTTCGCTTCCGGCATGTCGGCGGCGACGAACTTCACGCCTGCCTTCTGCAGGCCGAGCAGGAAATGAGCGTCGCGGGACAGGCGATCGAGCTTGGCGATCACCAGAGTTGCCCCGTAGATCTTGCAGGCCTCCAGCGCCGCGTGCAGGGCCGGCCGGTTGTGGTCGTGCTTGCCGCTCTCGACCTCGACATGCTCCTCGACCAGCTGCCAGTTGCCGCCGTTCAGGAAGCTGGTGACCGAAGCGCGCTGCGCTTCGAGGCCGAGACCGCTTTCACCCTGACGCTTGGTGCTGACGCGCAGGTAGGAGATGAATTTGCCGTGGTGGGGTGTCATGCGTCGCCCTCTTAATGAGGCATATAACGTTCGTCATTAGCCTTTGTAAACAGACCTTCTCTGCGACGCCCGACCGCCAAAGACCAAGTTTACATTCAAAGACCAAGTTCACATTGCGTCAGCTAAGGCAGGATCGGCCATAAGCGTCAGGCGGGACGGCTCGTCGAGCGGCGGCGGTCGGCCGTTGACGGGACAAGTCCCGACAACGGCGGGTCGATCTCAGGATGCGGTCGCCGGCTCGTCGTGGTTGATGGTCAGCTCAAACGGTGGCGGCAGCTCGAGGCGCATCGCGTTGACCTCGTCCTGCGACAGGAAGGTGCCGCTCTCGACGCCGACGATGTTGACCGTGAGCCCGCCGGTGATCGGAGTGTCGGACGTCCGGTTGGTCGGCAGCAGGCGGCCGAGCAGCCGGGCGCAGACCTTTCGGGTGCGGTGCGCTTGAAATTCGAGATATCCGTCGAAGCCGCCGGCCCCTTGTCGTCCGAGAGAAATTTGGGTTGTAACTGTTAGTCATCAGCATAGAGTTTTCGGCACCGGCGGCATGCGTCTCGTGCCGCACCCGGATCAAAGACCCGTCCTCTTCGAGTGCTCACGTTTTCATGCCGTCACCGCTCGTTTCGCCCGTTGCTATACCCACTGTTTGGATCGAAAAGACGATTGTCCAAGATCGACCGGACCGAAATGAGGGTCCTAATCGGTTAGGGGCCGCGCTATGGTCGCCGCAGCGCTCTGCTGACGGCCGCGATATCTACGCCAATATGCGAGCCGTGAAGTCCGGCGACCTCGTACTTCACCTGATCGATAATGATGCGATCACCGGCCTCTCGACCGTCGAAACAGCCGCCGACGAATCGTTTACCGGCGTCGCTGGGTCTGCCTGGGCGGATCGGCCTTGCTACCGTGTGCCGCTTAGAGATTTTTGCCAGCTTGATCCGCCGCTGCGTCGTGAATGGTTCTTCAGCGATAGCGAGATTGCTGAGCAGCTTCGTTCACTCTCAGCCCAGCCCCGCAGCAGGGGGCTGTTCTACAATAGTAAGCTCGAGCTCAATCAGGGCGCCTATCTGACTGAAGCGCCCCAAAGCCTTATCCAAGCGCTCGATCTCGCCTACCTGCGGCATACGAGCAAACATATTGAGGGCTTACCTCCTACGTTGTCCGCCAGTGAAGAAGTAGAGGAAGACGAGGGGCAGGAGCCCGCCGAACGGCCGCTGGCGCAGGTGCGGCGCGCATGGATGTACGCTCCCGGTGAGAAGGCGGCGTATTGGGACGAGTTCTACGAAGAAGGGGTGATGGCGCTTGGTTGGAACAATCTTGGCGATTTTAAAGACTATCAAACGATTCAGGACGTTCGCCAGGCACTCAATAGGATCGCAGTAAACGGCAAAGATCAGGCGAAGAACGCTCGGATGTGCTTTGATTTCACTTTCACAATGCAGCCGGGCGACATCGTTTATGTAAAGCGCGGACAGCACATGATCATCGGCCGCGGCATCGTCGAAGGTGACTACAGCTATGATGCGGAACGCAAGCCCTACACGCATCTGCGAAGCGTACGTTGGACCAATCGTGGCGAATGGCGCTGGTTGGAACAACTGCCCCAAAAATCGCTAACTGAGTGGACGAACTATCCTGACGCGCTCCAAAAGGTCGAAGCGCTGTTCAGTCCCCAGGCGGCTAACAGTGATCAGAGCCCGCCACCCGTTATCTCTGTCTCTCGTCGCGAGCCCTTCACGATCGACAATGCCTGCGAGGGGCTTTTTCTCGAGCGCGAGGCTGTCGCTCGGCTGCTGGAAACGTGGCGGGCGAAGAAGAATCTCATCATTCAAGGTGCACCGGGCGTTGGCAAAAGCTATGTGGCCCGACGGCTCGCTTATGCCCTTATGGGCTACAAAGATCCGACTCGCCTACGCACGGTGCAATTTCACCAATCCTATGGATATGAGGATTTTGTGCAGGGTTATCGGCCAACGGAAAAGGGCTTCGCCCTCCGCGATGGCGTATTCATGACCTTCTGTAAGCGTGCGCTCAACGATCCGGATGAGTTCTATGTTTTCGTCATTGATGAAATTAACCGCGGAAATCTGTCAAAGATTCTTGGAGAGCTTATGCTTCTCATCGAATCTGACAAGAGACATTCGGATTGGGGCGTTAAACTTGCTTACGCCGAGAAAGCCGAGGAACGCTTTTACGTGCCCGAGAACGTTTTCATTCTTGGCATGATGAACACGGCTGATCGCAGCCTCGCGGTCGTCGATTACGCTCTGCGCCGCCGCTTCAGTTTCGCGACCGTCACACCCGCCTTCGGCTCTGCCACTTTCCGCTCATACCTCCTCGCAGCGGGTGTCGAGGGCGCCGTAGCCGATAAAATCATCGTGCGCATGTCAGAACTCAATCAGGCGATCGCCACGGATACGACCAATCTCGGCCGCGGCTATTGCATCGGGCACAGCTTCTTCACCCCGAGCGCAAAGGGTGCGTACGACGAGGCGTGGTACAACCAAGTAGTCAACAACGATATAGTCCCGCTTCTTGAAGAATATTGGTTTGATCAGCCCGAGCTAGTTGGGCAATGGCAAGCGAAACTGACCTCTTAACGCCTATGATACCCATAAAAAATATCTACTACCTGTTTCTATACGCGTGGGAGTGCTTCAAGGAAGGCAAACAAGTCGACGTCGACATTGATTCAAATTCGGATCTTCCAAATTTTCTTGCCAGCGTTCTTATCAAAGGCGTACAGCGTCAGTTCCGACGCGGCCTCGATCGTCGCTATGTCGAGCAGGTCGAGGAGCTTGCTGCGCCGCGCGGCAAATTCCTTTTCCCGGAGACCATCAAGCAGAGCAGTCTCCGCGCTGGCCGCCTCGTTTGTGAGTTCGATGAACTTGCCATCGACACCGTGCCAAATCGCATTCTCAAAGCCGCGATCCGGCATTTGCATCAATCGCCCGATATTAAGAGAGGACTAAGCGAAGAACTCCGCCGGCTCGAGCGAAGGCTCCACGGCGTCCCTGATCTGCGGCTTAGGCCGAGCCTTTTCCGGTCACTTCAGGTCATGCGCAATCAAAGCCAATACGGCCTGCTCATGCATATTTCCCGCCTCGTAATGGAGTTGTCCCTACCTGATCGGCAAGGCTCAGGTCATCAGTTTCGCGACATTCTTGATGACGAGACGCGCATGTCAGCGGTGTTTGAAACCTTTCTCCGAAATTTCTACCGAACCGAGCAAGCTCTCTTCTCAGTGGCGAGCGAGCGCATCACTTGGCCAGTAACATCCTCGCCGTTGAGTGAATTGAGATACCTCCCTGATATGATCACGGATATCACTCTCCGCTCCCCCGCCCGCACCATCATCATCGACGCAAAATACTACAGAGCCACATTCTCTTCCGGCCGCTTTGGCGGGCATCCTAAAGTCCATTCGGCGCCGCTTTTCCAGATCCAAACCTATCTCGACCATTGCAAATGCACGTCCGCCATCGAGGGGCTCTTGCTCTTTCCTCAGGTCAGCGGCGCGCCCGTGCGTTTGGATTACCAAATGCCGAGACATCGAATTCGCGTTTGCACGGTCAATCTCGATCAGCCTTGGCCGGCCATTCATGGAGAATTGCTCGACCTGCTCGGTGCGGGAGGGGCTCCGAAAAAAGTTGCCGCCTGACGTGTTGATCACCATCACGGAGTTCAAGCGTATCGGCGTTGCGCAGGCGCCGCGCGCCACGAATGGTGACTACGAGTTCTGCGGGCACGCCAGGCTTCTGGGCGTGGGGGCTCGTGGAGTCAACGTCGCCGGGCGGTAGTCAATGACGGCAGATACTCCGTCAAATTAATCCGGCACCAGACCGTATCGCATTCGCCGCGCCCAACCTTGATGGGGCGGAGCCTTGCGGGTTTCGCAGGTTTCGCGGTGTTTCCTACAGTCCCACTTTTTTTAGCAATAATCTTTCGCGGTGCTGGTTCACCGCAAAAGTAATGTTATTTTGAAATTTTTAGCGTTGTAGCGAAACCCGCAAACCCCGCGAAACCCGCAAGGCTACGCACCCTCAGTCTGCGGCCCGGGTAATGACTATACGATACACATGCACCTTGCTGTGCGGATCGACCTTCCGACGCAGCACAAGCGTGCGCTGGCCGCTCCGAACCGGCTCGTCGATATGCTTCTTCAGCATTCTGGCTACGGTTTTTGCTGTGAACACGTGCTCGGCCATGGCACCTGGAAACAGGACATCGCGCACGATCAGGGCGTCTTCGGGCCTGCTCCGATCGTTGATCATCGCCGTCACGGCGCTGGCCGCGAACACTGCGTCGCCCAGGTGCTTCGCCAAGGCTTCGAGCATGTCGGCGAGCGAAGCCGATTCTTCGTCATCCTCCTCCTGCGCGAGGAACAGCGTCTGGAAGTCCAGTTTGTGCCCGGTCAGATTGGCGGCGTGTTCAACCGCCGATCCGACCAGCCGCCACCACATCTTGAACCTGGTCTTGCCCGCAGCATCGCGCTTCGCCTTGAGCTGCGGATTGCCCAGCAGAATGGTGTAGAGCGCTGCCAAGATCTCGGCGCGATGGTCCCCGGTCCATTCGATCGGGAACGGGTGCTTGACCTCCCGGTTCTCCGGGTCGACACGATCGACATCGAGACGGATCTCGAGGCTGCGCGAGGCAAGGTCCCCCTTCGCTCTGATGTTATTGCCTGTGAACAGGTGGATCGTCGCAGCAGCCGTGTTGACCGTTTCGCTGAAGCCGAGCTTGCGATCGGAGTAATAGGTCGCCGTGCAGGACTTCTCGATATGCGGGCACGAGATCTGCGAGCCGCGCGCGATGTTGTCCCAGAGGATATAGGGAACCCCGGCGATGAAATAGGCTAACAACGCCTTGCGCCGCTCCTCCTCGTTCGTCGACCACGCCGCCGCCGATGGCATGATCCCGGTCACGGCGTAGATCAGCATTGTCAGCGCCGTGGTCTTGCCGCTGCCGCGCCGCCCGGCTGTCACGAAGAAGCAGGGCCTCTGGTCGAGCAGCGGCCGCTCGATCAGCGTCAGCGCCGCCGCGACGATGCTGCACTTGCCGGCATAGTCAGTGGCGACGTCGACCAGCCACGTGTCACACAGGAAGGTCATCGCCTTCCTGACCGCCTCATCCGTGCACGCCTCGCGCCGCGGCACGACCGCGCGCAGCTCCTCGGGAATGATGAACTGGATGCCGCGCAGGCGATCGAGCCCCAACGGTGCCAGCATCCCGCCATCGGCCAGCACGATCGGAGCCGTCGCAATCGCCACCACGATCGGCAAGGCACCGTCATCCCGGTTCATGTAGTGCCGCACGAACGGCGTCGGGTAATGCACCGGGCGGCGATTGCCATCCGCATCCTCGGTATAGTGCTCGATGTGCTGCTCGATCATCTCGGCAACCTCCATGTCGGTCATTACCGACAACACCCATTGCTCGGGCGCAGGCAGTCCGGTCATGCGACGTCTCCTTCATTCGCAGTGGTGAATGCATGCATGTCGCGGACCCGGACCTTGTGCACGCGGGTCGCATTAGCATCGATGTTGCGGACCGGCCCGATCTCCGCCACAACGGCACCTATCACCTCGTTCAGCACCTCCATCTGCGGCAGCCACGGTTCGTACACGGCCGGCGCTCGGATCATCGGCCGGGGGTCTTGCCGATGGGCGGCCTGCCGCCTCCGCGCCCCCTTGGCTTGCTGCGTGCTGTGCTGTTTCTGCGCCGCCTTGAGCATGGCGTTGACGGTGCTCTGCCCGACACCGGACAGCGTCGCGGCCAGTTCCCGCAACGACGTGAGCTCGACCGCATCGAGATCGGCAACCGCGGCGAGCCGGGCGAGGACTGCCACCACGTCCTCCTTCGCCGCCTTCTCCATCACTGCGCGCACGCTCGCGGCGTCGTGCTTCAGTTCGTAGACGGTGCGGCCGTGCGCGAAGCTGTGGATCCACGGTGTGCCATCGTCCCCGCGCATGATCCGCGCCTTGCACGGTCCGTACTCCTCGCCTTCCAGCGGGTCGGCCAGCGTCTCGCCCTCGAAGCGTTCCGGGTCGACCAACACGTCACCGACGGTGCTCCCGGCCAGTTCCGGATCGTCGAAGACCAGTTCGACCGGCGGCCGCAGGATGCCTTCGCATTGTCTGATTACGATTTGCCGCGCGAAGGCTTCCGTTACTCCTGTCCGCTCAGCCAGCTTCTTGGCTTTTCCTGTGACGAAGGCGGCCTGCGCCTTCGCCTTCTCTGGTGCCAGTCGCTCGCGCGCCTTGGCCTTGAGTTCGTCGAGGCGCGACTTCTCGACAATCGTCAGCGGCGGGCAGGCCTTCAGCGTGTCCAGTACAGTGCCGGGAATGCTGGTCGGGCGACGGCGCGCCCGGTCCTGCTGCAGCGGCGGCTGCAGGATCGGCCCGCCCTCGAAGACCAGCCGCGACGCCTGCCCGACCATGCGATCGACCAGCGAGCGGTCGAGCAGAGCACCAGAGCGGCTGACCATGAACCACCCCAGACCGGCAAGCCAGCAGCGGTCGTGCAGGGCGCGCAGGAAGCGTTCGATATCGGAGCCGTCCTCGACCATCAGGTAGACATGGACGCCGTCCGAGCCCGGCAGGGCCGCACCCGTATCGCTGCGCGACAGGCCGGCGCTGGTCGAGCTCCGCGTCAGTCGCGCCACGCCACCCAAGACCGGCAGCACCGCCAGCAGCGCCGGCCAGAAGCCGCCATGCCGCTTCAGTTCGACCGCGACCGGGTCGGGCATTGACTTGGTATCGAAATCGATCAGGGCGAAGGCCGGTCCACGATAGGTGATGTTGCTGGCGACGCGGGCGATCAGGTCCGGCCGCGCCGAGCCGTTGCGCAGCATCTTCTTGGTGGTGACCCCTACCTTGTCGGACAGCTCGACGCGCAGTGCGCCGAGCGCGAGTGCCTGCGATGGCGTCAGGTTTTCGATCAGTGCGCCGAGCCCATCGACGCCGTCGACCATGACCCGCGCGGCAGCCCCCCGGCTCATCACGCAGGCAGACTTGTCCTGCATCAGCGTGTCGTCCGGACCTAGCGATATCCGCTTGGTCAGCGGCCCGCCTGCCTTGGTGAAGACGGTCAGTTCGATCGGTGAGGGTGCGGTCCTGTCGTGCATCGAATGTCCCCATAGGATTAGCGGGCGGCTTGCGGGCCGCGGGTGGATGCTCCTGTTCATGGTTCCTGCTTCGTGTTCCTCTTGGGCAGCCGGGAACGCCGGCTGCCCGTGAGCCGTTGCCGGCGCGGGGGGAAATCAGGTACAAAGGACGTTGGTCCGCAGTCCTTCGTGTGCGCCCCTCGCGCCGAAGTCTCAGTCAGGAAACGGCGGCTTCGGCCGCCTCTTCGCATCACAGGCGAAACAGCCCGCGATCCTTGTACCCCCTCGGCGAGATCTTCAGCCCGAAGACCAGCGCCATTCGCTCGCGCTTGCAGTAGAGCAGCGATGTCTGCGGCTGCAGGTAGATGCCGTCCTGTCGTTCGAGCCAGCCCGAGGCAACGACCTGCCCTGCCTCGGCGCCGCAGCCGGTCAAGACATTGGCGCAGATGATCCAGCGCCGGGCTTCAGGCGTCGGCCAGAGGATGATGTTGGGGCATAGTTCATCCCACCCGGCGTCGATGACGCAGGCCATTGCCGAAATCCCCTCGATCTCGAAGTCGTAGATGTAGTCGCCAGTCTTCGGGCGCGGGGCTCGTAGCCGGGCCATCAGTTCTGGTCGGTTTTGAGCCCGAACAGGCTCTGGCGTAGCCCGGCGTTGATCACGGCAAGGAGAACGTTCCGCCTTGCCGCGTCTGCTGGCGAGGCGCTTGTCGGTTTCGCGCAGCTGTTTCCGGTAGCGGTACGGGATGCGACGACACCGCCTCATGACAGTGTAGCTCTTTCGCCTGCGGCCGGCCCGCACCCCGAACCCCTTTATGGCGGTGTCGAAGTAATCGGTGGTTTTCTCCGACGGGTCCGGTACCGCCAGCTGCTCTATGCTGGTCTTGGACAAGCGAAGCACCGGCATCACCGCCCCCCTCCGCTGGCAGCGCGGCGCGCAGCATGCGCCTTGCTGTTGGGGGCGGGCGCGGTGGTCAGCTGCGCGGCATACTCGTCGAGCGCAGGTACGTCATAGATGGCAAGCTGCCCGGCGTGCCGGTAGAGCGGCCCGCCGCCGATGCAGGCGAGCTTCGCCAGCGTGCCCGGCGCGCGCCTGATGCCGTAGCGATCAAACAGGTACCGGCTGGCCTCGCGACGATCCAGTGGACGGGTGGAACTCATGATGTGACCCTCGTGACGTCGATCGACTGTCAGCAAGGGTAAGTACAGGCGCAGGTCGGTTGCTTGGGACTTATCTCGCCGGCTGAGTTTTGTCCCACACCGCCGCCAACACCGATTGCAGCAGCTCCGCGTGCTCCCGGTATTTCCGGCGCAGGCGATCGGCCGCCGCGTCCAGCGAATGCGTCCTGTCCGCGCTGGCGTCGACGACGACCTTGGCGGCCTCGCGCTGGCTCAAGGCCGGCTGCCTTGCGAGCAGCCGTGCCATTTCCCAGAGCAGCCGGTCATCAGCTTCCGGGCGCCTGCCGTCGCGTGCGGCGGTGGCGCCCTTCTCATGCCATGGCTCGGCAGCGTAGGCCTGCAGCAGCCGGCGCTGCTCTTCGCCATCAGCACCGCCCGCATTCATCTCCTCGAAGATATGGCCGGCAGCATTGTCAGCGGCGGCGATCAGTACCGGGTCCGTCTTGTGCACATATCTTGCCGTCACGCTGCCAGACGAATGGCCGAGCAGGGCCCCGGTCGTAGCCAGCGACAGGCCGAGATCATCGGCGACGGAGCCGAAAGAGTGCCGCAAGGTGTGCAGCGTCACGCCCTCCAGTCCGGCCCTTTTCATCAGCCGGATCCAGCCGCCGGCCATGCCGCCAAAGGCGCCCTCGCCGCGCCGGGACGCCGGGAAGACATGTTCGCCGCTGCGTTCGAGCCCGGCGAGGAGATCACGAGCCGGCTTGCCGAGTGGCCTTGTTGAGGCGCCTTCCTTGGAGTCATGCAAGCGAAGGCAGTGTGCGGCGTGATCGAACTCGGACCATCTGAGATTGATGATCTCGCCCGAGCGCGCTCCGGATAGCGCCAGCAGGCGAGTAATGGCGATCAGCTGCCATGGCTCATGATGCGCGTCGGCCTCGGCCAGTGCCCGCCCCAGAGCCCGGTACTCCTCACCGCTGAGCCGCCGCTTGCGCCTCTGTCCCGCCGGTCTGCGCACGCCTCGGGCCGGATTGCTCTCGATCACGCCTTCAGAGACGGCGAAGCTCAGGATGCCGCCGAGCAGGCCCGCGGTGCGCGCCGCCGTGCCAAGGCCGCCTTCGACCACAGCCTTGCCGCGCTTGTTGCCGGTCTTCTCGACCAGCGCGGTCTTGCCGTCGGCGACGTCACGGATGAATTTGTTGATGTCGGATTGCGCCAGATCGCGGACGCGCCTGTTGCCGAGTAGTGGCAGGATGTGGCGGGCGATACGGCCGCGGTCGACATAGACGGTCGAGGCCTTCTTCGGCAGGCCGCGCTTGCCCATCAGCAGGCCGCGCTCGGCCGCCGAGAGATACTTCTCGCACAGCTCCCTGACCGTCAGGGCCTTGCGGTTGCTGGCGCGCTCCTCGGCCGGATCCGCGCCCTTGACCGCACTGCCGAGAATGCCGAGCGCCAGCTTCCGCGCTTCTTCACAGGTGACCTTGCCGTGCTCGCCGATCATCATCCGGCGCCTTGTGCCGTCGGCGTTGCGGTAGTCGGCGTAGAACGCCGCCCTGCCGGTCGGCCAGAGCCTGACGCCGAAGCCGCTCAGCTCGCTGCACCAGAGGAAATAGGATGCGCCCTTCACTGGGGCGGCATCGACGACACGCTTGGTCAATCGCGGCATGGAATGAACCTGCTGTGGCCAGAGTCACCACAGAGTCACCGCGAAACTGGAATTTCGAGTAATGACCAGTGTGAGCTTTGCTTTACCTAGAGCCCGATTTGTGGCGTGTTTACGGGGCTCCGGCAAGCGCTCGCGATGAAGAGTCACCGCCCGAAAAGGGCTGAGCGTTGCCCTCCGAAGGCAAAGGTCACACGTTCGAATCGTGTCGGGCGCGCCATTTTAGATAGCCTTTGTTCTCAAGGGCTTATGCTTTGTAATCCCCTCCTCAGAGACCATCAGAATCCCTGTCTGTCACAGCATTTGTCACAGCTGTCACAGGGTGCTTTTGGCTACGATCGGCAAGAGAGGTTCCAGTTGGCAAGCTCAGGTTAGGCGCGAGGGTAGCCCTCCCGTCTCCAAGAGTTTCCCCACGAAGGCTGCTGCGTCTGCATGGGCGAGAGGCCTTGAGGCTCAGATAGACACAGCTCACCTATCACCTTCGATCCGTGATCTCCGCACGATGACCGTTGCGCACCTCCTTGAGCGATATGACGAGGAGGTCGGCCCTTCCAAGCGTGGTGCTCGCTACGAGAGGGCGGGTATCAAGTTCATGCTCACGCACAAGGTCGCTGAGGAGCGCCTAGGAGGAGTCTCAGGGGCTTCCGTGGCCCGCACAGGGATGATCGCCTCAAGACGGCGAAGCCTGCCACCGTGCGCCGTGAGCTTGTCATTCTGCGGCATGTGTTCGAGGTCGCCATCAAGGAGTGGAGCATTCCGCTCCCTAGCAATCCCGTGCGAGTCATCAAGGTGCCCAAGGACTCTGAGGCCAGAGACAGAAGGCTTCATGAGAGCGAACTGGCCAAGCTGTTCGGCGCGATAGGCCCAAGGACCACATGGCATCAAAAGCCCTTCATCGTCCTCGCCATCGAGACAGGCATGAGGCGCGGAGGGCTTGTGTCTCTCCAGTGGGCTCATGTGGACCTCAAGAGGTACATATCGGCGTAGCCATGATGCTCCTCATCACAGCGTCGGACTGGTCCAGCTTCATGAGAACGGTGACGATATAGTGAAAGATGAAGGAGGGAGCGAACGACACGCCGCAGATCAAAATAAACTTGCCGATCTTCTGAAGGAGGCCGTCAGGACGGCTGCAATGAACGAATAGACCGAATGCTCAAGTCTCAGCAGATTCGCCAGCGCAAAGGCGAGCGCGCCTGCGGGGACGACTCGCAGGGCGAGCAGAATTCCGGCGAGCTCCGTTTGATGTTTCACGTCGCCTGAAACGCCTCATCTGGTCGGCAGACTAGCCGGCAGCACGCCGACACGCCGCGAGACCGCGGCCGATCGAACCGATCGCCCCCCCAGGGACCATCACCACAAACCGCACGCGGGGGGCCTGGTATTTGATGGCTCCGTTCCAAGCCAGAACCCGAATGACAGGCTTTGACGTCCGAATGCCGCAAGGCGTACGGTGATCATCGCGGGCCGGGCCGTGCATCATCCGCCGCGCGAACCGGCTTTTCCGGTCGAGCAGCAGGGACGCCGTCGCAGTCCGGCTTGATGCGGTGGGCAGTCCGATGCCTCCCACTGCCCGGCACTATAGAGAAAGTTGCTCATGATCGTTTTGACCTGATCCACCCGCAGCCAGCCTCACGTAGCGAGGATCAATCTCGAAAGCGGTCCCATGGATGCGCAGCCCAGCGGAGAACCTGAACAGGGCGCCATTTCAATTTGAAGGCTTCGCGATGAAGGATGCGATCGGAGACGACCTTGAGGGGCACCCTGTTCAGCGAGGTGGGCAAGGCGTTCGCGCCTGCTTTGCTCTTTCCGGAGAGCTGCCTCCCGCGCAGAAGCGCCCAAACCTGTGCATCGTCAGCCCCCACCATATCGGGCCGGCTTGAATGTCGGCGGCCATCAATACGTTCCTGGTCGTGCTCGCAGCCATCTTTCCCGTGGTCAATCCGCCAGGGTCAGCACTCGTTTTCCTGGGATTGACACGCGGCGCAGTGCCCGACACCCGGCGCATCCTCGCGCGGCGTATCGCGGTGAATTCGCTCTTCGTCCTGATGGGAGCGTTCCTTTTGGGCGCGCTCATCCTGCAGTTCTACGGAATTTCGATCCCCATCCTGCGCGTGGCGGGCGGGCTGATCGTGGCGGTATCCGGATGGAAGCTGCTCAACGAAGGCAGCCAGAAGGATTTCGACGCGCATGCGGACGATGTGTCGCGCGCCAACCTCCTGACGCAGGCCTTCTATCCGCTGACCCTGCCACTGACCACCGGCCCCGGCACGATCGCTGTCACGATCAGTATCGGCCTTTCACGCGCAACGTTCACGGCGTCCTCTGGCGCGGTCGCTTTCGTTCTCGCCAGCCTCCTTGCCATCGCCGTAATCGCCCTCAGCATCTGGCTCTGCTTTACCTATGCCGTCCGCGTGCAAAAGCTTCTCGGGCAAGGCGGCACCGAAATTGCGGTTCGCCTTTCGGCGTTCATTCTGTTCTGCCTGGGTGTACAGATCCTGTGGTCAGGAGCGAGCGAATTGCTGAGCTCTCTCCTGCATGGACCGGTCAGTGCAGCCTCAGCCATGGCGACCTGATTCCAGGAGATGCTGAGGCGAACGAACGGCATCTCCTCGCGCGCCGGCAGCAAGCCGTACCGGCGATGAATGGCA
Source organism: Allobosea sp. 2RAB26 (assembly GCF_052115465.1). NCBI lineage: Bacteria > Pseudomonadati > Pseudomonadota > Alphaproteobacteria > Hyphomicrobiales > Alloboseaceae > Allobosea > Allobosea sp. 2RAB26. Next base: position 181,121 of record NZ_JBFRGS010000007.1, on the reverse strand, counting down.
CTTCCCTGTCACGAGCCTGAGGACCATCACTGGAAGCAGGGGGCCGGAGCGCAGTGTTCTCCCGCGCGGCCTCGGCGTTCAAGCTCCACGACCGCCGTTCTGACGTGATTGATGGATCAGGCCGTTGGAGATCGCCAACTTGCCGGTCCCGTGTTTTTCTCGGATACTATTATCCCATGAAATGAGTTGAAAGATCGCGCGATGAGAGCTGCTCTGGTTGTTTCCAGTCTTATTCTATTGACCAGTATTGCAGGCTGCACGCCGCGCGAGGAATTCGCCTCACCCTCCGTTGTATCCACCGCAGCGCCCCGTGCCTCGGCCGAGCGCAGCTATCTCGACGTGGGCCCCGCTCCCGGCCGAGGCGGCCCGGCCTATCTCCAGGCGAACACGGCAAGCGGTCCACGGCAAACGGACTTCTTTGGCAACGACGTGCTGCCCCGCGCACCATAGGTGCCTTGGAAATTTCAAACCCAGCCAGAGCCTTTGCCAAGGGCAGCTGCCTGGCCCGGCGACGTCGATTGCCCGGCCTGATCGCCAGCGCGTGCCGGCGGCCCAACGTAGCCCCAATGCCGGATGCGCGCGTCGAGACGCCGATGGGGAGGGCGCAGCGGACAGCTGGCTCGGCGTTTCCTGACGAATGCGCGGACGGCGTCGGGTCTCGATCCTGCTGACCGTTACTGGACGGCTGCAGCAGTGGCCCCCTCTCCGCGGAACACGGCCTCGATGACATCGCCCGGCTCGACCTCGGTGTCCTCGGTGGAGGGCAAGCGCTGCCATTGCTGGCCAGCTTTCCGGACGATGACGACCTCCGAGCGAAGGTCGTTGCCTGCAGCTGGCATGGAGCTCACATTGCCGAGGGGGCGGAGCTTTTCGCTGATCGCCTGAATTCTCACGCTGAGATCCGCCAAGCGTAGATTGGAGTCCCTCAGCTCGCGCAACAGAGTGATCCGCCGCTGATTGGCGACGCGCTCGAGTTGGCGACCATATTCTTCGACCTGAAGCCGCGTCCGCATCAACTGAGCGGTGGTTTCCAGGCGGCGCGATGACGATAGCAGCAGCGCGCGTCGGCTCTCGCTGATACGCTGGCTGACGAGGGCGCCGCTTCCAAACAGCTTATTGACCCGCTCAAGCTCCTGGGAATCGGCCTGCACTCCCTTTTCCTCTTCCTGCTCGCGCTGGATCAGCACCGTGACCTGTTCGCCTGCCTCCTTTACGGCGCGCTCCAGAAAACTCCGCTCGTCGCGGAAATCGGCCAGCGAGATCTTGAGCGATTCCGCCTCGCTCTGGGCAACGCCCGAGGCCACGATCGTGGGCAGGGGCGAACTCCTCGGCGGGCGCAGATCAAAGGTCTCCTGATCATCCAATTCAGCGCGCACGCGCAGCGCGTGGAAATATTCCTTCAGATACTCGGTCCAGAGCGAGTCGTGATCGCGCCTCATATCGACAGGATCCGGGCCGAGCTGCCCGGCGCGAGAGCGAAGCAGGCTGTATCCGCCGGCGACTGTAATGGCCTGCCGGACCGTCATGGTCGGCCGATAGGCCTGCTGGCCGGGGGTGAGCACGTCGCCGGCGACATAGATCGGCCGGTATTCGGCGACCCAGGTGGTCACGTCGCCCGGCCTGACGACCTGGACCTGTTCGCGGCCGTCTGGAGCGCGAAATCGGAAGACCTTGGTCGGCATCAAGGCCTCCATCCGGCTCTGGAACTCTGCCGGGGTGAGCCCTGCGACGACGACCGAGCCGACAGCCGGCAATGCGATCGTGCCGTCGAGTTGGACCGTCGCGCGCTGACGCTGATCCGGCAATCCGGCCAGGGCCAGCTCGATGGTATCGCCCGGAGCGAGCCGGTACGGAGCGCCGGCATGGGCTCCACCACCCAGGCAGGCGGCCAGAACCGCACCCGATGCGAGCCTGCCGAGGCTGGAAAGCTTGACTGCAAACAGGGTCATTTCATTGGCCTCTCGCGTGCTGTCCGGCAGGGGCGACCTCGTCGGGCCAATCCAGGCGCGAGACGAATTCGAAGACGGGGCCGCCTGCCTGCCCCCAGTTGCTCGACCAGATGATCTGCGACCCATCGGGCGACGGCGAAGCGTGGGTCTCGCTCCAGTAGTCATGGGGCGCATTTCTGGTCTGCGCGATCCGCCGGAACTCGCCGCTGCCGTCGATCTTGAGTGCCAGGATTTCCTGCGCGAACGGCGCCCACTCCGCGTGGCGACCGACCTCGTCCGGCATTCCGGAATAGCTCAGGAAGACCCAGCCGGGCCGCCGCATAGCGAGAGAAGCGTGCTGAGCCTCGCCGTAGCGGGTCAAGGCGGTGACGACCCCATCATCGAGACGCCGCTTGATGACCTGGAACTGGTCGGGGGGCGCCTTGCTGATGCCGACATAGACCTCGCGGCCGTCCGCATCGACCGTCATGTCACCATGACCGGGCCGGTGGTTCTCTGTCCAGCTCTGCACCAGAGCCCCCTCGAGCGTGAAAATGAAGGTCTGGTTGGTCTCGTCCGGCAAGCTCTGGAGGCAATAGACATGCACGCCCAAGGGAGAGATGGAGCAGGCATTGCTCTGGCCTGGGAGCTTGGCGAGCGCGATGTCGGGAAACTTCGTCCGGGTCGTCAGGTCGTAGGCGAAGGCAACCAGTGCCCCACTCTCCGAAAGTGCCCGCACGACGATGCGACGACCGTCCCAGGACGGGTTTCCCTTGTAGGGGCCGAATTGAAGGTTGCGATGATGGTCTGCGGTGTAGACCACGCGCTCGAGATTGGTTCGCGGTGCCCAGAACGAAACGGTCTGCCCCCCGACGCAGATCATCAGCTCCGGATTGCGCGGGTGCCATTCGCATTCGCCGCTCCGGGTGCGCCGGAAGAGCGGCGCATAGCTGCGGCCATCGAGAAAGCACAGGCCGTTGCAGCCATTGACGATGACGAGCAGGCTCTGATCCGCGTTCCAGGCCTGAGCGCTCGAATAACGATGGCTGCAGTGGCCGGGGCCGCACACGATGCCCGAGCCCAGTGGCCCCGGCCGGGTCACCCGCGTGAATGCCACGCCGAAGGCCGGGTCCGATGCAGGCTGCAGATATCCGGGCAGCGGCATGTCCACCGGCGCGACCAGCTGCGCGGCAGAGAGGTTGTCGGCTGCGGCCGCGGGCCAGAATGCCGGCACGAGCGCGGCGGCCAGGAACGCCCCAAGCCATGATCTCGGAAGAACCGACCTCATGTGATGAAGTCCTTCTGGCGGCGAACCTGCCCCGCCGCCACGCGGGTGAGCCACCACGCGATCGTCCGTTCCAGGCCCTCGCGCAGGCTCGTGCGCGGTCGCCAACCGGTTTCGCGCTCGAAGCGGGAGCAGTCGGCCAGCAGTGCCCGCACCTCGGAATTGACCGGCCGCATCCGCGTCTCGTCGCGCAGAACCGGCTTTTGGCACGCGCTCAGTTCGCGGATCAGCTCGATCAGGTCCGCAACGGTCACCGCCCGCTGACTGCCCGCGTTATAGGCGTGTCCGTAATCGACCGCGACCGCACTGCCTGCGGCCATGAACGCCGCGACGGTGTCCTCGACGAAGGTCAGATCCCTGATCGGCGTTGTGTCGCCCACCATGATGGCCGTGCAGGCCGGGTCGAGCGCCTGGCGAATGATGGTGGGGATGATTGCCCGCTCGCTTTGACGCGGTCCAAACGTGTTGAACGGCCTGAGTGTCACGACCGGAAGCCCGAACGACCGCGCAAAGGCCTCGGCCATCATATCGGCGCCGATCTTGGACGCCGAATAGGGCGACTGGCCCTGGAGCGGATGGGTTTCGCTGATCGGCATCGTCAGCGCCGTGCCATAGACCTCGCTGGTCGAGGTGTGGACGATCCTCTCCGTGCCATGCTGGCGCGCCGCTTCGAGCACGTTCAGCGTCCCCAACACGTTGGTCTCCACATAGGACTGGGCAGCCAAGTAGGAATGGGGAATAGCAATCAGAGCGGCGAGGTGGAAAACGATCTCCTGGCCCTGCACGATTCGCCCGATGAACGCGGCGTCGCGAACGTCCCCCCGCACGAGATTCAGCTGATTGCGGGTGGCCTCGGGAACATCGTCGAGCCAGCCATGGCTATCGAAGGAGTTGTAGAGGGCAAGGGCCGTAACCTTGGCGCCGTCGCGCACCAGCGCCTCGGTCAGATGGGACCCGATGAAACCATCGGCTCCGGTCACCAGCACGCGCATGCCGCTGTAGCTCATTGAGCTGCTCCCTCGGACTTGGTTGCTTCACGGGTTTCGGCAACACCTGGCCGGACTGTCCGCTGAGCGGGCACGGCCTGCGACGGGACCCAGCCGAAGACGGCCAGAACGCCCCGCATGAGCCAACCAATGTCGCCGACGACGCTGTGATGGGGGAAATAGGCGAGATCGAGCCGTGCCTTGGTCGGAAACAGCACATCCCGATAGAAGCGCGTCGGGTCCATGTCCGGCGGGTAGAGACTGCCCTCGTTGCGGAACAGGATCTGACTAGGCCCCAACAGACCTGGCTTGTGCTCCAGAACCTGTTCGAAGCCATTCTGGAAGCAATCGGCAAAGGCCAGCGACTCGGGACGCGGCCCGATAATGGCCATGTCGCCCCTCAGGACGTTCCAAAGCTGCGGAAGCTCATCGAGTTTGGTCGCGGCCAGAACGCGGCCGACCGGTGTCATCCGCCCATCCTTGGCCATGGTCAGGGGACACCCCTCGGTGCCGCAGGTGGCTGCGAACTTACGGAACTTGTACATGCGAAAGGGCTGCCCGCCCTTTCCCAGGCGGGCCTGGGAAAACAGGATCGGGCGACCGCCCTCCAACCAGATGGCGCAGGCAATGACCAGCATGGGCAAGGCCAGGACCAGGGCCGCTGCAGATGCGACGATGATGTCGAAGGCGCGACTCGCGATCGCGTTCATATCGACGCCCACCGCAGAATGCCCGACACGGATCTGGCGGGGCATCATGCGACGGCCTTGACGACGGTTTCGGCCTGCACGGCACGCGCCAATGTGCCCACGACTAGTTCGACGGTTTCGGCTGCCATCCGCGGGTGGAGGGGCAAGGTCAGCTCACGCAGCGCGAAGTCTTCGGTCCTCGGCAGCTGCACGCCGGGGCAGAGCTCACGGTAAAGCGTCATCAGATGGACCGGAGGGTAGTGTATCGTCGTCTGAATGCCGTTCTCCCGCAGGTGATCGATGACCTCCTGCCGCACCACACCGGCTGGCAAGACAACCGGCATGATGTGGAACGTGGATAGCCGCGGCTGCTGGAAAGGTACCGTGACGGATGGGCAGCGTTCGGCGATGAGCTGCCGGTAATCGGCCACCAGGCGGCTCCTGATCTCGTTCCAGCCCGGCAGCTTCCGCAGTTGGACAAGACCGATGGCGGCCCGCATCTCGTCCATGCGGTAGTTGAAGCCAAGCATGGTGACATCGTAGGTCGGCGTGCGCGCGTTCAGGCGCTGGCGCGTTCCGCTGGTCATGCCGTGCCCCCGCGCCTGCCGGATCGTCTCAAGCAAGGCGGAATCGCGGGCGATGATCGCGCCGCCCTCGGCGGTGGTCATGTTCTTGTTGCCGTAGAAGCTGAACGCAGCGGCTTCGCCGAAAGTCCCGACCTGCCTCAACCCGGGCGCATGTGCAGCGTCCTCGATCACCAGCAGCCCTTTCCGGCGAGCGAAGTCCCGCCAGGCCTCGCGATCGGCGAGATAGCCGGCGAAATGAACGAGAATGACGGCCTTGGTCCGCGCGGTGCAGCGGGCCTCGGCGTCGGCCAGCGACATCAGCGGAACATCCGCCGACTCGATATCGACGAAGACGGGCGTCGCGCCGACATAGACCACGCAATTGGCGGTAGCGACGAAGGTCAGGGCAGGAACCAGGACCTCGTCACCTGGCCCCAGTCCCAGGGCATGCAGAATGAGGTGGAGGGCCGCCGTACAGGAATTGACCGCGACGGAATCCTCGACGCCATGGACTTCGGCAAAGGCCTGCTCGAAAGCTCTGACCCGGTCCCCCATGGTCAGCCAGCCACTGTCGATGACCTCTGCAAGGGCAGTCTTCTCTTCGGGGCCCAGGATGGGCTCGGCAACCAGCAACATGGAAGGCTCCATCACGCGTGGCGGACAAGTCGCCGGCGCCGAGCGGCGCCGGCCGGACCGGCGTCGTCAGGCCGCGACAGGGTGCTCGATCACAACCGACTGCTCGTCCCAGGCGACGTCCTGCGCCTTGTGGAAGTCGTCGACGCGACCGATGTCGAGCCACACACCCTCGTGCTTGAAGACGTGCACGGGCGTGCCAGTTTCCAGCATCTGGAACATCAGGTCGTCGAACCCGAAGGGCACTCCCGACGGAATGAACTCGAACACTGATGGATCCATGCAGTACAGGCCCATGCTCACCAGATGCGGCAGCGCCGGCTTTTCCCGGAAGGTCTTGACCTCGCCATCAACCTCGTCGATCACGCCGAAATCCATCTTGATCGTGCGAGTGGTCGTCGCGATGGTTACCGGGCCCGGATGGTGCCGATGGAAGCTGGCAAACTGGCTGAGGCTGATATCGGTGAGCACGTCGCCGTTGAGCACGAGGAACGTGCTGTCGAGCTGGTCCCGCAGCAGCGAAAGCGGGCCGATCGTACCGAGCGGCTCGACTTCCTGGGTATAGGTGATCTTCATGTTCCACTGCGCGCCGTCTCCGCAGAAACTGCGAATGAGATGGCCGAGATATCCGGTCGTGACGAAAACCTCCTGGATTCCGTTCCGGCGGAGCCACTTGAGCAGCAGCTCCAGGACCGGCCTCGATCCGATCGGCATTAGCGGCTTCGGCAGGACCGAAGTATAGGGGCGCAGACGGGTGCCCTTGCCGCCGCATTGGATCACAGCCTTCATCCGAGCCTCCTATAAGTGGTCTGCGGCTACGTGCCGCTCCGGCTTGCTACGTGTGGCGCCGGGCATGACAGCGGTGGAGCGGTGTCGGAGTGCCTGACACGTCACGGCACAAGGCACCGGTTGGATCACCACGCACATAGTTCACCCGGTCATCTGGGAGAGGATGCTATGAGCGCCGTAACCCACTGTCTTCGTTCGTTTGCATGATGGAGGCGGGGCATGCCGCCATCGGCTCTTCTGCCTCCGGGCCCGGCGCCGCGTATTTCCCGCGATAGCCTTCACTCCCGGCCGGCGCGCCTCCCGATCCCGCCTCTCCTGAGAAGCCGGCTGGCCGGTCCGATGCAGGGTCCAGGCGGCCCCTTCGACGAGAGGATTCCCGATGCCGCGTGTCTCTGGTCCCTCTTCAGTGACCAGGCTGCGCGACACGGGCTACGGGCGCCCGCTGACCGCGGCCTGCACAGCGGCTGCCCTCGCCCTGCACAATCCACCTGGCGCTGAGTGATATCCTGGCTCTCACGGGCGACAGCCCCTGCCGCAGGGCCGATGATCGCGGTCGCCTCCGCCGCTGGCGGCAGCTCGAGCCACCCCGGCCAATGCCTGTCCCCCGCCCCGACGCCGGATCAAAAGCATCGGCCCGTGAAATGGCTTCCGGCTCTCGGGAAAGCTGGGTCATCGGACCGGAAAACGGGGTCCGGTCCGATGCTCTAATGGGAAAGCGCCGCATAGCCGCGTGCTGCGGGCTCCTCCGCAACGGCTCGCGAGGGGCGCATCCTGGCGAGAACTGCGGCGCTGATCCGATCGATCGACAGATTGCGGCTCGGGGCATCGATGCTGCTGACTCGGATCATGGGGAGCCCGCGCGCGCCGACCAGGCCGGAGATCAGGTCGACATGGTCCACGTGGTCCAGGCTGCCTTGCAGGTCGATCTCGAGGTAGCGCTGAAGCGGGCCGATCCTCTGCCGACGATCCCGAAGGCGCGCCTCCAGGAGGGGGCGCGGCGCCTCGAAGCGGATGAGCAGGTCCGGCTTCGGCACGCAGTCGAGCGCGCGTCCGACAGGGTCGCGCTCGGTTATGCCGCTGAGCAGAACGAGCGAGGCCACCGCCTGGACCATGCCCTGATCGAAGATCGTGATCGCATCCGAGGATTGCGCCGCAGTCCATTCGCGGTGGAGCAGCGCCAGGTGCCAATGCAGGCGAACGCCCCATAGCCGATCCTTCGGTGGCAGGATCCTGAAGAGATCCGCGACGCCGTCGGCCGAACCGGCGGAGTTGAGCAACCGGGCGCTGGCCAGGCATTTGAGGACAACGCGTCTCAGCGGGTGAGCCCGCACGCCGATCAGGGGGGTCACGACATAGCCAAGACCGCGCAGATGGGCGGTCAGGGCGGACGCCATCGTCGTCTTTCCCGCCCCGGACGGCCCGAACATCTCGAGGATCATTACAAGCCTCTTCCTCTTGCCTTGACGCTCAGAGCCGCGTCCTGACCTCGGAAAATTAGGCCGAACAGAGAGATGTTGATCTCCATGTCCAGAAAACCGCCATGGGAGTCTGGTCTATCCAAATCGAAGAGGCCTTATATCCACTCCCTAAACAATATCCCATCGCTCTCTATCGTCTTTCGGATATTGGATTCCGCCACTACTTTGATTTCTCTCTCAAGACGTTTCATGTAAATGGAATGGAATTCTATATATGCCGCGTATAATTCTCTATGAGCTCCTGTATTTATCATATCAAATAGTATTTCGTATTCCGCACCTTCGACATCGAGCTTGAGAACGACGACATCATACAGCATTTTCTTTGCCATAATGAGGTTCGACAGCGAGAATGTCTCTACGACGTCAGAATCTGCATCCCCCGCGGCATACAGGCTGCTATTGTGCTCGGGAACGATCGATCGCCCTTCATAGGTAGGTTGGCGTCGATCCGACGGAGGCCCAAACAACTTGGTGAAGCCCTCCCGGACGCTCGCCGCCTTACCGATGATCTCGATATTGGCACTCGAACTCGCCTGGAGGGCCTGAAGATATGGCAGACAACTCTTGTTGGGCTCTATCATGATGAAATCAAAATATTCTTCGGTATAGTACCGACTGAATACGCCATACCCCTGCCCGACATTTGATCCGCAATCGATGAAAAGCCCTCGCCCGCAAGAGCTGCTCTTTATCTTGGCGATAGCGCGCTTGGCGTCAGCGGACACGGCGATCCGCACGCGCATTGATCGAACTGGCGCGCTCAGCGATAGAGCGGACAGCTCCAGAAATCGGAGTGCACCCTCGTCCTGCAAGACGTCGGCTGACTGCTGAAGCTTCGCCGAGAGTCTGGCACTGAGACGTCCGGCTGCCCCCATTGCGGCGTTAGTCATTCCTACCTCCATGACCGCAATACGCCTTGAGCGATGTGCGGCCTCACCTGCCACGCGCCCGGCCCATTCCTATCCAAGCATCCATCCACCCTGATCGACGGAACGTCGCTCCATGCGTCTCGTCGAGCCCCGGCGCCAATCGAATTCTGCCTGTGGCCCGAGCACATCATGGCTGCACAGTCTCGCGAAGCAGCGGGTCAGGCCGTCAGAGGACACTATGGAGACGCCTTGTGAGCGTCATCGTCCATTCGAAGGATACTGCGGGCGCCCCCCCGCGAAGGGCCGTCAGGAATGCCATCCGATCGCTGGCGAGATCACGCCTTCGCCAGCGATCCACCTGGAACGCCATTGCCCCGTCAGACCACTCCGGCGTCGGAGCAAGGCAGGCAACAGGCTGGCGCGCGCGTGAAAGCCTGCAGTTGCGACAGACGTCCGTGTTTGCCGCATCAGACCGGCGCATCCGCAAGGGCGTAGCGGCCGGTTTCTCACCTGTCCTTGCGATGTGAGGAGAAGCGATGCAGAGCTTCCGTTCGCCGAGCTGCCCGCATCGCCGCAATGTCTTGGCTCCGCCACAGCAACCGATGTCACCAGCCGAAGTCAAATCACCAATCCGCCTCGCCGAACGTGCTACTTCGAAACCCGATATCGCTTCGACCACGCTCGGCGCAGGACGAGACCCGCCGCCAGCCCGATCATGCTGCCGGCAATACTGCACGCCGCATCGACGACTCGTGGCGTGCGGCCCGGAATCCAAAATTGGGCCAGTTCGAACCCGACGGCGCCAATGATCAGCAAGGCGGCAGACAAGGGGGCGCCCTTGCGCCCGTAGACCACAGCGAAAATTCCGCCCGTGACCGCATAGGCGAACACGTGCTCCAGCTCGGGGGGCGCCCGGGTTCTGAACTCGATGCTTCCGGGCAGGATCGAGGCAATGCCGACGAGGGAGAAGGCGCACCAGGCGACAGCCCGCCAGTGCTTCCAGCGGACAAGCCTGTCGATACCGGCGCTGCGTTGCTCCGGGTCGAGGCGGCGCGCCGAAGCAAGCCCGCCCCTCACGGCAGGACCGCGACACGGGCAAGCAACGTGACCAGCTCCGCCTGGCGCCTGGTCTGCGTCTTGGCGAAGACCGAGGCCAGCTGGGAGCGAATGGTGGTTCGGCTGAGACGCCGACTGCGGGCGACATCCGCCGGCACATCGCCGCGCGCCATTTGAATCGCCAGGCGCGTCTCGGCCATGGTCAGGCCAAACATGCGCTGAAGCATGAAGGGATTGGGCTCCAGATGAGCATCAAGATCGAGAAGCATGACTACGCTGGTGCCGTCCGGCATGTCGTCCGCGACCTGATTGAGAACGAGAGGCGCATCGTCCTTGTCCGAAATGACGATCCAGGTCAGCGGGCCGAGTGACGGGCGGTTCGGCGCGCGCGCGATCAATCGCTTGAAGGCGCTCGTCAGTTGGTCGAGGCCTTGAACCGAGCCCGCCTCACGGCCAAGGATCAGCCGGGCCGTGGCGTTGGCTTCGACGATCTTCCGGCGGTCCTCGAGGACAAGATAGCCGCAGCCGATGCGGTCGAGCATGCTCAGAGCCACGGTGCCGCGATAATTGCTTGGGGGGGCTACGCCCGCCCCGCCCTCTTCCTGGTCGAGAACTGGGGACGCGCAAAGAGGCCCGACGAGGCCGGCATTCAAGGGCATCGCATGACGGACGGACGCACCCAGGGGCGCCGGCGCTTCGACAGATCCGCTGACCAATGACATATCGGCACTCTCCTCGATGTTCCGCATTCCGGACCAGAGACCATCCGCTTAACCTCACTCCGCAAACCATGTCGGTTGAGATGACGCGGCCACTCACAGCTCTGGTAAACTCAATTGCTGCAAGACATCGCGCACAAGGAGAGAGGAATTACTATATATTATACTCAAATTACCTTTGATTATGTCGTCAATTTGGAAAATTATCTTATATATTCGCGCGCTCCGAATACATTGCTATAGAACAATATCGGAACCATGAGGGAACAATATCAGAAAACCCCGGAGCGAAAACGCATTCAAAGGAGCCAGTCAGCCTACACCCAAAGGTTAAGGTCCCGCCCCCCCGAAAGGCCATGCCGGCCGGCCTGCATACACCGGCTGCTGTCCCCGGCAAGGAAGGTCTACCCAAATTGGACGAACGGGCCGCGGCGGGGCAGCAGGCGGGCTCATGCCAGCGTGCCACGGAATGCTGACGGTCCCCCGTGGGTAGAGGTGATCGTCGCCATGCGCGCATGGAGATAGAGCCCCTGGAAGTGGTCGCGCTCGACAGACTCGAGCCCCGGGGCTCGCCCTCCATCCGGGCAGGCTCGCTCCGAGGCCGTTTCGAGTTCAAACCCGGCGGCTGCACGCACAAATTCGTGACGACCTGAAGATGCGTCGGGAGACTACATGTTCTCTCCGGTCCCTGCACAGTTGGCCGGCTGTCTGGTTTTCGCGCCACGGCCGCTACCGCGACGCCTCTTCCGGCGGCCCCGCGCCAATGCTGGCATCCTACGCCTGCCAGCACGTGAACCCGCTGTCAGCCGGGCCGAGCCGGCCTCTTCCACGCAAACCATAGCGTGAGGCAGAAGCTGTCGGCTTCAAGGCGAACACCCTGCCGCCTCTGAAGCGATGAGGCCGGCGATCGCCGGATTCTTCCCCCGACCATGCGGAAACGCACCGATGCCGGCGCCCTACGCCATTTACGTCCGGTTCCGATCCGTCATCCAAATGAATGAGGACAGTGCAGAGCCTGCTCCATACCGTGATTTCCTACCGGATACGGTCCTGTGGGGCAGGAACGCGCCGGAAAAGGTCATCAGGCCGAGCGCTTGCACTCAGGGGTCAGGCCCCCGCAGTCCCAGCTCCTGGCAGGAGGAGTCAAAATGGTTCCGCATGTGCTTTGCGTGGGAGGGGAGGACCATTCGCTGCGCATCCCGTTCCTAGCAGCCTTGCAGGACCGCGGCTTTCGGATAACGGCAGCCTCGACCACAGACGGGGCCGCCTTCTTGCAAGCCGGCCTGGCTCATCGGCGTTATCAATTCGACCGGTTCGACAGTCGCGGCGCCGATCTCGCTGCCATCCGCCAGCTCGCGAAGATGATCGCGGATATCGGCCCAGACATCGTCCAAAGCTTCGATACGAAGCCCAATCTGCTGGCACCCCTCGCGGTCCGGGGCAAGGTCGCCGTGGTGCGAACCATCAATGGGATGGGTTGGGTATTCTCGTCCGAGACGGCCCGCGCGCTCGCCCTCCGGCCGGTCTACTGCGCCTTGCAATGGCTCGCCTCCCGCTGGACCGCGGCTACGGTTTTCCAGAACCGCGCCGACAAGGCCTATTTCGAGAGTCACAGGCTGGTTCGAGGGGACCGCGCTCATCTGATCCGCGGATCGGGCATCGACATTGCCGCCTTCGATCGATCGCACGCCCGTGCCCCCGTCACTGCGGCGCTAAGGGAACAGCTCGGCCTCGGGATGGACGAGATCGTCATCACGGTCAGCAGGCTGACGCAACAGAAGGGAATTCCGACGCTGCTGGAGGCCGCTTCGCTGGTCAGGAAGGTGCGCCCGGGTGTGCGCTTCCTGCTCGTCGGTCCACGAGAAAGTGAAGGGCCCTTCGCAGTCGCTCAGGACGAGATCGACCGGCAGGCTCCCCATGTGATGGCGCTGGGCGCGAGGAAAGACGTGCCGGCCCTGCTCGCCCTTGCAGATCTGTTCGTCCTGCCGACGGAATATCGGGAGGGGATCCCGCGCGTGCTGCTGGAGGCCGGCCTTGCGGGCTTGCCGATCGTCACGACCGACATGCCCGGCTGCAGCGATGTGGTCACGCATCACTGGAACGGCCTCCTCGTGCCACCGCGCGACCCGGGCGCTCTCGCCAGCAGCATCCTCGAGCTGCTCGAAGACCGGCGCAGAGCGCTTGAAATGGGTGGTCGATCCGTAGCGCTGGTTCGACGCGAATTCGGGCTCTCGACGATCGTCGGACATTACACGGAGCTTTATCGGCAGGTTCTGTCGGAACAGGGTGGTACGGACAAGGCTGCGGGCAGGTCGCGATCGCCGATTCTGGAGGGGGCCGGCGCGCTCCGCGGTGTCGGAGAAGGGGAATGATCCGAAATGCGCTCCTCGGAGCGGGGCTCGTGCTGTCTTCCGCATCGCAGCTCCGCCTGCCCGGCCTGCCGATCGGCCTAGGCGAACTCTGCCTTGCGCTCTGGATCGGCCTGTCGGCGACCCGATTTCTGGCCGGGTACCCGATGGCGGCCAGTTCAGCCTTGACCCGACTGAGCGCATTCTGGGCCGTGTTCGCGCTCACCTTGAGCATAGGCGCGTGCATCGGACTTCTCTTCGATCCGCTGACCGACGTCGGCGCCATGGTGCATGACTCCACCGCCTATCTGCTCATGGCCTGTGTGACGATATTGTCCGTGGCCGAACCAGACAGTGACAACCGCCTGCGGCAGACGGCCTGGTTCGTCATCGTCTTCGGCAATATCGGCCTCGCGCTGCAGATTGCCATCGGCTGGGGGCTGCTCCCTCAGGGTTCGCTCGATCCATGGTACTGGGACCGCTTTCGCGGCTGGTCCGAGAACCCCAACCAGGCTGCGCTCTATTGCGCCGTGTTTGGTCCGCTCGCGCTCCATCTGGCGATGAGCGCGGAGACGGGCTTCGGCCGCGTCTCCGGCTTTGCTTTGGCGATCCTGCCCGTGGTCTTCGGGCGATTGACGAAGAGCGACGCCTTCTTGGGTGCCACGGTCATCTCGAGCACGTTCCTGATCGGGTTGCGGCTGCGGACCTGGCTGGCCATGCCAGGATACAGCATGCGTTACATCGCAGCCGTCCTCTTCATCCTGGCGGCCCCGCCCACCACGATCGCGCTGTTGCCCTACGGCATCGCCGCTGCCGATGAGGCGGAGGATTTCGCCAAAAGCCTGGCCAAGGACAAAGGCGGGGACGGGACCGTAGCCACAGCCAATCTGCGGTTTCTGCTTTGGCAGCAAGCACTGCTGAAAGGGTTAGGGTCGGCCTCCCTGGGCCTCGGTCCGGGGCCGCATTCCGAACGCCCCACGGGTCCTAACCCGCAGAACCTGCCCGGCCCGTTCGAGGCGCACAGCACGCCCCTGGACCTGTACACCCAAGGAGGCGTGCTTGGCCTCGCCACTCTGGCGTGGCTCGTCGGCAGTACCCTCTTGCTCACGCTGCACGCCCGGTTCGATGCCCTCTCGGCACTGATCTGCTCTGTGGCGGTGTTCAGCATCAGCCACTTCATTCTTCGCCACCCGATCTTCTGGTTCGCCCTCGCCCTGTGTTTGGCCGAGGGCTGCACGCGAAGGCCGACGGTGTCCGCTCACTACGGGAGATGACAGGATGTGCGGGATTGCGGGTATCATTCTGCCCCCCGACGCTGCGGACCCCGGGTTACTGGGTGCGATCAAGCCGATGACGGCTTCCATTCGCCATCGTGGGCCGGACAGCGACGGGTTTTGGAGTGACCGTGAGGCAGGCGTCGCACTGGGTCATCGACGCCTCGCAATCGTCGACCTGACCGAGGGCGGCCACCAGCCGATGCTTTCCCACAGCGGACGGCTGGTCATGACCTTCAACGGCGAGGTCTACAATTTCCATACCCTGCGCCGCGAACTCGAAGAACTCGGGCATAGCTTCCGTGGTGGCAGCGACACCGAGGTGATGCTCGGCGCGATCGAAAGCTGGGGTCTGGAGAGGGCGCTCCAGCGCTTCACCGGCATGTTCGCACTCGGCCTCTGGGACCGAAGGGCGCGTGTTCTCCATTTGGTCAGAGATCGGATGGGGAAGAAGCCACTCTACATCGCGCGCATCGGACGTGCCCTTGTGTTTGCCTCCGAGCTGAAGGCAATTCGCACCTTTCCGGGCTTTCAAGCCCGGATCGATCGAGAGGCTGTGGCCGCCATGCTGGCGCGCGGCACGATGCCGGATCGGTGCTGCATCTGGCACGATGTGTTCAAGCTGCCCCCTGGAGCCATGCTGTCGGTGAGCGTGGACGAGATCGCCGACGCTCCCGACACAGCAACTCTCAAGTCGAGGATCCACCAGTGGTGGTCCCTGGCTGCCGTGGCCGAAGAGGGGCGGAAGAATCCGTTCGTTTCCGACGATGTCGCACTGGTCGCGGAGCTTGACGAACTGCTTCGTCTCGCCGTGCGCGAGCGGATGGTCGCCGACGTTCCGCTCGGCGCATTCCTCTCCGGAGGAATCGACAGCTCGACCGTCGTCGCGCTGATGCAGGCCCAGTCCGACAGGCCGGTGCGCACGTTCACGATCGCATTTCGCGAACGAGGCTATGACGAGTCGGTCGAGGCCGGGCGTATCGCCCGGCACCTCGGGACAGATCATACGGAGCTGCATCTGACGCCGGCGGAGGCTCGCGAGGTCATCCCCGAATTGCCACGCATCTGGGACGAGCCATTCGCCGACTGGTCGCAAATCCCGACCCTGCTCGTCTCCCGCCTCGCTCGCACTGATGTGACCGTGGCTCTGTCGGGCGATGGCGGCGATGAATGCTTTGCCGGCTACTCCAGGCATTTTCTTGCGGTGCGGCTGGCTTCCCTGCTTGGCCTGCCCCCCATTCTCCGCCGCACCGCTGCAGATTTCCTGGTTCACCTGGCGAATGGCGCCAGCGAGGAATTCGTCAATCGGCTGCCGGTGCCGGACCGGCTGAGGCGCTCGCTGCGCGGCGACCGCCTGAGGCGTCTTTCCGATCTCTTCGCCGCGAACGGAGACCAGGAAATCTACCGGCGGCTGACACGTGTCTCGGAGCTAACCCTGGCGCGCGACGCCGAAGCTGCCGAGCCCGATGCTCCCGTCCTCGACGATCTGGTGTCGCAACTGATCTTTCGGGACATGACTGGATATCTGACGAGCGACATTCTGGTGAAGCTCGACCGGGCAAGCATGGCGACGAGCCTGGAAGCCCGCTGTCCGCTTTTGGATCATCGCGTCGTCGAATTCGCCTGGCGCCTGCCGACAGCGGTCAAGGTCCGCCACGGCCAGGGCAAGTGGATCTTGCGACAGGTTCTTGCGCGCTACTTGCCCCGGCACCTGTTCGAGCGCCCCAAGCAGGGCTTCGACGTGCCTGTCGGTGCCTGGCTGAAGGGGCCGCTACGGGCCTGGGCGGCCGACCTGCTGACCGAATCGCGGCTGCGGCGCCACGATCTTCTCGACGTGGCGGCGGTCCAGGCGTGCTGGGCGGAGCACCTGAGCGGCCGCCGCGACCATTCGCTTGCGCTTTGGGCTGTGCTGATGCTCGAGGCCTGGCTCGACGAGGGCGCAGGTCCGCCGGCCACCACACCGGTCGGTGAATTCGACCTCGCATTGCAGGGGAGCTGACGATGGAAGCGTTGACCGGCAAGGGCCAGCGGTTCATCGCGACGGCACGACCTTCGGATCTGCCGCCACTCGAACCGACGACGCGGATAACCAGACCGATCATTGGATCGGCGCCAGGGCCGCTGCCATTCCAGCGGATCGTCCACGCGCTGTCGAGGCGGCGGGGTCTGATCCTTGCAATGATGCTCCTCGGCGGCGGAGGGGTCGCGATCGTTGGCATGATCATGTCGCCCACCTATACGGCAACGACGCAAATCGTGGTCGATCGCGCCTCGGAAGGGTCGAGTGGCACATCCCAGGCCTCCCAAGCCATCGACGATGCGGCGATCGACACGCACTTGGCCGTGCTTTCGTCCGATGCGCATCTGCGACGGGTCGCTTCGGCGCTCCTTCTTGCCCATGAGGAAGTGGTGGCGGCAGGGAAGCAACCGGACTCCTGGCTGCACCGTGTCCAGGATGGGCTCGGTGCCGCCTGGTCGTTTCTCACGCAGCCGTTTCGGCGTAGCGCTGACAGCCACTCCCCTGACAGTAACGAAAGCGCGCTGGCCCAGCAGTTGAAGCGCTCCGTAAAGATCGGCCAAGAGCGACGTTCGAGAGTCTTGTCAGTTGTTGCAACGGATTCCGATCCGGGACGTGCAGCCGAGATCGCGAACACCGTCGCGAATGTCTACATCGAGGATATTGCGCAACGAAAGCGCACCGACGCGGAGCAGCTTGTGGTCTGGCTCGCCAAGCGCGTTCCCGAAATGAGGCTGGAGGTGGCGCGTGCCGAAGAGGAGCTGCAGGCCTACCGCTTGCTCCATGGCGCAGCGGTCGATGGCACCCCTGATGTAACCGGCCAGCAGATCGCACAGCTGGCCCGGCAATTGGCCCTGGCCAAGTCCGATTTCGCCGCGACGCAACAACGGCTGAACCGGTTCAACGACTTGCGCCAGCGCGGCGCACCCACCTCCGCCCTTGCGGATGCACTGGGATCAGCGAGCCTGGCCGAGTTCGCCCATAACGAAGCAGCACCAGCGACAGTCGGTCAGGAGCCTCAGCCGGAGCCGCGCCGGAAAGCGGACCGTGCGACAGAGCAGGCGATCGATCAGGCGTTCAGCCAGGTAGAGACCGACGGTCGCATTCTCCAGGCTCAGGCCAGATCAATCGAGGAGCGGCTGCAGTCCCTGAAGGCGGCGGCGACCGAAACCGCGGCCAGCATGTCCGGTTTGCGGGCTCTCGAGCGTCAGGCGGCCGCAGTAGCCCAGCTCTATGATGCCCTTCTGAGCCGTCAGCAGCAGGCAAACGAACAGGTCCAGCTCATTCAGCCGGACGTCCGGGTGATGGCGTCGGCGTGGCCGCCGGAAAGGCCAAGTTCGATTCACCCGGCCTTCCTCATTCCGCCCGGCGTGATGGTCTTCGGCATCATGGGCGTGCTGCTTGCGCTCGGCATCGACAGACTTGATCACACTCTTCGCAGCACGGATGAAGCCGCCGAAGCTCTGGCCGTTCCTTGCCTCGGGCAGGTCCCGCGGGTCACGCTCCGGCACGCAAAGCGGATCGAGGATCTGCTGCGGCAGCAGCCTCAATCAGTCTATGCGCGGTCAATCCGCTCATTGCTGATCTCCGTGTTGCCAAGGGGCTCCGGCAGCTTCGCGTCGAAGATCATCCTTGTCAGCTCCGCCCTTCCGGGCGAAGGCAAGACCACGGTCGCGCGGAGCCTTGTCCTCTCGGCGGCGCGCCTTCGACTGCGCGTGCTCCTGATCGACCTCGGCGAGCCAAGCGGGCTCCCTGAACGGGACATCGTGACGATGGCGCGCGCGGCCGCCCCCGGCGTCGATCTCGTCGACGTCCTGAGCCGCGGCCGACCGATCGCCGATGCGGTGGAGCACCTTCCTGAGCTTGGGGTCGACTACATTCCGCCGCCTCGACTCGATGGCAACCTGCTTCATTTCCTCGCAAACCCGCAAGTTCCGCACTGGCTTGATCAGTTCCGCGAGACCTACGACTTCATCGTGATCGATGGGCCCGCAGCGGTCGATCGGCTGGAAGCGAGTTTTCTGGCGGGCTGGGCCGACCAGATACTGCTCGTGGTGCGCTGGGCACAGACCGGCCGGGAAATGGCGCAGAGTGCGCTACGGCTGGTCGGCGGCGCTCCGGGGCCCGACGCCGATGGCGCTCCCCGAGTGGCGTCGGTGCTGACCTGGGTCGATACCGAGCACGATGCCGGCTTCCATTTCAAAGACATCCGCAGCTTCATGAGCTGGCGTCGGTCATGATCGATTACAGTCACAACGCTGGGTATTGATCTGATGTTGACAAGTTACGCCACCATCACCCGGCTGGCCCGCAGCGATAATGCGCCGACAGCGACCGCTCTATCTGAGCCCGCGGCCGCGCCGGCAAGCGGCGAAACCAGTGCGAAGGGCAGCAGTGACCTCGCTCACCGGCTCTCATCCGGGAGCGTTTGGGCTCTGGTCGTCTATGTCGGCGGCGCAGGACTTACGAGCGTTGCGCAGTTCGAGATCGCCCGGCTGGTCGGCCTTTCCAGCTATGGCACATATTCCTACGCCTTTGCCTGGGTCAGCCTCCTGGCCTACAGCGCGACCCTCGGCTTCAATGTTGCCCTGCTTCGGTTCGTGCCGGCCTATGGTGCGAAGGGGGAGTGGTCTCTGGCGCGTGGTGTGATTCAGTTTGCCGTGGGCTGGACCCTCGTGGCAGCCATCGTTCTCGCCGGAATCGGCGCCGGAATCGTGGCCGTTTCCTCCGCTCGCCCGCACTCGGAGCTTAGCATCAGCCTGCTGATCGGGATGGCCACAGTCCCGCTGGTCACGATGTATCTGATCGGTGCGACGCTGCTACGCGCTTTCGGCGGAATCGTTTCGGCTCTTTTGCCGGAACGCATCGTCCGTGACGGCCTCTTGCTCGTGCTTGTCGTCCTGGCCGCCACCGCGGCTTCATGGCGGCTGGACGCAGCGCTCGTCATGGCTGCGCTGTTGATCAGCTCGGCGGTCACGGTGGGCGTGGTCTGCGTGATCATGCGCCAGCTCTGGCCTCTTGCTCTGCGAGGCGTCAACTCGACCTACGCTCCGCGCTATTGGTTGACCGCCGTCTTTCCCATCATGATCATGACGGCCGTCGACACCCTGATGAACCGCACGGGGGTGATGCTGCTCGGCTGGACCGGCAACATCCGGGATGCTGGTACGTTTGCGGTCGGTTTCAATGTGGCGATGCTGCTCCTGTTGCCGCGCGTCGCCGTGAGCACCGTATTTGCCCCCACGATCGCAGACCTTCACGCGCGCGGCGACCGGCTGGGCCTGCAGGCGCTGTTCGCGCGCGCCAGCGTGTTGTCCTTCGTCGGGGCCGTCATGCTGGCTGTGCCGCTTCTGGTGGTACTCGAGCCGGGGCTACGATGGTTTGGCAAGGATTTCGTCGCCGCAGTTCATGTTGCTCAGATCCTGATGATCGGTCAGGTCTTTGCCGCGGCGGCCGGCCCGCATCAGAACCTCTTGACCATGACCGGCCATGAGCGCGCCGCCGCGGTCATCATGGTTGCGAGCGCCGCCGCGAACGTCGCAGCCTGCGCCATAGGAATCGCGCTCTACGGAGCAATCGGCGCGGCAGTGGCCACCACGGCGACCATGGTGCTCTGGAATGTCGCGACCGGCATTTGTGTCTATAGGCGTCTCGATCTCATTCCAGGGCTCGCCGTTGCAATGCGCGTGAGGCGAAACAAGCCGGTACACCCGCTGAAGCTGACCCACGAATAGCAGGCGCACCGTGGTGACGCGTGAGAGACAGCGCCAGAAACCTCCGAGCTGGCGCGCGCGATGCACCCCCAATGATCCAGCCGGATCTCCTTCGCAAGCGACACCCGATCGAGTCCGCCCGTATCAATCATCAGAAATCCATGCCGCCCGGCATCGCCTGCGGCGCTTCCTTCTTCGGCAGCTCGGCAATGATCGCCTCGGTCATGATCAGCAACGAGGCGATCGACGCCGCATCCTGAAGGGCGGTCCGCACCACCTTGGCCGGATCGATCACCCCATTCGCCACAAGATCCTGATACTCCCCTGTCGCGGCATTGTAGCCCTGGTTGTAGTCATCCTTCTCGATCAGCTTGCCGACGATGACCGCACCGTCGGCGCCGGCGTTTTCGACGATCTGTCGGGCCGGAGCCTGCAGCGCGCGGCGCACGATCTCGACGCCGGTTCTCTGGTCGGCATTGGCGGGCTTGACGGCGGCAAGGGCCTTCATCGCCCTCAGCAGCGCCACGCCGCCCCCCGGCAGGATGCCTTCCTCGACCGCCGCGCGGGTCGCGTGCATGGCATCGTCGACACGATCCTTCTTCTCCTTGACCTCGATCTCGGTCGCGCCGCCGACGCGGATGACCGCAACGCCACCGGCGAGCTTGGCCAGACGCTCCTGGAGCTTCTCACGATCGTAGTCCGAGCTGGTCTCCTCGATCTGCGCCTTGATCTGTGCCACGCGAGCGCCGATCTCCTTCTTCCTGCCGGCACCGTCAACGATTGTGGTGCTTTCCTTCTCGATCATGACTTTCTTGGCGCTGCCGAGCATTTGGAGCGTGACGGTCTCGAGCTTGATGCCGAGATCATCGGAAATGGCGGTTCCGCCAGTGAGGATCGCAATATCCTCCAGCATGGCCTTGCGGCGATCGCCGAAGCCCGGAGCCTTGACGGCCGCGACCTTGAGGCCACCCCGCAGCTTGTTGACCACGAGCGTGGCGAGAGCCTCCCCTTCCACGTCCTCGGCGATGATCAGCAGCGGCCTGCCGGTTTGCACCACCGCCTCGAGCAGCGGCAACATGGCCTGGAGCGAGGAGAGTTTCTTCTCGTGGATCAGGATATAGGCGTCTTCGAGCTCGGCCCGCATCTTCTCCGCATCTGTGATGAAATAGGGTGAAATATAGCCACGATCGAACCGCATGCCCTCGACCACATCGAGCTCGATCTCGAGCGATTTTGCCTCCTCGACCGTGATGACACCCTCGTTGCCGACCTTCTTCATCGCCGCGGCGATCATCGCCCCGATCTTGGTGTCGCCATTGGCCGAGATGGTGCCGATCTGAGCGATCTCGCTATTGGCCGTGACCGTCTTGGCCCTCTTCTTGAAATCTGCCACCGCAGCCTCGACCGCCATGTCGATGCCGCGCTTCAGATCCATCGGGTTCATGCCAGCGGCGACGGCCTTGGCTCCCTCACGGACGATGGCGTGGGCCAATACAGTTGCCGTCGTGGTGCCGTCGCCGGCGGCGTCATGCTGTTTTGAAGCGACCTCGCGCACCATCCTTGCGCCCATGTTCTCGAACTTGTCGGCAAGTTCGATCTCCCTGGCGACGGCGACGCCATCCTTGGTGATGCGGGGCGCACCGAATGACTTCTCGATCACGACGTTGCGCCCCTTGGGACCAAGCGTGACCTTGACGGCGTTGGCCAGGATTTCGACACCGCGCAGCATCCTCTCGCGGGCATCGGACGAGAACTTCAACTCCTTGGCGGCCATGATCCGGGTCCTCCTCCAGGGGATTTCAACGGTCAGCAGCAGATATGGTCAGGCGGGTTCCTCTCGATCGGGCTGATTATATCGCTCTCCGCGGGGATCAGCAGCACTTCTCGCTCGAACGCGATGCGGGGCGCATCGTGAGAGCGAGCTCGCGAAGCAGCAACGGGTTACGCCGCCCTGCGAGCGGCCGCCTGCCGTGCAATGATCCATGCGCCGCGGATCAATTCGCAGGGTCGCG
The DNA here is from genome assembly GCF_052115465.1 of Allobosea sp. 2RAB26. NCBI lineage: Bacteria > Pseudomonadati > Pseudomonadota > Alphaproteobacteria > Hyphomicrobiales > Alloboseaceae > Allobosea > Allobosea sp. 2RAB26. The sequence continues at coordinate 158,756 of NZ_JBFRGS010000007.1, read as the reverse complement.
CTCGGCGATGGTTCGTGGGCCGGGGTCTGGTTCGAACTTGCGACCGCCCGCCGCCGCCTCGACCCTCTGCTGGGTGGACCTGGATACGAGGCGAGACTTCCCGAGGGCAGTAAAATCGCTGGCACTGTGGTTTTGACTGGCGCGCCCCTCAAAGACCAGAACGTCCGAACGTGTAACGACGATATCGCCGCGGCGCAGGGTCGGGTCGTCCAGATACCAATAGTGATCGGTGGCCGGATCGAGTTTTACGACTGGAGGCGTCGGCCTGGATACGACGGCTTTCCGCTGATGCGAACGACGCGTCGGCCGAACGGTCACATCGAGCGGTTCAGGCCCAGTCGGGTAAACCTGCGGAGGAGGTCTCCCGAACACGGCTCGGGCCAGTTCATCGAAGAACCCGGCAGAGTGAGCGGGTGTCACAAGAACAAAGGTGCTCAGGCCAATGCTGAGCAGCCCGCCAATTCGAGTGCTGTTCATGGGGCAAATCCTCGCGACCCGTCTTGCTGGCTAACGCCGCCGACGGCCGGCGGTTCCAACGCGGTGTGGCCCGAAGTCGTCCAAAGCGCAGGCGGGCCGACGGCCACAGCGGCCCGCAGCGACATGATGGGCGGTATCCGGGGGCCCAAGCTTCACGCGGCCGGCGGGATTCTCCTACACCCCTGATGACCGGGAAAAGTGGATTTGCGCGGATAGGATGTAGAATGACGAATGCCCCCATTGCCGTCGTCAATGGCCATTGACCTCAGCTCCGGGATTGCGAGCATCACAAAGCAGGATTTCTTGCTGCGACGCAGCTTGACAGGTGCATTGCTGACGTCGGAGCTTGCCTCCGCACGAAACGGGAAGGCTCTGATTATGCGTCTGTTCGCCGCGTCGCTTGCTACCGAGACGAATACGTTTTCGCCTATCCCGACATCCCGCGCGAATTTCGAGGCATCGGCCTATTTTCCCGCAGGTCAGCATCCCGACCGGGCGACGCATTGCACCGCGCCACTTTACGTGGCGCGCCAGCGGGCAGAGCGAGACGGTTTCACGCTGATCGAAGGTTCCTGCTTCTGGGCCGAGCCGTCGGGAACCTGTGCCCAGGCCGATTACGAGGAGATGCGGGACGAGATCCTCGGCCAACTCAACGCCGCAATGCCGGTCGACGGCGTCCTGCTCGGGCTGCACGGGGCCATGGTCGCGCATGGCTATGACGATTGCGAGGGCGACATTCTAGAACATGTCCGCGCCATCGTCGGCCCGAAGGTGCCGATCGGTGTCGAGCTCGATCCGCATTGCCACCTGACCGAAAAGCGCGTGCGGCTGGCGGACGCCATCATCCTCTACAAGGAATACCCGCATATCGACTTCGTCGAGCGGGCCGAGGAATTGGTCGACATCATCCTTGCGACGATCCGTGGCACGATCAAGCCGGTGATGTCGCTCTATGACTGCCGGATGATCGAGCTGGTGCCGACCACGCGTGAGCCCGGGCGCTCCTTCGTCGACCGGATGAGCGCACTCGAGGGCAAGGACGCCGTGCTTTCGGTCTCGCTCGCTCACGGTTTCCAGCAAGGCGACGTGCCGGAGATCGGCACGCGGGTCCTGGTCGTCACCGACAATGCCAAGGCCGCCGGAGATGCGCTCGCCGCGCGGCTCGGCGAGGAGTTCCGCTCCCTGAAGGGGCAATTCGCTCCGCCGGTGGTCCCGCTCGACGAAGCGCTTGACCGGGCTCTCGGCAGTTCTGCCAACGGCCCGAGCGTGATTGCAGATTCGACCGACAATGCCGGAGGGGGTGCGGCGTCCGACAATACCAACATCATCCACCGCCTGCGCGAACGGGGTATTCGCGATGCGGCGATCGGTCCGGTCTGGGACCCTGTCGCCGTCGAATTCTGCCTTACCGCCGGTGTCGGCGCCACCATCCCGCTGCGCTTCGGCGGCAAGGCCGCCTCGACCTCGGGCAAGCCGGTCGACGGCGACGTCACCGTGCTCGGAGCCATCCGCAACGGCACCCAGAGCTTCGGCACAGCCAAGGTCCCGATCGGCAATGCCGTCGGCATCCGCATCGACGGCATCGACGTCGCGCTCTTATCGCATCGCACGCAGGCGCTGGGGCTCGAGATTTTTACCAGCGTCGGCATCGACCCGACGCAGAAGCGCATCGTCAGCGTCAAGTCGACCAACCATTTCCATGCCGCCTATGGGCCGATCGCCAGTGCGGTGATCTACACCGACGGCGGCGGCCCCTCGCATCTCGACGTGCGCAAATACCCCTATCGCAAGATCGCCCGGCCGCTCTGGCCCCACGACCCGCTGCCGCCCGGCCGCATCGTCGTCTGAGCCTGGCCACGTGGATGGAGACTTGACCGTGATTTGATCACCGAGGGTGGCCAGACGAAGCGAATGCTCGCGGTCATTCAGCATCTCTTGGAGGGAGAGAGACATGACGACCACACGCCGCAGATTCGTCCAGGGCAGTCTCGCCGCTGGAGCACTGACCGCCGCGCCTGCCCGCCTGAGGGCCCAGACCACCCCACCCGTCTCACGCACCGTCCGCGCCGTGCTGCATGGCGATCTTCGCGTCTTCGACCCGGTCTGGACGACCGCGAACATGACCTCCTACCATGCTGCCATGGTCTACGACACGCTGTTCGGGGTCGACGACAAATTCGACGCCAAGCCGCAGATGGTCTCGAAATGGAGCCTTTCGGACGATCGCAAGACCTATAATTTCGAACTCCGTGACGGCTTGCGCTTCACCGACGGCACGCCGGTGACGGCGCGCGACTGCGTCGCCTCGATCCGGCGCTGGGGCGCGCGCGACGGCGGCGGCCAGCACATGATGGCTCGCCTCGCCGATACGCCGATCAAGGACGACAAGACCTTCCAGATCGTGATGAAGGAACCCTACAGCCTGGCTGTCGATTGGCTCGCCAAGGCGGCGACCAATGCCTGCTACATCATGCGCGAGAAGGAAGCGCAGACCGACCCGATGCAGCAGATCCAGACGATCATCGGCTCAGGCCCGTTCGTCATGAACCAGGACGCCGTCGTCCAGGGCCAGCGCTACGTCTACGACAAGAACCCGAACTATGTGCCGCGTTCGGAGCCGGCCGTCTTCACCTCCGGCGGCAAGGTCGTGAATGTCGACCGCGTCGTCTACGAGAACATCGCGGACGAGGCCACGGCGATCGCTGCCATCCGCGCCGGCGAGATCGACATGATCGAGTACCCGAATGTCGATCTGCTGTCCTCGCTGGAGGGCGAGAAAGAGATCAAGCTCGAGGTCCTGAACAAACAGGGCCAGCTCGGCTGGGCTCGCGTCAACTGGCTCCACCCGCCGTTCAACAACGTCAAGGCCCGCCAGGCGATGCTCTACCTGATTCACCCGACCGAGGTGATGAAGGCGACCTTCGGCGACGAGAAATACTTCAAGGGCTGCTCTTCGCTGTTCGGCATGGGCACGCCGATGGAGAATGACGCCAATATCGACTGGTTCAAGGGCGGCCAGAACATCGAGAAGGCCAAGCAGCTCGTCAAGGAATCCGGCTATGACGGCCGCCCCGTCGTCGTGCTGCACGCTACCAACATCGCCTATATGAACAATGCCGCGAACCTGATCGCGCAGTGGATGCGCCAGGCTGGCTTCAACGTGTCGCTGCAGGCCTCGGACTGGGGCGCGGTCATCACGCGGCGTGCCGTCAAGAGCCCCCCGGACCAGGGCGGCTGGAACGTCTTCTTCACCTCGGGTTCGGTCAATGCCTTCGGCAATCCCGTGGCGCTCAGCGGCCATGCCGCCAATGGCGAGAAGGGCTGGTTCGGCTGGCCGACCGACGAGAAGCACGAAGCCTTCCGCGACAAATGGGCGGCCGCCTCGAATGATGCCGAACGCCGGCAGATCGCGCGCGACATGCAGCAGAACGCCTGGGATTTCGTGCCGCACATGTATTACGGGCAATGGTTCCAGCCCGCGGCCCTGCGCAATCTCACCGGGCTGATCGGCATGCCGGAGCTGATCCCGTTCTGGAATGTCAAGAAGGGGTAGCCGCCTCCGCCGGCCGGGCTCCGCCCCGGCCGGCGTCGGACCATTCCGGCGGGCTGGTGGACGGCGCAGCCGGCGCGCGGCGCGACCGGCCTGCCGCTTCCAGCCTGCTTAGGCTGAAGGAGGACGATCGACCCCATGCTCAGTTACATCGCCCAACGGCTGGCCCAAACCCTGCTGGTGATGACGCTCGTCGGTATCTTCGTCTTCCTGCTGCTGCATTTCTCGGCCGGCGATCCAGCCGCGATCATCGCCGGCGATTACGCGACGCCCCAGCAGATCGTCGCCATCCGTCAGCGGCTCGGGCTCGACGATCCGCTGCTGGTACAATTCTGGCGTTGGGCCGCACGCGTGCTGAGCGGAGATCTCGGGGTTTCGATCTTTTCGAACACGCCAGTCAGCAGGCTGATCCTCCAACGACTGGAGCCGACGCTTTCGCTCGCGCTGCTGACCATGCTCTTCGCCGTCAGCATCGCGGTCAGCCTCGGTGTGATCGCGGCCTGGAGGGTCGGAAGCCTGGTTGACCGTGCCCTGATGGGCTTCTCCGTGCTCGGATTCTCAATGCCGGCCTTCGTCGTGGGCTACGGCCTGATCTACATCTTCGCTATCGAGCTGCGCTGGCTTCCCGTCCAGGGCTACAAGCCGCTCGCCGATGGCGTGGGGCCGTGGCTGCTCCACCTAATCCTGCCGACCGTCACGCTCGGCCTCGCCTATATCGCGCTGATCGCGCGCATGACGCGCGCTTCGATGCTGGAGGTGCTCGAGGAAGACTATATCCGGACGGCAAAGGCCAAAGGTGTCACGACGAAGACGATGCTGATGAAGCATGCGCTCAAGAACGCCGGCGTACCGATCATCACGGTGATCGGCATAGGCGTCGCGCTTCTCATCGGCGGCGTCGTCATCACGGAGACTGTGTTCAACATACCCGGCATCGGACGGCTCGTTGTCGATGCCATCTCGAAGCGCGACTATCCGATCATCCAGGGCGTGATCCTGCTGTTCTCCGGCATCTATGTCCTGGTCAATCTGCTCGTCGATCTCTCCTATTCGCTGATCGATCCCCGGATCCGGTACTGAGAGAGCGAAGCGATGAGCGTGATCACGGCCCATACCGCCCCTTCCACCCTCAGCCCTGCGCCGCGCAGTCTCGGCGCCCGGTTCAGGCGCTTCGCCCGGCGCAACCCGACGATGCTGCTGGGCGGCGCCATCCTGATCTTCTTCGTCGCGATCGCGATCTTCGCGCCACTGCTCGCCGGCGACCCGATGCTGAAGGCGCCAACACGCCGGCTGCTGCCGCCATCCGCGCAGTTCTGGTTCGGCACCGACCATCTCGGCCAGGATGTCTTCGCCCGCACCGTCTACGGAGCACGCGTCTCACTGATCGTCGGCCTCACCGTCGCGACGATCTCGATCAGCGCCGGGCTGCTGATCGGCCTGATGGCCGGCTATTACCGCTGGATCGAGACCCCGGTCATGCGCCTGATGGACGGGCTGATGGCGATTCCAGCGATCCTGCTTGCGATCGCGCTGGTCGCCCTCAACCAGGGCAGCATCGGAATCGTCATTGCCGCCATCGCCATTCCGGAACTGCCTCGCGTGGTCAGGCTCGTGCGCTCGATCGTGCTCAGTGTCCGCGAGCTGCCTTTCGTTGAGGCGGTGATCGCCTGTGGGGCGCGGACGCCGCGGATTCTGGTGCTTCACATCATGCCGAGCACCATCGCGCCCCTGATCGTGCAGGCGACCTATATCTGCGCATCGGCAATCCTGGTGGAAGCGTCGCTGTCATTCCTCGGCGCCGGCGTGCCGCCGGAAACGCCGAGCTGGGGCAACATGATCGCCTCCAGCAGACTCTACCTGGCGCGCGCGCCCTGGACGATCTTTTGTCCGGCGATCGCGCTGGCGCTGGTGGTGCTCGCGGTCAACCTGCTCGGCGACGGGCTGCGCGACAAGCTCGATCCGCGAATTTCGAGGAGGATGTGACAGCCAGGCGCATGGCTGTCCCGCCCTGGCGCGGCTGCCTTTTTCCAACCCGCCGCTATGGTGGGCCGCAGCGCCACTGCGCCGGTCTTGGTGAGGAACAATCGACATGAACAAGCCCTGGTCATTGGCTGAGCGGAGCCGGGCTCCGCTTTCGATCCTGCCGACCCCCTTCGAGGAACTGCCCCGGCTGTCGCGGGAACTCGGGCGCCATGGCCCCGCTCCCTCGATCTGGATCAAGCGGGACGACTGCACGGGCCTTGCCGGCGGCGGCAACAAGGCGCGCAAGCTCGAATATCTCGTCGGCGAAGCGCTGCAGCAGGGGGCCGATACGCTGGTCACGCTCGGGGCCATCCAGTCCAATCATGCGCGGCAGACGGCTGCGGCCGCCGCCAGGAACGGCCTCGGCTGCGTTCTGCTCCTGACCGACAAGATCAGCGGACGCAGCGCGAGCTACCGGGCCAACGGCAATATCCTGCTCGACCGATTGCTCGGCGCCGATATTCGCATCCTGACCGCCGAGCAGGACGCCATGGAGGCGCTCGAACAGACCCTGGCTGCGCTGCGTGCGCAGGGCCGACGGCCCTATTTCATCCCGATCGGCGGCTCCAATGCACTGGGCGGCCTCGCCTATCATGATGCGCTGGTCGAACTCGCCGGGCAGGCCAAGGCCGCAGGCCGACAGATCGACCATATCGTGCTGGCGACCGGCAGCGGTGGCACTCATGCCGGCATCGTTGCAGGTGTGCAGACGTTGGGCCTCGCTTGCGCCGTCCACGGCATCAGCGTCTCGCGGCAGGCCGAAGAGGCCCGCGGTATCGTCGCCGGCCTTGCGCGCGACACGCTCGCGCTTGCTGGGAGCCAGAGCGTCGCCGATGTCTCGATCACGATCGACGCAACGCAGATCGGGCCCGGCTACGGCCAGCCGACGACGGCGATGCTCGAAGCCGTGACCAGTGTCGCGCGCCTCGAGGGCATCCTTCTGGATCCCGTCTATACCGGCAAGGCTATGGCCGGGCTGTTTTCGCTGGTGCGGCGTGGCGCGTTCAGGCCCGACGAGACAGTGGTGTTCTGGCACACCGGCGGCCATCAGGGACTGTTCGCCTACGAAGAGCTGTTTCAGGGATAACCGACGACACGCGCGAGGAGGCGTGCCCCGTCACGCCTCCCGGGGTTTCGCCACCGTGGGAGCGCTGGCCGGCACAGTCTGCTGAGCGCGCTGGCTCAGCCAGACGCTGCCGAGGACGATCGCCATGCCGGCGATCTGGGCAGGGCTGAGCGATTGGCCGAGCACCGACCAGCCGAGCATGACAGCCGTCACCGGGCTGAGAAAGCCGAGCGGCGAGACCGTCGAGGGACCCAGCCGGGCAATGCCGCGAAACCAGAGGATATAGGTCAGGGCAGCGCCGATCAGCCCGAGATAGGCAAGGCCGAGGATGTTCGTGCCGGTCAGCGTCGGCGGTGCGGGTTCGAGCCAGAGGACCACCGGCAGCAGCAGGGCTCCTCCCGCGGTCAGCTGCCAGGCGGTGAAGGTCAGTGGCGAGACCGGCGGCTGCCAGCGCCGGCTCAGGACCGTGCCCGCCGCCATCGACAGCGCACTGGCGAGACCAGCGGCGATGCCGAGCGGATCGAGCGCAGCCTGCGGCGTCAGAATCAGCAGCGCGACACCTGCCATGCCGGCGATGGCCGCGACGATGGCGAGCGGGCGGATGGCGAAACCGAGCAGCAGACGCGCGAGGAGCAGGACGACGAGCGGCTGGATCGCCCCTACGGTCGCCGCGACACCGCCCGGCAGCCGATAGGCTGCGATGAACAGCATCCACCAGAACAGCGAGAAATTGAGCGCGCCGAGGAGGAGAACCCGTCCCCACCAGATTCCCTGCGGCAATTGCCGGACGGCGAGCAGCAGCAGGAGGCCAGCCGGGAGCGCACGCAGCATCGACACGGTCAGTGGGTAGCCCTGCGGCAGGAACTCCGTCGTCACCAGATAGGTGCTGCCCCAGATAGCTGGGGCGATCGCGGTCAGCAGCAAGTCGGCATTGCGGGCCATGATGGCGGTCTCGCTCATTATCTTGACGTCAAGATAATGACAAATATCTTGACGTCAAGATATTTGGTCGCAACGATGGCGGCATGGACCATGTCGACGGAATTCTCGCGCAGTGGAACCGGGAAAGACCGGACCTCGATGTCACGCCGATGGGGTTGTTCGGCCGCATGAAGCGGCTCTCGCAGCATCTCGGCCGTGAGATGGAGAAGACCTTCGCCGAGCATGGCCTCAACAGCGCAAGTTTCGACGTGCTGGCGACACTGCGGCGCTCCGGCCCTCCCTATAGACTGTCGCCGGGAGATCTGCTGGCGACGATGATGATCACCTCGGGCACGCTGACGAACCGCATCGACCAGCTCGAGAAGACGGGCCTCGTCGAGCGCACCCATAACCCCGAAGATCGCCGCAGTTTCATCATTTCACTGACCGAGCGTGGATTTGCGACAATCGAGGCTGCTGTCACGGCACATGTCGCAACCCAGGCGCAGCTGAGTTCCATTCTCTCCGCGGATGAGAACGCGGCCCTCAACGCACTGCTGGGCAAGTACCTGGCGGGTTTCGAAGGCAGCCGGTGAGGCCTTGCGTCGGGGGGCTGCCTCCGCAGTAAACTCGGCTTGTGGGCCAGGAATGAGCACAGCGCGCCCCCCGCAGGCAAGAATGGCGCTTGCCGCTCCACGCAAGTTGATAATTCTCTGGCCATACGAAGCCGGCATCAGGTCCGGTTCAGCCGGCGCTCAGGGGATAGCGGAATGTTTCTCACCAACTCCGACATGGTCGAGCTTGTCGCCTGGCGGCAGCAGTTGCACCGCTCTCCCGAGATATCGGGCGAGGAGCAGGAGACGGCGACGGCAGTGGTTGCCTTCCTTGCCCCGAGCGAGCCGGACCGTATCGTGACCGGGCTCGGCGGCCACGGCGTCGCGGCTATTTATGAAGGGCGCGAGCCGGGGCCGACAGTGATGGTTCGCTGCGAACTCGACGCCCTGCCGATCGAGGAAATCTCCGAGAGCCCCCATCGCTCCCAGGCGCCGGGCAAATCCCATGCCTGCGGCCATGACGGGCACATGACCATGGTCGCTGCGCTCTCGCGCGGGCTCGGCCGCCAACGGCCGCAGCGCGGCCGTGCGGTGCTGCTGTTCCAGCCGGCAGAGGAGAACGGCGCAGGTGCCGCCGCCGTCATCGCCGACCCGAAATTCGCAGAAATCGCGCCGGATTACGCCTTCTCGCTGCACAATAAACCCGGCCTGCCATTGGGCTACATCACGCTCTCCGAAGGCCCCGCGAACTGTGCCTCGCGCGGACTGCAGATCGTGCTGACCGGCAAGACCTCGCATGCCTCCATGCCGGAACACGGCATCTCCCCGGTTGCGGCGGTAGCCCGGCTGATGCCGGCATTGACGGCGCTCGGCCCCGGCGGTCCGCTCGATGCGGCCTATGCGCTCGTCACCGTGACCCATGCTGCGATCGGCGAAGCTGCCTTTGGGATCGCACCCGGACGGGCCGAAATCTGGGCGACGCTGCGCACGCTGAACGATGCACAAATGGGCGCGCTTTGCACACGGGCCGAAGCGCTGGTGCGCGAAGCGGCTGAAGCATCGGGTCTTGGCATCGAGCTGAGCTATCACGACGTCTTCCATCACTGCGAAAACGATGCCGAGGCGGTGGCGCTCCTGCGCAAGGCCTTCGATGACGAGAAGCTGCGGCACGGTGAGGGCTCGCCCTCGCGCGGCTCCGAGGATTTCGGCCTGTTCGGCCGCCAGGCGAAATCGGCGATGTTCATCCTCGGCTCGGGCGAAACCTCGCCGCAGCTGCACAACCCGGATTTCGATTTTCCCGATGCCCTGATCGAGCCCGGTTCGCGCGCCTTCATGCGCACGCTGCGCAATTTGCTCGGCTAGATCCTCGGACCCGATATCGTATCCGAACCGAGGACCCAGCCTCGGCATTTGCATCGGCTTTCCCGAAAGCCGCAATCCACTTTTCGGGCCGGTGCCTGAGCCCATTGCACCTGACCAAGGGGGCGATGTTCTTGTTGCCAAACCGCAAAGACGCCCTGATCGGCTGCATGATGCGGATCAGGGATTTGCCAAGCATGAGAGGCCGTATTCCATGACCACGCATCAGCCGAATATCCTGGCATCGATCGATCCGGCCAAGCTCGACAGGCTCGCCGAAGTCGCCGTCAAGGTCGGCCTGAATCTCGAGGCCGGGCAGGATCTGTTCCTGACCGCGCCGGTCGCCGCCCTGCCACTGGTCCGGCGGATCGCCGAGCACGCCTACAAGGCCGGTGCCGGGCTCGTGACGCCGATGCTGGCGGATGAGGAGGTAACGCTCTCACGCTATCGCCATGCCCCGGATGCAAGCTTCGACCGGGCGCCGGGCTGGCTCTATGAAGGCGTCGGCAAAGCCTTTGCCGCCAACACCGCGCGCCTCGCCATCGTTGGCGATAACCCGATGCTGCTCTCAGGCCAGGATCCAGCCAAGGTCGCGCGCGCCAACAAGGCCAATTCGATCGCCTATCAGCCCGCTCTCGAGAAAATCGCCGGCTTCGATATCAACTGGAACATCCTGGCCTATCCGACCGCGTCCTGGGCCCGCCAGGTCTTCCCGGACGAGGCAGAGGACATCGCTGTCGCCAAGCTGGCCGAGGCGATATTCGCTGCCTCACGGGTTGACCGTGCCGACCCCATTTCGGCCTGGGCTGCGCATAATGCGACGCTCCGCAGCCGGACGCAGTGGCTGAACGGGCAGAACTTCCATTCGCTGCACTTTTCCGGGCCGGGCACGAACCTGACGATCGGGCTTGCCGACGGCCATGAGTGGCAGGGCGGCGCCTCGACTGCCAAAAACGGCGTGACCTGCAATGCCAACATCCCGACCGAAGAGGTCTTCACCACGCCGCATGCAAGGCGGGTCTCCGGCCATGTCGTCAGTACCAAGCCGCTCTCGCATCAGGGCACGCTAATCGATGGCATCTCGGTGCGCTTTGAAGAAGGGCGTATCGTCGAGGCCAGGGCCACGCGTGGTGAGGAGGTGCTGAACAAGGTTCTCGACACCGATGAGGGTGCGCGTCGCCTCGGCGAAGTGGCGTTGGTGCCGCATTCCTCGCCGATCTCGCAGAGTGGCATCCTGTTCTACAATACGCTCTTCGACGAGAACGCCTCCTGCCATATCGCGCTCGGCCAGTGCTATTCGAAATGTTTCGTCGATGGTGCCAGACTCACGCCCGAGCAGATCGCGGCGCAAGGCGGCAACAAGAGCTTCATCCATATCGACTGGATGATCGGCTCGAACCAGGTCGATATCGACGGTGTGCATGCCGATGGCAGCCGCGTCGCAGTCTTCCGTCAGGGCGAATGGGCCTGAGCAGCCTCGCACAGGCCGCGCTTCTCCGCTGATACGAAAAGGCCACCGGGCGAACCCGGTGGCCTCTTCATTTGGTGTGCATCGTGCCCTTAGGCGGCAGGCTCAGAACTCTTCCCAGCCCGCATCGGACGCGCGGCCGTTGACGACCTTCTTGGCCGGCATGACGGGGCGCTTCGGCGCAGCCTTGGTCTGCGCGAAGGCCGCCTCGGCAAGCTGGCGCAGGCGCTCGGGCTCGGGGCCTCCTGCATCGATCGCCTCGATATCGGAAGCGCGCAACGCGGGCGGCGCGTAAGACGCTGCCCTGGTCGCAAGGCGCGCCGGGCGGGGCGCCATCTTGGTGACGGCAGCGGTCGCGATCGGGGCAGTCATCTGCCCTGCCTGCTCCGGCCCGGTCCGGAAGGCCGCGACGAGGTCGTTGAGCTGGCCGATCCGCGACGTCAGCGACGCAGCGGAGGCAGCACTCTGCTCGGCCAAAGCTGCGTTCTGCTGGGTCATTTCATCGAGATGCGCGACAGCCTGGCTCATCTCGTCGATGCCATTGGCCTGTTCGCCGGACGCGGTCGAGATCTCAGCGATGGTGGCAGCGACCTTCTGCGACGCATCGAGGATTTCGGTCAGGGCCGCACCGGCCTGACGCACGAGTTCGACGCCCTCGGTGACCTCTGCATTCGAGGAGGAGATCAGCCCCGAGATGTCCTTGGCGGCGGCGCCTGAGCGCTGCGCCAGGGTACGCACTTCCGACGCAACGACCGCAAACCCCTTGCCGGCATCTCCGGCTCGCGCCGCCTCGACCGCCGCGTTGAGCGCGAGCAGATTGGTCTGGAAGGCAATATCGTCGATCACGCGGATAATGTCGGAGATCTTCTTCGAAGCGCTTTCGATGCGCGCCATGGCCTCGACGGCCCTGCCGGCAATCTCGCCGCCCGACTGCGCAGCTCGCATCGCGTCCTCGGCGATCGTCGCGGCCTGTTTCGAAGACTGGGCCGAAGCCTTGACCGAAGCAGCAAGCTCCTCCGTCGTCGCGGCGGTCTCCTCGAGCGAGGACGCCTGCTCCTCGGTGCGCTTCGACAGGTCGTCGGCGCCTGTGTTGATCTCGCGGGACGCCAGACCGACATCGCCGGCGGTCACCTGGATTGTGCGCACGGTCGAGGACAGGCGATCGACGGTCTCGTTGATCGCGCCCTTCAGATCGGCGAAGCGACCGCGATAAGTGGTATCGACCCGGTTCGTCAGGTCACCGGAGGCAACAGCCTGCAACACCTTCGCGAACTCGGTCGTGGCAGAATCAACCACCGCGTTGATCTCGTTGATGCCGCTGATCAGCTTCTGCATCTGTTCGTCAGCGCCATCGATGGCGAGCCGCGCCGAGAAGTCACCGGACGCAGCAGCCGCAACGACCTCGCCGACATCCGACACGACCGAGGCCATCGACTCGGCCTGACGCAGGCGACGCTCCGCACTTGCGCGCTCCTCCGCCTGCAGTGCGGCGACTTGCTCGGTGCTTTCACGCAACACCGAGACGGCGCGGGCCATGGTGCCGATCTCGTCCTGACGGGCGACATGCGGCACATCGACCTTGGTATCGCCGGCGGTCAGGCGCTCCATGACAGCACTGAGGGCGAGGATCGGCGAGGTGATCGAGCGCTGCGCGAAGATCAATGCCGCACCGAGCGCACCCACCAGGGTCACGAGCAGCACCAGCGGCAGAACCAGCCTGGCCTGCGTCGTGAAGGCCGCCGCCTCGTCGCCGAGCGCGTTTCCGGCATCCTCGTTGCGCTTACCGAATGCGACCAGGAGATCGTTCACGGCCTTCCGGTTCGCCCGGTTCAGATCGGTATTGCCCTGCGCATTGGCCGCAGCGGCCGAAACCTGCCGCCCGATACGAACGGTTTCAGTCCGATAGGTGATAAAATCCGCGACCGCCTTCTCGATCTGAGAAACACGTTCCTGTTCGCTTGCCGGGGAAAGCGCCTTCAGCCGTTCGACGAGCTGCCGCATCTGCGGGAAGCGATCTTCCATCCCCTTCCCATATTGCTCGATCTCCTGCGCGTTCTTGGCCATGTAGATGCCGCGCGACTCCATCACGACACCCGTTACGTGCCCGTTGAGCCGCTCCGTCAGCAAGGCGATGTCGCCCTGGTTGCTTGCGCGTTCGTTCAGACTATCCGCCTTCGAGAGTGCATAGAAACTCAGCACTGCCGAAATGAGCGCGGCCGCTGCAACAATGAGCAGCATGGTCAGGATCTTGATACGGATGGACTTCATCGAACTGCGCCCCGACGCATTATATTTTTTGTTATCAACGCGACACGCTCGCGCGTGGTTGCGGCCAAGAAGAAGGAGCCCTTGCAGGCAAGGGCTGGCGGACAGGCTGCACGGCAGAGCCGTGCATTTCCCATCAAATCACCAAAATCTGTAAAGAACGCTTTAAGCAGAGTGCGCGGGATCATTTCCCGGGGAGCATTTCGGCGCGACTGCGGCCTCATCGACTAGTCCAGCGCGGGGCCTGGATACTTCAGCATCCTTGCAAATAGTTCAACAATGATTGAACTGCGTAGAGCGAGCGCGGCCACGGATTTCGGGCAGGACGCTGTTCCCGTCACATTCCGCTTCGGCGTTAACGTCTTACTGACCCTGCGGAACGAAACTGACGGCACGATTCGCCGTCAGTTAGAGTTCCCAATGGGCCAGATCCTCCAGTTCCGCTTACCCGTACAGCCGCTCACCATGCCGGAACCGCTGGACATCGACCTTCTGACGGCCGTCGACGTCGCGCTGCGCGACCTTGCCGAGATCACCCAGTACATCACCCTCCCCTCGGCACGGGACCAGGCGGAAGCCTGCCGCTTGATGCTGCAGGATGCCTATGACGCGGCGACGGCCACCGGCTGAAACGCCGGCGGGGGCTCTCTCAGGCCCGAACCTCGAAGACCATGTTGAACGGGGTCTCGGTCGCACGCCGGAAATGCGAGAATCCGGCATCGAGCACAACCTTGCGAAGGCGCATCTCGCCGGCCTGGGCGCCAAGCCCGAGGCCCACCTCCTGAGACAGGGAGGCCGGCGTGCAGATCAAAGTCGAGGCGCCATAATAGATCCGGCCTACCGGATTGAGATTGTCCTTCAGGCTATCATGCGCAAAGGGCTCGACGATCATCCAGGTGCCGTTCGGGCCCAAGGTCTCCTTGACGTGCCTGCCTGCACCGACGGGATCGCCCATGTCGTGCAGGCAGTCGAACATGGCGACGAGATCCCAGGACCGACCTGGAAAGTCCTTCGCGCTGGCCTGTGCGAAGGACACGCGTTCGGCGACACCGGCTTCCTCCGCCGCGACGCGCGCGCGTTCTATCGAGGGCCCGTGATAGTCGAAGCCCGTAAAGGTGGACTTGGGATAGGCCAAGGCCATCAGAATGGTCGAAGCGCCATGGCCGCAGCCGACATCGGCAACGACGGCGCCCTCCTCCAGGCGCTCCTGCACACCGTCCAGTGCCGGGAGCCAGTCTGCCACAAGGTGGCTGTTGTACCCGGGCCGGAAGAAGCGCTCGGTGCCGCGAAACAGGCAGTTGCTGTGCTCATGCCAGCCTAAGCCCTTGCCGGTCCGGAACGCTTCTGCGACCTTGGGTTCATCGATCCACATCGACTGGACGATTTCGAAGGCGCCCGCGAAAAAGGCGGGACTGTCGTCCTCGGCGAAGACCATCGCCTGTTCCGCGGTCAGGCTGAAGCGGTCTTTGCCCTCGTCATAGGTCACATAGCCGGCGGCCGCCTGCGCTGACAGCCACTCCCGCAAATAGCGTTCCTTCAAGCCGGTCCTTTGCGCGAGCATCTGCGGGCTGACGGGCTCTCCATCCGCCATCGCCTTGAAGAGCCCAAGTCTGTCCCCGAGCACAACAAGCGCGCCCGAAACGGAGGCGCCGACATCGCCCACGAGATTGCCGATCAGGGCGTCAAGTTTTTGCATATCGGGTTCACGCATCACGTCCTCCCGGTCGAGCGAACTCATCCGGCATCGACGGACGAGTCCCGTTCCAAGTTGGGTTGAGCAGAAGAAGGCCCGAGAGCGCAGATTCTGCGCTATCCGTGGCAATTTCAGGACTGGCCCAGCCTTCGAGCTGCGCCGGCGCCCGGCTCGAACCCGATCTGGAACAGTGAGTTGCCCCACCGAGAAACCTGCGATGGAGCCATGCCGCACGGCAACAAATCCGCCTGCACCGACAAGCAAAGGCGCGAGGCCGGGCGCACGAATGAGAGCGGCGGCGGCAACAAGACCTGTTCGGGCCGGGGCATACCGATTGCGAGCGGCCGCACCAAAGGCCGGACCCCGAACGCTCGGCCCCGGCCGGGAAGACGGCCGAGACCCGCAGGAAGAAGGCGTCCCGAACCCCTGGGCGTCGTCGCCAAGAGGCCGCGACGCAATCCAGCACCGGGGCGCTGGATTGCCGAGCGCGCTCAGCCGCCGATATTGAAGGCGGCCAGCGCCGCCATGTTGACGATGTCGGAATCCTTGGCGCCGAGCGGCACGATCTGCACCGGCTTGTCGAGACCGACGATCAGCGGACCGATCACGGTCGAGCCTCCGAGTTCCTGCAGCATCTTGGTCGAGATCGACGCCGAGTGGAACGCCGGCATGACAAGCACATTGGCCGGCGCGCTCAGGCGACAGAACGGGTACTGGCTCATCACGTCGCGATTGAGCGCGACATCGGCCGCCATCTCGCCGTCATATTCGAAATCGACGCGCTGCCCATCGAGGATCTTGACCGCCTCGCGCACCTTCTCGGAGCGCTCGCCCGCCGGATGGCCGAAGGTCGAAAAAGCGAGCATTGCAACCTTCGGCTCATAGCCGAGACGCCGCGCCACACCTGCTGCCTCGATGGCGATTTCGGACAGTTCCCGCGCCGAAGGCATCTCCGTGATCGCCGTGTCGGCGACAAGCACCGTGCGGCCGCGAGAGATCACGACGGAGACGCCGATCAGCCGGTGCCCCGGCTTGTCGTCGATGACACGCCGGACCTCCTCCAGAGCGATCGAGTAGTTGCGGGTGACGCCCGTCACCATCGCGTCGGCATCACCGAGCGCCACCATCGCAGCAGCGAAATGGTTGCGATCCTGGTTGATCAGGCGCTGGCAGTCGCGGAACAGGTAGCCATGCCGCTGCAGGCGCTCATAGACATACTGGGCATAGGCGGTGTTTCGATGCGAGAGCCGCGCGTTCTGGATCTCGATGCCCTTGGCTTCAAGATCGACACCGAGGAAGGTCGCGGTTTCGCTGATCCGGTCCTCGCGGCCGACCAGAATGGCGTGGCCCAGTCCTTGATTGACGAAGGAGGTCGCGGCGCGAATGACCTGCTCCTCCTCGCCCTCGGCGAAGACGACGCGCTTGGGGTAGCGGCGAACCCGCTCAAAGATGCGGTTCAGCGTGCCCGCGACCGGATCGCGCCGCGCCGAGAGCTGCGCCTTGTAGGCGCCGGTATCGACAATCGGTTTGCCGGCAACGCCTGTTTCCATCGCGGCCTTGGCGACAGCCATCGGCACGACATGGATCAGACGCGGGTCGAACGGGACCGGGATGATATAGTCCTTGCCGTAGCGCGGGCGCGCACCCTGGTAGGCGGCTGCTACCTCGTCCGGCACATCCTCGCGTGCGAGCGAGGCAAGAGCCTCGGCAGCGGCGATCTTCATCTCCATGTTGATCGTGGTGGCGCGGACATCGAGTGCGCCACGGAAGATGAAGGGAAAGCCGAGGACGTTGTTGACCTGGTTCGGATAATCCGAGCGACCCGTCGCCATGATGGCGTCGTCACGCACTGCTGCGACCTCTTCCGGCGTGATCTCCGGGTCGGGATTGGCCATGGCGAAGATGATCGGGTTCGGAGCCATGGAGCGAACCATGTCCGACGTCACCGCACCCTTCTGGCTGAGGCCGAAGAAGGCGTCGGCGCCCTCCATCGCCTGGGCGAGCGTGCGCCGGTCGGTGATGGCTGCATGCGCCGATTTCCACTGGTTCATGCCCTCGGTGCGGCCCTGATAGATCACGCCCTTGGTGTCGCAGAGGATGACGTTGTCGGGCTTGAAGCCCATCGCCTTGAGCAACTCGGTGCAGGCGATGGCAGCAGCGCCCGCGCCATTGACGACGAGCCTGGTCGTCTTGACGTCGCGGCCAGTCAGATCGAGTGCATTGATCAGACCGGCGGCCGCGATGATCGCAGTGCCGTGCTGGTCGTCATGAAAGACCGGAATATCCATCAATTCGCGCAGGCGCTCTTCGATGATGAAGCACTCCGGCGCCTTGATGTCCTCGAGATTGATGCCGCCAAAGGACGGTCCGAGATAGCGCACCGCATTGATGAAGGCGTCGGCGTCTTCGGTGTCGACCTCGAGATCAATCGAGTCGACATCGGCGAAGCGCTTGAACAGCACCGCCTTGCCTTCCATCACCGGCTTGGAGGCAAGCGCGCCAAGATTGCCGAGACCGAGGATCGCCGTTCCGTTGGTGATCACCGCCACGAGATTCGAACGGGTGGTGTAGTCATAGGCCCGCGACGGATCTTCCGCGATCGCCAGCACCGGCACCGCAACGCCCGGCGAATAGGCCAGCGAGAGGTCTCGCTGGGTCGCCATCGGCTTGGTCGGCACGATCTCGAGCTTGCCCGGCCGCCCCTGCGAGTGGAACAGCAACGCCTCCTGATCGGTGAAGGTCGGGCGGGCGCGTTTGGTCGGCGGGCTATCGTTCATGCGACTGTTCTTTTTGTGAGCGTTTCCTGAAGGGTACCGACATTAGGTCAGCCGGCAGCCGCTCCACAAGGCGCGATTGCGGATCAGGGCTGATGACGATGACGCAAGAATGAAGGGCGGTCGCCGACTTCAGAGCCTGCCCCGAACGCTGCGGACGAAATCACCGACATAGCGATCGAGCGCAACCGTCTGCTCGCTGACCTGGCGCGCAGCCTCCACCACCTGAATGGCGCTCTCGCCGGTCATCCGGGCCTCGCCGCCGACGCTGCCGACACTCTCACTGACCGCATTGGTGCTGCCGGCGACAAGCACCGCGTCCGAGGCGATGCCGGAGACGATCCCGGCCTGCCGGCCGACGAGCTCGGCAATGGCGCTGGAGGTCTGCTCGATCACGCTCATCGTGCCTTCGATCCGCGCGATCGCGTCTGAAGCGGTGGAGGCGGCAGAGCGGATATCCTGAAGCGTATCGGCAATGTCGCGCGTCGCCTTCTGCGTCTGTTCCGCCAGGTTCTTCACCTCCCCGGCAACGACGGCAAACCCGCGCCCTGCCGCCCCGGCACGCGCCGCCTCGATCGTGGCATTGAGCGCGAGCAGATTGGTCCGGGAGGCGATGTCCTCGATGAAGGCGAGCACGGAGCTGACCTTGTCGGCAGCCTCGGTGAGACCGGAAACATCGCGGCGCGTGGAGCGGACATAGCTTGCCGCCTCGCGTGCGGTGTCGTCGGCGTGCAAGGTCTGGCGGGTCAACTCGCGGATCGAGGCATCGATCTCCTCGGCGGCGACCGCGACGCTGCCGACGCGCTGGGAGGCGTTCTCGGCCTGGCGCGTCACATCGACGGCGCGCAGTGCCGTGCTATTGGCATTCTCGGCCATCTGGCTCGCAGCCTGGTGCATGTCGCGCACCGAAGCGCCAACCTGCCGCAAAGCCTGCCCCACGGTGACCTCGAGGTCACCGGCAAGTTCGGTCAAGGCTGCCTTGCGCTGTTCCTCCAGGGTCTGCTGGCGCGCTTCCAGGGTCTTCTCGTCGGTGATATCGAGCAGGATGCCGTCCCAGACCACAGAGCCATCCGCCATCTTGCGCCGCGTCGATTCGCTGCGCAGCCAGACGATCGATCCGCCAGCGCCGCGGTAGCGCGCCTCAAAACGCCAGAGCGTGGCGGCCCCCTCCGGAGCCGCCCGCAGCTGCTCGAAGCGCTCCCGGTCCTCGGGCAGCATCCTGCCGAGCCAGATCTCCGGGTCGCGCTCGACCTCTTCCCTGGCAATGCCAAGCGACTTGTCTATGGAGAAGGAGGCGAACCGATAGCTCGTCCCACCCGCGGGATGAAGGATGCGTTGATAGAGCGTGCCCGGCGCCCGCTGGATCAATGTCCGTAGCCTGTAGGAATTCTCGCGCCGCTCACGATCATTATTGATGACGAGGCCAACGAGCATCGTGCCCGCAGCACTGACGGCAATCATGGCCGGCACGGCCTCGCGGAGAAACCGCTCGGCGACAACCCAGCTCGGTATGAAGATCACCGAGGCGAGCAGGCAACCGGCCCCGACCAGGCTCAGCGCCGCAAGATCGCGGAACGCCAGCGGTCGCCTGCACCGGCTCAGCCAGGCGGCGTAGGCGACACCGGCAAGGGCGTGCAGCACGATTCCCGCAACCCCGGTCGGCATACCGGCCCCGCCATTGGCGTAACGCATGGCGGCAAGCGAAACAGCAGTGACAGCGGCGGCCAGGGGCCCTCCAACCGGCCCGGCCAGAATGGCGAAGACATTGCGGGAATCAATGGCGATGCCGGGCTGGAGCACAAAGGGATGCGCCATGCTGAGTAGGCCGCCGATCGAAAACAGGACTCCGACACAGCATTGGCGCAGCCAGGGCCGTCCCTCGATCAACGGGGCCGCAATGGTCAGGATCAACGCCGCAAGCAGCAGGAACGAAAGGCTTTCGACGAGACTGATCAGAAGCAGCATGAACGGGCCTTGGGCCGGAATGATGAAATGACCGTGCTTTCAATTGTTGAAAGTCTCGCTAACGGATGGCGGCGCGCGTGGTTTTTGATAGCGTCCGCCAGCCATGCGCCGCGACATTCCAGAATCCCCGAGCCTTACCGAAGCAGCGAGTTCAGTCCCGAAAGCTGCGGCCGCGGTCGACGCCGGCCGCGTCACGCCGATGATGGCGCAATATGTCGAGATCAAAGCGGCCAATCCCGATTGCCTGCTGTTCTACCGGATGGGCGATTTCTACGAGCTGTTCTTCCGGGACGCCGAGATCGCCTCGCGCACGCTCGGCATCGTGCTGACCAAGCGCGGCAAGCATCTCGGTGAGGACATCCCGATGTGCGGTGTGCCGGTCGACCGCGCCGATGACTATCTCCAGCGCCTGATCGCCGCCGGACACCGTGTCGCCGTCTGCGAGCAGACCGAAGACCCCGCTGAAGCCAAGAAGCGCGGCGGCAAATCCGTGGTCCAGCGTGACGTCGTGCGACTGGTGACGCCCGGCACCATCACCGAAGAGCGATTGCTGGAACCCGGCCGCGCCAGCCTTCTGGTCGCGGTTGCACGCCGCAAGCTCAGCGATTCGAGCGCGCTCTACGGCCTCGCGTCGGTCGACATCTCGACAGGACGTTTCTCGGTCATGGAGGCCCCGCCGGAGCGGCTCGCCGTCGAGTTCGCCCGGCTTGAGCCGCGCGAGATCGTTTGCCCGGAGGCGATCCACGACGACCCCGAGCTGAAGGAATTCTGGCGCGAACTCACAGTGCCGGTGACCCCACTGGCTCGCGAGGGCCTCGATGCGGCTTCGGCCGAGCGCCGACTCAAGGAGTTCTTCGGCGTAGCCACTCTGGATGCCTTCGGCGCCTTCAGCCGCGCCGAGATTGCAGCCGCAGGCGCAGCGCTAGCCTATGTCGAGCGGACCCAGTTCGGCGCGCGCCCACCCCTGTCGCCACCCGTACGCGATTCCGGCAGCGCGACCATGCTGATCGACGCTGCGACACGCGCCAATCTCGAGCTGACGCGCACGCTTTCGGGCGAGCGAACCGGCAGCCTTCTCTCCAGCATCGACCGGACGGTGACCCCCGGCGGAGCGCGGCTGCTGGCGGAGCGGCTTGCCGGGCCGTTGACCGAGCCGGCGGCGATCGCCATGCGGCACGACGCCGTCGAGGCGCTGCTGAACGATGCGCCCCTGCGCGAGACCCTGCGCGGAGAGCTCGACCACGTGCCGGATATCGCCCGCGCCCTCGCCCGGCTCTCGCTCGATCGCGGCGGTCCGCGCGACCTGGCGGCGCTGGGCGCAGGCCTGAGTGCGGCACGGGCGATCGCGCAGTCGCTCGCCGACCAAGACACTCTGCCGGAAGCCCTGACCCAGGCCGCCCGAACGCTGGCCGCAACCGACCCGGCCCTGCCCGCCCGGTTGACCGAGGCGCTGGCCGACGATCTTCCGCTCAACCGCCGCGACGGACGCTTCGTGCGCGACGGCTATGACCCGGCCCTCGACGAACTCAGGCTGCTCCAGGTCGATTCGCGAAAGGTCATTGCCCAGCTCCAGGCGCGCTATGCGGCCGAAACCGGCTGCCGCACCCTGCGGATCAAGCATAATTCGATGCTCGGCTATTTCGTCGAGGTGCCGCAGGCCGCCGGCGAGGACTTCCTGAGGGAGCCCTGGCGCGCCACCTTCGTCCACCGTCAGACCATGTCGGACGCGATGCGCTTCTCCTCGGTCGAGCTCGGCGAGCTCGAATCGAAGATCGCCTCCGCCGCCGACCGCGCACTGAAGCTCGAACTCTCGGTCTTCGCCTCGCTCAATGCCGCCGTTCTCGACGAAGCCGAGCCTGTGAAGGCGGCAGCGCTCGCGCTCGCCGAGATCGATGTTGCCGCGGCCCTTGCGGCACTCGCGGCCAACGAAAACTGGACGAGGCCCCTCGTCGATGACGGCGCCGATTTCACCATCAAGGGGGGGCGCCACCCGGTTGTCGAAGCCGCACTGAAGCGCGACGGAAAACCCTTCGTCGCCAATGACAGCGAGCTCTCGGCTCTTGGCGGAGCCGACACCGGCGGACGCATCTGCCTCATCACCGGCCCGAACATGGCGGGTAAATCGACTTTCCTGCGGCAAAACGCACTGATCGCCGTGCTGGCGCAGATGGGCTCCTATGTGCCCGCCGCCAGCGCCCATATCGGCATTGTCGACCGGCTGTTCTCACGCGTCGGCGCCGCCGACGATCTCGCCAGGGGGCGCTCGACCTTCATGGTCGAAATGGTCGAGACCGCCGCGATCCTGAATCAGGCCGGGCCGCGCGCGCTCGTCATTCTCGACGAGATCGGCCGCGGCACGGCGACCTTCGACGGCCTGTCGATCGCCTGGGCCGCCATCGAGAACCTGCACGAGATCAATCGCTGCCGGTCGTTGTTCGCGACTCATTATCACGAGCTGACAGCGCTTGGAGACCGGCTGGCCCGCGTCACCAATGCCACTGTGCGCGTGACAGAGTGGAATGGCGAGGTCGTCTTTCTGCACGAGGTCGTGCCCGGTGCCGCCGACCGCTCCTATGGCATCCAGGTCGCCAAGCTTGCCGGCCTGCCGCCGGCCGTGGTCGAGCGGGCCCGCGCCATTCTCGGAGAGCTGGAGAAGACGGAGCGCGAGAAGCCTGTCGCCTCGCTGGTCGATGATCTGCCGCTCTTTGCGGCTCCAGCCCGGCGACCTGCACCAGTTGCGGCGGCCGAACCTGGCCCGGACGTATTGCGCGAAGCGCTCGCCGCGCTCGATCTCGACGAGATGACGCCACGCGCTGCGCTTGACGCACTCTATCGGCTGAAAGCGCTGGATTAAAGCATCAGCCCGAAAAGTGGATTGCGATTTTCGGTAAAACCGATGCGAACACAAAGACTTAGATCATCGGACCGGATACGATTGCGGTCCGATGATCTAAGCGCCAGCAATCCGCCGGATGCTGGTGATGGCGCCGAAGCTTTTGTCCAGGATCCGGTCGCGAGCGGTGCGCAACGGCTCGCGATGGACCGTCATCGTATAGCCATTGGCGTGCAGCAGCGTCTCGGCATCGGTCATGATGCCGACATGCCCCTTCCAGAAAACGAGGTCGCCGCGCTTCAGGCCGAGGAGACTCTCGTCGAAGGCGATTGGCTCGCCTATCGCCGCTTCCAGCATGTCGGAATCACGCGGCGAAGCGATCCTGGCCGCGGCCAGAGCCAACTGAGTGAGGCCGGAGCAATCGAGACCGAGGCTTGTCTTGCCGCCCCAGAGATAGGGGACATGCTCGAAGCGCTCGGCAACGGCGACGAAATCGGTCTCGCCCTCGCTGAGTTCCGCGAGATGCGTGCGCCAGACATGGCCACCATCCGCGAGTACGAAAAAATTGCCGCTCTCGCCGGCAACGGCCAGGCCGGCGCCGAGCGAGAGCGCGGCAAGCGGCGGCAATTTGATCGAGGCTCCGGGATAGACGAAGGTCCGCAATGCACGAACGCAGTGCGTCGGCGCGGGCACATCGGCGCGCAGCGCATCGTCCGGCAAATAGCCGACATAGCCGTCGGCGCCGAGCTGGCCCCAGGCCCAGCCCTCATGCTGCTCGTAAACCAGCACGACCTCGCCCGCGAGTGCCTCGGTATCGAGCGGGGCATCGGGGCGCGGCTCGCGCCGAACCGGTGCGGAAGGGGCAACGACGCGCATGGTGACGGGATCGGCGAAGGCGCGCGCCTCGACCTGGCCGATCAGATGCCGGGCGGCGAGGTCGGGACGGGCTGGGGTCAGGCGGCGGTCGAGAATCGTGTTCATGCGGGCACCATAGCCGGCGCCTGTCATTGCGCGAAGACGCCTTTGCTCAACCCGGCCCGAGATCACGCGCCCGTTGCACCACCAGGTCGGCAAGCCGTTCGACAGCGAGGGCCCCGGCCACGGTCCGCTGGATCACGACATTGCGCCGGTCGAACTCGTCGCGCCTGCGCGTGACGAGGCCGAGCTTGCCCATCGTGTCGAGCGCGCGGGTAATCACGGGCTTGGTGACGCCGAGCTGCTGAGCAAGGCCGCGCACGGTATGCGGTGGCAACTCGAGATAGATCGTCAGCAGGATCGCGGTCTGGCGGGCCGAGAGGTCCGCCTGACCGTCATGCACCAGATCGAGATGCACCTGCCGCCAGAGCCTGAGCGCCTGCGAAGGCCTGATCTCCAACGCCATGACTGATACGAACCCCGATCGTTACGGGTCCGTATCATTATCGCGCCAAGCCGCAGCTGCAATCGCTCTCGTCGAACAGACTTAACCGCCGACTATCGATGGCATGCCGCGCGGAGATCGCCGGGCTTCATCCCTGGACCTTCGGATAGAGCTGCTTGACCAATGCATAGGTCAAACGCGCGGCCTGGCATTCGCCGCCCTCGGGGCGGCCGGGCTTCGACGATGGGTTCCAGGCATAGATATCGAAATGCGCGTAGGACTGTGTCTTCTCGACGAAACGATTGAGGAAGAGCGCAGCCGTGACGGAGCCGGCAAACGAGCCCCCGGAGACGTGGTTGACGTCGGCGATCTTGGAGTCGAGCAGCCCGTCATAGGGCGGCCAGAGCGGCATGCGCCAGACCGGGTCGTTTACCGCCTGCCCCAGCCGGGAGATTTCGACCGCAAGCCCCTCGTCATGGGTGTAGAAGGGTGGCAGCTCGGGACCGAGCGCAACGCGGGCGGCACCGGTCAGCGTCGCATAGTCGATCAGCAGCTCCGGGGCTTCCTCATCCGCCAAGGCCAACGCATCGGCCAGGATGAGCCGGCCTTCGGCGTCGGTATTGCCGATTTCGACCGTCAGCCCCTTGCGGCTCCGGAGCACATCGCCCGGGCGGAACGATGTACCGGAAACGGCATTCTCGACGGCGGGCACAAGGAGGCGCAGCCGTACCGGAAGCTTCGCCTGCATGATCATCCGCGCAGCGGCAGCCGCGGCCGCGGCACCGCCCATGTCCTTCTTCATCAGCAGCATGCCGGCATCTGTCTTGAGGTTGAGCCCGCCCGTATCGAACGCCACCCCCTTGCCGACGAGCGTCACCTTGGGATCGGCCGGATTGCCCCAGACAAGGTCGATCAGGCGCGGAGCGCGCGGCGACGCCCGGCCCACGGCATGGATCATCGGGAAGTTGTGCTCGAGCAGATCGTCCCCGACCTGGCTGGCGACGCTCGCACCAAAATCCTGCCCGAGCTGACGGATCGCGGCCTCGATCTCGGCGGGCCCCATGTCGCTTGCCGGCGTATTGATGAGATCGCGGGCAAAGGCGACCGCCTCGGCGAGCGCGCTCAGCTCCACACCATCCACGCCCTCGGGCAATACCAACCGAGCGCGGACCGGCTGCGGCTTGCGGTAGCGCTCGAAACGATAGGACTGAAGCAGCCAACCCAGCGCCGCAAGGCCGAAATCATCGATCTCGCCCTCCAGACGATAATCGCCCTCCGGCAGTACCGCGGCGAGCCGGCCGGGAGCAAATGGATCGCGTCGGCGCGCCGATGCCCCCTCGACACCAAGGAGCACCGCGCTGACAGCGCCCAGCCCATCCGGCAGCACGACATGCTGCCCGGGACGCGCGGCGAAGCCATGGGCCTTCGCAAAGCGCGCGGCCTCGGGCGCGAGGCGCTCGATGAGTGCCGGCCAGCCCGCCTTCGAGACGAGATGAACCGGGACGGCGGATGGCGCAGAGGCAAGGAGCAGGCTGTGCACGGCTGAAGGAACCTGTTCGAAGGAGTGAGCGGCGAGGCCAGTTAAGGAAGCATTAGGGTTAACGTTTTACCACCAGAACGACCAGTTCTCTCTCGTGGCAAGGCACTCTGGCCCATGTCCCGCTGCTTCTCCGCAGTTTTGTATCCTTCGTCTGCGGCCTCCCGCGTCCGGGTGTTGGCAGCCGTCTGCCTCGCCTCGCTCGCCCTGGCCGGCTGCCAAAGCCGCGGCGGGATCGGCGACATCACCGGCTCCATCGGGCGATCCGCCCCGACCCAGCCACGCGGACCCGCCGAATGGCGCACTGAGGCCGACCAATGGGGCAAGCGCTACGACGCGAACCAGAAGGACCGGAACTCCGCCTTCTACTATGCCCGCGCGCTGCGGGCGCTCGACCAGAATGCCCAGGCTCTCGCCGTTCTGCAGAACGCTGTCCTCATACACAACGACGATCGCGAGATGCTCGGTGCCTATGGCCGTTCGCTGGCCGATAACGGCCGCTACAAGGAAGCAGACGAGGTGCTCTCGCGCGCCCATTCGCCGGAGCGTCCGGACTGGCGCATCCTGTCGGCGCAGGGCACCGTCGCCGACCAGCTTGGCGAACATGCCCGCGCCCAGCAGATCTATGAGACCGCCCTCAAGCTCGCTCCCGGCGAGCCCACGGTGATGTCCAATCTCGGCCTGTCGCTCGCGCTGTCAAAGCGCCTGCCCGAGGCCGAGCGCGTGCTGCGCGAGGCGTCGAACTCCAACCTGGCCGACGCGCGAATACGGCAGAATCTCGTGCTGGTGCTCGGCCTGCAGGGCAGGTTTGGCGAAGCGGAAACGCTGGCACAGCAGGACCAGAGCCCGGCCGAAGCAGCCGCAACCATCGCCTATCTCAAGCGCAGCGTCAGCCAGCCCAATAGCTGGAACATGCTCAAGGGCGGCAGCAAGGCAAAGACCGCGGCATCTGCGCAGCCTGAGCAAGCGGATCGGTCCATCCCACAGGGTTAGGCAGGCCGGTCACCACGGCGAGGCCTTCAACCCACGAGCATATGAGCCGTCGGGAGGGATCTGCTGCATTCGCTGCGCGCCCCTTTGCCCTTGCTCAGCGCCAATATGCGCGTGGCGGCTCGCCGGTCGAGCCCACGAGGTTACTTCAGCTTCATCACCTGGATGATTGCCGGCGTCATGATGACGACGAAGAGCACCGGCAGAAAGAACAGGATCATCGGTACCGTCAGCTTTGGTGGCAAGGCGGCAGCCTTCTTCTCAGCCGCCATCATGCGCTGGTCGCGACTTTCCTGCGCCAGCGTACGCAGCGCGGTGCCCAGCGGCGTGCCATAGCGCTCTGCCTGAACCAGTGCCGTCGAAACTGACTTGACACCCTCGAGCCCGGTGCGGACCGCAAGGTTCTCGTACGCCTGGCGACGCTCAGCCAGGTAGGACAGCTCGGCCGTGCACAGCGCAAACTCCTCGGCCAGGGGTACCGACTGGCCACCTATCTCGGTCGAGACCTTGCGGAAGGCATGTTCGATCGACATGCCCGCCTCGACACAGATCAGCAGCAGGTCGAGTGCATCGGGAAAGGCCTGCTGCATCGAAGCCTGGCGCTTCGAGATCTGGTTCGAGAGAAAGATCTCCGGCGCCTTGATGCCGAGATAGGCACCGCCAATCGCGATGCCTATCCGGATCGGAAGCGGCTGACCAAAATCATTGATGAAGAAGACGTAGAAGAGCGCGAACAGAAAGAGGCAGATCGGCGTTACCAACCGGAAGAACAGGAAAGCGATCTCGGCCTGCGGCCCGCGATAACCCGCCATCGCGAGCTGCTTCTTCGCCGTTTCGGTCCCGAGCCAGTCGCCCAGCTTGAACTGATCGACGATGCGCCGCATGAACGCCTTTGGTTCCTGCCGCAGCGAGACCTTGTCCTTCTGCCGGTTCAGGCGGTCCCGTTCACGCGCCCGGATTTTGTCGCGCTCGATCGCCACATTTTTCATGCGCTTGTTGAGATCGTTGCCCTCGACCAGCGGCATCGCAAGAGTCAGCACCGTCGCGGCTGCGGCAACGGCGGCGAGCAGTGCGACCAGGAACTGGCTGTCAGCGAGCTTATCTGCGATGAGGGCGATCATTTGTGCAGCCTCAGATGCTGAAATTGATCATCTTGCGCATTGTCATGATGCCAATCAGCATCCAGACGCCACTCGCTACGAGCGCAACCTTGCCCATCTGAGTAAGCCAAAGCAGTTCGATATATCGCGGGCTGGTCAGATAGACGAGGATCGCAACGACCGGCG
Organism: Allobosea sp. 2RAB26; assembly: GCF_052115465.1. Classification (NCBI taxonomy): domain Bacteria; kingdom Pseudomonadati; phylum Pseudomonadota; class Alphaproteobacteria; order Hyphomicrobiales; family Alloboseaceae; genus Allobosea; species Allobosea sp. 2RAB26. The sequence continues at coordinate 130,636 of NZ_JBFRGS010000007.1, read as the reverse complement.
GCAAAGATCCAATGATCGCAGCCGAGGCCTTCGCTTCCATCGAAACCGCCTGGATCTTGTCGCGCATCTTCCGGCGCTCGCGAATGACCTTCGACAGATTGCCAAGGGTCTCCGCGAGATTGCCGCCGGTCTTCTGCTGGATCGCCAGCACGATTCCGAAGAAATTAGCCTCGGCACAGGGCATACGCTCATAGAGCTTGGCTGCGGCCTCGGTCAGCGGCAGCCCCAGCCCCTGGCTTTCGATAATCAGACGAAACTCCGACCGGACCGGTTCGACGGCTTCGGCGGCGATGATCCGCAGGCAGTCATTGAGCGGCAAGCCGGACTTGATACCGCGCACGATGACGTCGATTGCATTCGGAAATTCGTTACCGAACTTCTTGAGGCGCTTCGATCGGGTCCGCGACAGGAACCAGCGCGGCAGGCCGAAGCCGCCAATGAACAGCCCCACCAGCAGGAGCAGTGAATTGGCTGTCGCAAGGAAGAACAGAATGCCGGTTACCGCCGCCGATATCGCGCTGATGACGTAGAACTTGCGACGATTCCAGTTCAGCCCAGCCTGCAGCAACAGGACCTCAAGCGTGAGCTTGTTGCGGGCGTTCTCGCGGCTTTCGATATCCTTGAGGCTCTGGGCGATCTGGCCGCGCTTCTGCCGCGCCTGGACCTCACGATCGACCGTCCTTGCGGCGACCGGCCCTGTAAACTCCTTGCGACGCTTCTCCGCCCGGTTCTGGCCGCTCAACAGCGGATAAAACAGCGCGTAGACCACGCCCCCCGCCGCGAGGGTCGCAAGTACGACAACCGCGATGACACTCAGGTCCATGGCTCAGTTCCGTCCATCGCCGCGGTCAAGCAGCATTGGCTTCATCCTGGACCGCGAGTTGGTCAATCGCCGTGGCAAGCCGCTGCTCTTCGCCGAAATAGCGGGCCCGCTCCCAGAAGCGCGGGCGGCCGATGCCCGTCGAGCGGTGCCGCCCGATCAGCTTGCCTGCGGCATCCTCGCCGAGAACCTCATAATTCATCAGGTCCTGGGTGATGATGACGTCGCCCTCCATCCCCATCACCTCGGTGATATGGGTGATCCGGCGCGAGCCGTCGCGCATGCGTTGCGCCTGGATGACGACATCGACGGAGGAACAGATCATCTCCCGCAATGTCTTCGAAGGCAGGCTGAACCCGCCCATGGTGATCATGGATTCGATACGGCTCAAGCATTCGCGCGGCGTATTGGCGTGCAGCGTCCCCATTGAACCGTCATGGCCCGTGTTCATCGCCTGCAACAGGTCGAAGGCTTCCGGGCCACGCACCTCGCCGACGATGATTCGCTCAGGCCGCATGCGCAGGCAGTTCTTGACGAGATCGCGCATGGTGACCGCGCCTGTCCCCTCCAGATTGGGTGGGCGCGTCTCGAGCCGCACGACATGCGGCTGCTGGAGCTGCAATTCGGCAGCGTCCTCGCAGGTGATGACCCTCTCATCCAGGTCGATATAATTGGTCAGGCAGTTCAGCAGCGTCGTCTTGCCTGAGCCCGTACCACCGGAAATCACGATGTTGCAGCGCACCTTGCCGATGATCTTGAGGATTTCCGCACCAGGCGGAGAGATCGCGCCAAAGCGGACAAGCTGATCCAGCGTCAGCTTGTCCTTCTTGAATTTGCGGATGGTGAGGGCCGGTCCGTCGATCGCCAGCGGCGGCGCGATGACATTGACACGCGAACCGTCGGCAAGGCGAGCGTCGCAGATCGGCGAGGATTCGTCGACGCGCCGGCCCACCTGGCTGACGATGCGCTGGCAGATGTTCATCAGCTGCGCGTTGTCGCGAAAGCGAACATTGGTCAGCTGGATCTTGCCACCGGTCTCGATGAAGGTGCGTGAGGCACCGTTGACCATGATGTCTGCGATGTCGTCCCGCGCCAGTAGCGGCTCCAGGGGACCGTAGCCGAGCACGTCGTTGCAGATGTCGTCGAGCAGTTCCTCCTGCTCGGCGATCGAGAGCACGACGTTCTTGAGCGAGATGATCTCGTTGATGATGTCACGGATTTCCTCCCGCGCCGATTCACCGTCGAGCTTCGCGAGCTGAGAGAGGTCGATCGCCTCGATCAGCGCCCCGAAGATCATGCTCTTCATCTGGTAATAGTCATCGGACTTCGGTGTCTCGACCGGAGCCACGGGAGCTGCCGGCACCTGACGGCGCATGTCGGTCGGAGGCACAGTCAACTCAGGCAGGCGCGCAGCCGCAGCCGGGCCGGCGGGCCTTGGGTTCAGAGCTGGTGCCGTCGCAGCGTTCGTGGATCGCTTTCCGAACATGTCATCCCCCTTTCGCGCCGGGAAACGGCCAGCCGGCCGGTCGGAGCGAGCAGGCAGTGGCGAACAAGACCCCCACCGCTCAAGCCCTGCGACGCTTGAGCTTGGCGACCAGCGGCTCCAGCAGGCTGCGCTTACCGCGCCGGGCCTCGCCGCGACCGGTCAGCGTGCTTGCAATCTGAATGAAGGCCTCATTGATCTTGCCGCCGGACTGGACCTCCGCAATCATCTGCCCATTATTGGCGGCTGTGCCGAAGACCTGCGCGTCGAAGGGAATCGTGGCGAGCACCTCGACACCCAGGGCCTTGGCGAATTCCCCCGCATCGATCTCGGGCCGCTTGGGCAAGCCGACCTGATTGAGCACCAGACGCGGCGGGGAATCATTTGGGCGACTGGCCCGCGCCAGATCGATCAGATTTTTGGCGTTTCGCAGCGAGGCGAGTTCGGGCCCCGCGACGACCATGACCTCGTCAGCACCGATCAGGCAGCGCCTGACCCAGCCGCTCCAGAGATGCGGCACATCGAGAACCACGCAAGGCACACTGGCTCGCAACAGGTCAAAGAGCTGCTCGAAGGCGTCCTCCGGCAGGTCGAGCGTCCGGTCCAGAATCGCCGGCGCCGCCAGCAAGGCGAGATTGTCGCTGCAACGCGAGAGCAGGCGATCAAGCATATTGGCATCGAGCCGATCCGGCGCAAATACGGCCTCCGCGATGCCCTGCGGCGGATCCTGGTTGAAATCGAGCCCCGCCGTGCCGAAGGCGATGTCGAGATCGACGATTACGGTCGAGGCATCGAGATTGCGTGCCATGGCCCAGGCGACATTATGGGCCACGGTCGAGGCGCCGACACCGCCCTTGGCACCCATCACGGCGACGATGCGGCCGAGATTGCGAGCCCCGGGCGCGACATAGAGCTCGGACAGGGTGCGGAGGATATCGAGCGGTTCGAGCGGAGCGATCAGATAATCGCTGACGCCGCGGCGGATCAGATCGCGATAGAGCTGGACGTCATTGACATGGCCGATGACGACGACCTTCGTGCCAGCATCGCAGCTCTGGGCCAGAGCATCGAGATGACTGACGAGCGTGGCGCCGTCGGACACCGTTTCCAGCACAATGACATTGGGCGTAGGTGCGGTCCGGAACGCCTCGACTGCGGCCGCCGCCCCCCCCATCTGGACGCGCGAATGCGTCTTCTCCATGCGGCGATCGGTACTCGCAGTCTGCATGGCAGCGGCGATGGCCGGCGTTTCGCAGAAGGCCTGGAGCGTGATGCGCGGCAACGGCGCGATGACCTCGTCCCCGGCACCGCCCGCCAACTGAGTCTCGAAATTCTGCGTCGGATCCATCAGCGCCCTCCGACCGCCGAGTTGATCTGCGGCGTTTCCTGCCGATACTGGGTCGAGGGATCCTTGCCCTCACGCAACTTGCCGATCGCATTCATGCGCTTGACGATGTCGGAGCGCCCCTCGCTACGGCCGCGGACCAGATCGATCGGATCTGCAACCTGTGCCGCGAGCGTCGCCTGGCTGGAACAGCCAAAATTCCACATGGTTTCGTTCGAGCCGTCGAACTTCCAGTCGGACACACCCGCATCCTGGGTCCATTGCCCGCAGGAATGCGGCAGGCCCGCCTGCAGCGAGGCGAATGACAGGCGGATGGGCGAGGCGAGATTCGGGTCTGCGATGGGATAGGTCCTAATCGAGAGCGAGGCAGGCGACACACCGCCACGCGCCAGGGCCCTGCGCACCGATTCGAGCGTGCCATGCGTTGCCATTTCCCGGCCGCCGCCAGTCGGCACCTGGGCAACGAGCCCCCCGCGCCCGCTGCGCCGGTATTCTGCGGCAAAGCTCGCGACATCCTCGGCCTGGCGATTGTCCAGCCCCGCACCGGCCCGTACGACAAAGACATCAAGCGAACGAGGCGCGTCACGCAGCACGATCGGATGCCGCTCGCGCAGATCGCTGGCGCTGATCGAACCTGTAACGTCGGTCTTCGATGCACACCCCCCGAGCGCGACGCCAGCAGCCAGAACGACGGCAAGAGGCCAGCGGCTTGTCCTCGACGGTCCTCGATCGGTCATGGCCAGAGCCACCCCTTGCATGTTCATGAAAGCATCCTCAGTCGGCGATGAAGCCGACCCGGCCCTTGTAGGCCTGGGGCAGCGGCCCGCCATTGGTGCCGTAAATCTTGTTCAATCGTCCAAGCAGAATGGCCTGTGCGTCATGCGCATCGACAAAGCCGTCGTCCGGGCGCTGGATCTGGTTCGGCTCCATCGGCTTGGCGATATAGGGGGTGGCCGTGATCATCAGCTCCGTCTCCTCGCGTTGGTAGTCGCGCGAGCGGAAGAGCACGCCGATGACAGGCAGGTTCATCAAACCGGGGAAGCCGTTGATCGATTGCTTCGAAACGCGCTGGATCAGGCCCGCGGTTGCCAATGTCCCTCCCGATGGCAGCTCGACAGTGGTGTCCGATTTCCGGACGCGGAAGGCTGGGGCGTTGATGGCTTCCTGCCCCGAGTTGCGCGTGTCGGTCAGCCGGAGCTGGTTCTCGAAATCGAGTTCCGTGACCTCGGTCGCGATGCGCATGCTGATCTTGTTGTCGGACATGACAATCGGCGTGAAGTTGAGAGCGACACCGACCTGCTTGTATTCGATCTGCAACATGCAGCGCCCATAGACGGAAGCGGCGGTTGGATCCTGGCAGTTGTAGCCCTTCGGCACCGGCACTTCGCCGCCGGCCGTGAATTTGGCGCTCTCACCTGAGATTGCCGTGACGGTGGGTTCGGCCAGCACGCGCGCGAGGCCCGCGCGTTCAAGTGCACGCAGGGTAAAGTTACTGGAATTGCCGATCCCAGCAGTAACGGCGGTAGCGGCCAATGCCTGCGGTTGCAGAGGGAAGGGATTGTCGAGGGTCGGCATGACCGAGAAATTGCCCAGCTTCCATTCGCCTGTCGAATTGATGCCGAGCTGCTTGATCGCCTTTCGCGAGACCTCGGAAACCACGACCTTGACCATGACCTGATCGCGGCCCCGGATGGTCATCGAATTGATTACTGCTCCCTTGGACGAGGTGAACAATCCGCTCGAGGTTCCAACGAAGGCATTGGCGATGTCGACCGCCTGGGTCGCTTCAGAAGCGTTGGCGACATTGCCGGTCAGCAGAATCGAGTTTCCCGCCGGTTTGACATCAATCTGCGCCCTCGGCATTGCCGCGCGTAGCGTCTGACGCAGTACGTTCAGATCTCGGCCGACCTCGATCTCAAGTGCGGAAATCTGGCGACCTTCGGCATCGATGACGAACATCGAGGTCGAGCCGTCGGCAATGCCGATGATGAAGAGCTTGCGGGCCGAGCGAACGACTGCGTTGGCCACCTTCGGATTGGCGACGAAGACCTCCTTGGCGTCGCGCGGCAGCTCAACGATCACCGAGCGGCCGATCGAGAGGTCGAGCTTGCGCGCAATGGCGTGTTCACTGGAACTGACGTTCAGAACGGGGGCCGGCCCACTGGACTGGGCTCCGGCCGAAGCAGCCGAGATGAGAAGCGCGAAGACCGAAACGGCAGATGCGAAAGTGCGATTGACGATCATGGCTTCACACTTCTGCTAGTCACGCCGTAGCGCACGAGGGTCAAACCGCCTTCTTCAGCGGGTCGGCCGGCATCGCCTGCATCCTTGAGGCTGCGTAGAGCAAGCGAGAGCGTGCCGGTCTTCTGCGCCTGGGCCACGACCTCGACCTGACGCGGCTCGAGTTCGAGCGTAGCCGTCTCGCCGATGACAACTTTCTCGCCGTTGCGCTCCTGGATGTTCTGGCCGATCGCCAGCACGCGGACATTGACCAGGATGGTTTCGCTCACGAAATTCTCGTTCGCGTTGGGGCCGTTATCCTCCTTGTAGGTACGGACGACGTCGACCCGGTCGTTGGGGAGGATGAAACCGCCTGCCGTATTGGCACCACGGCTGTCCGTGCTGATGGCGATGGCCCGCTTTCCCGCTGGCAACACCGCGGAGAGGAAGCCCGTGCCGTCCGTACGGATGAGCTTTTCGCGCCGGATCGGCTCGCCGCCCGACACCGCAAAGCGCGCCAGTTGACCGGCGAGCTCGGTCTCAGCCTCGGGTGCTTCGTCCTTGCGTACGACGCCCGATGGAATGCTGGCGAGGGGCCAGTCGATCCACTTCATGTCGCTGGATGTGAGCGTGTTGCCGACGGGGATATCCGCCGAAGCGACCAGAACCGGGATCGTGGGTGCAGGCTCGTAGCGCGTCACCGGCGTCGAGGGCGTCTTGGGGCGCTGGATCAGCAGCGCTGCGCCCAGTCCCGCAATCAGCGCGACAGCAAGGATGATGATGCGGGCAGGACTCATGGCAACCGATCCCCAGCCAACACGAGCTGGCTCTGGTCGGGGATCGTGCCGCGGGAATCGTCAACTTATGGTTAATCGGACGTATATTTTTCGCCGGTCTCACCCTCAGCTCTGGCTTCAAACGCCGATGGCAGCACGCCAGACAGCCGTCTCCGGGAGGACAATCAACGCCGACAAGGCCAGCGCTATTCCGTAGGGTACGCCCTGGTTTGCCGCATGCAGGCGCTTCGCCCATGACCAGTTCTCGGCGAGAGCCGGCAACGGGCCCGAGCGCAGCTTTACGATCAGGAGCGTCAACACGCCACCGAGCACCGCAGCGAGCATGAGATAGGGCATGAGCTGTTCGAAGCCGAACCAAAGCGCTGTTGCAGCCGCCAGCTTGGCATCGCCACCACCGATCCAACCAGCGGCGAATAGGCCGAAACAGACAACGAGCATCAGACCGCCCGCCGCCACATGCCAGCCGATCTGCCCCCACGGCATTCCGAGAAGCCCGGCGCACAGCGCAAACAGGGCGATGACCAGGAGGCAGAGCCTGTTCGAAATGGTCATGGTGAAGAGATCGCTTGCCGCGGCGTAAGCCATCGCAGCAGGAAAGACCACGAGCATGGCGATAAGAACGAGCGTCATGAGGCTACCCAGGAGCAGAGAGGGCTCCATGCATCATGACTGGAGCGACGTCACCAAAGCCTTACCTCAAAGGCAAAAGCGCCCCGGTAAACCGGAGCGCTCCAGAGCTCTTGCATGCAGCGGCGACGCTGCCCGCGAGTCGCTTACTTGTTGAGCTCGGTCGCGATCTCGTTGAACTTGGCGGTCAGGCCGGTGCCGACCGAGGTCATCGCGGTGATGGCGACAACGGCAATAAGAGCGGCGATCAGGCCGTACTCGATAGCGGTCGCGCCGGACTCGTCCTTGGCGAAGCGAGCGAACAGATTCTTCATGGGAGAACTCCTTTTACACCACGGTTTGACTGCTGCCTTCGCTCTGAGCGGCTTCGGTCAGCGACAAGGAGGACATTACCTCTCGCTTATTGCCGATCAGTTAAACGAACCGAAGAATTCGTGCGATCTCAAAAACATCTACTCGATGGTTAACGTCGAATTTACAACATAGATGAGCCATTAGAATAGTGAATTTTTACTCAAAGTTTCTATTTTCTAATATTATACGCTCCATCAGAAGCATATTTCCTTAGGTTACGAACGACACTCTGGCATTGATAGGTCAAATACAAAACTGAACACGGCGCCTTCTAGATGCAGAGACCGGTCTAATCGCCTCATTCTGAAGGCCTTAGGGATTGATTCATCATTTTCGGCTTTGCTCCCGATGTTGGAAATCTTGGGCCGCACGCCATGTCGACTGTCCTGCCCTCCACGGCCCCTCATCGCTTTCGCGGCTGGATATTGGCAGCGACCCTGTCGACTCTGTTCCTGCTGGCCCCGGCCCGGGTGGTTCAGGCTGCAGCCGAGCAGAACAGACCGGAGACCGTCGTCGTCACCGTTGATCATGCCAAGGTCGTAAGGCTGCCGGAAAGGGCGCAGACCGTTATCGTTGGCAATCCCGGCATCGCCGACGTCACCGTCCAGAAGAACGGAATCATGGTGGTGACCGGCAAGAGCTTCGGTGTGACCAACCTGATCGCACTCGACGCAAGCGGCACCCTTCTGGCCGAATCCCTCGTGCGCGTGAGCGCCGCCGCGGATTCCATTCTCACAGTCCAGCGCGGGCTGGAGCGCGAGAGCTACTCCTGCACACCAACCTGCCAGCCTTCGATGCAGCTCGGCGACGCCAATCGCTATTTCGGCGAGGTCGGTGGCCAGACCACTCGCCGCAACGCCCTGGCGACCGGCAACGAAAAATAGGCGAAGACGGAGCGATTGGCGCAGCAGGGTGAATGACTAGCTAACGCTGACAGCGCTTCACCGCATGGGCCCCTAACAGATCGGAAATCCTTTCTGTGTAGCCTCCGAGTGGATCGGTGGTGGCACCGCCGTTCCCGCTTGGGGCAAGCCGTCGCATCGCGCTGGCTCAGGACGTGTGGTCAAGCCGCTATCGGATGTATCAGGCCATGACGATTCACGTGACCGTGCGAGACAGCATCCGGAGCCGCCGCGAGAGACAGCGTCCCTGGCACGTCATCAAGCGCTTCCGGAGCGACGAGGCCGGCGTCACGGCCGTGGAATTCGGGTTCATCGGCATCCCGTTCCTCATGCTGATGTTCGCCATTCTCGAAACGGCGTTGATGTTCTGGACAAGCCAGATTCTCGAGGAAGCTGTGTCCCAGACGTCACGCCAACTCCTGACCGGTGAAGCGCTCACGCGCTATTCAGGCAGCGCCGCCGCAAAAACGGAGGCCTTCAAGCGAGACCTCTGCAACAACGCTCCGGGACTGATGAACTGCGACAATCTAACGATCGATGTCCGGACCTATACGTCTTTCGCAACTGCTCGCACTGGCACGACCGGAAGCAATCCGGTCAAAGGGGGCGCGCTCGATACGTCCGGCTTTGGCTACGCCGATCCACAGCCCAGCCAGATCCTCGTCGTGCGAGCGGTGCTTGAATACCCCGTCTTGGTCAGCAGCTGGAATAGCGCGCTGGTGAACCTTGGCACCGATCGACGCGCACTCATCGCCACCACGACGTTCCGTACCGAGCCATTTCTTGGCCTGAAAAGTTAAGAGCACATCATGGCGAAGTTTCCCTCTTCCCATGGTTCGGCGGCGCGGTTTCAGCACCGCCTTCAACGTTTGCTTCATGAGCGCGAGGGCGTGGCTGCGGTCGAGTTTGCACTGATCCTCGTGCCGATGCTCACCATCTATTTTGGTGTGGTCCAGGTGGCTCAAGGCGTGATGATCGATCGCAAGGTCACTCAGCTCAACCGGACCTTGGCCGATCTCACCTCGCAAGCGGCCACGATCAGCAATACCGAACTCGCCAACATCTTCGCCGCGAGCACCATGGTGATGGAGCCATTTACCAAGGTACCCCCTAGCATGGTGGTCGCCAGTATCGTGGTCGACGGCTCTGGGAACGCCAAAGTCTGCTGGAGCGACTCGAACCCGACCGGAAGCGCGCTGTCGCGCGGCTCCGCATTCGCCCTGCCGACAGACCTGCGAGTGCCAAACAGTTCGGTGATTCTGGCCCGCACCACCTATCGCTACACTCCCACGATCGGCTCAGCCATCACGGGCACGATCAATATCAAGAGCACCGATCTCTACATGCGCCCGCGCCTGGGCAAGATCGGCGGCACCACCAAGGTCGAACAGGTGGAGCGCGCAAACTTGGCGATGTGTCCGACCTGAAGCACGGGCCCAAAAATTGGGTTGCAGCTTTCGGGAAAGCCCATGCAAATATAGAAGTTTAGATCATTGGATCGGATAGCCGGACCGATGATCCATACCGGACAGGGCCGGCTCGCGCAGAGCGAACCGGCCTGACGATCTCAGATCGTCTGGTTGTAGGCGCCGACCTCCGGGTTTTCGCGCAGCACGCCGTCGATGGCTGCAAACATCTCGCGCATCCGCGCTTCCGAGACCGGGCTTTCGCAGACGACGACAAGCTCCGGCTTGTTTGAGGAAGCGCGGACCAGCCCCCAGGTGCCATCCTCGTTGACGACGCGAACGCCGTTGACGGTGATCACGTCGCGGATCTTCTGGCCGGCGATGGTTTCGCCCTTGGTCTGCATGGCCTCGATCCGCTTCGTCACGCGATCGCTGACCTCGTACTTGATCTCGTCGGCGCATTTGGCGGCCATGGTCGGCGTGCCCCAGGTCTTGGGAACCGCGGCATAGAGTTCCGCCATCGACTTGTCCGGATTGCGGTCGAGCATGTCGATGACCGCCAGCGCCGTGACCACACCATCGTCATAGCCGCGCCCGACCGGCGCGTTGAAGAAGAAATGGCCCGACTTCTCGAACCCCGCCAGCGCATTTAGATCGCGGACGCGGCGCTTGATGTAGGAATGGCCGGTCTTCCAGTAATCGGTCTTCACCCCGAGCTTCTGCAACTCGGGGTCGGTGATGAAGAGACCGGTCGATTTCACGTCGACGACGAACTGCGCTCCCGGATGCAGCCTGCCGAGGTCGCGCGCCAGCATCACGCCGATCTTGTCGGCGAAGATCTCCTCGCCGTGATTGTCGACCACGCCACAGCGGTCGCCGTCGCCGTCGAAGCCGAGCGCAACATCAGCGCCATGCTGCTTCACGGCATCTGCCATGGCATGCAGCATCTTCATGTCTTCGGGGTTGGGATTGTAACGCGGGAAGGAGTGGTCGAGCTCGGCATCCATCGGGATGACCTCGCAGCCGATCGCCTCCAGGATCTGCGGGGCGAAGGCGCCAGCCGTGCCGTTGCCGCAAGCCGCGATGACCTTGAGCTTGCGCGTGATCTTCGGCCGGTTGGTCAGGTCCTTGATGTAGAGAGCCGGGAAATCGGGAACGAAGACATAGGAGCCGCCGCCCGACAGCTCGAAATCGGCCGCGAGCACGATGTCGCGGAGTTGGCCCATTTCGTCGGGGCCGAAGGTGACAGGGCGCTGCGCGCCCATCTTCACGCCGGTCCAGCCATTGTCGTTATGCGAGGCCGTGACCATCGCGACGCAGGGAACGTCGAGCGCGAACTGGGCGAAATACGCCATCGGCGACATGGCGAGGCCGATATCATGGACCTTGCAGCCCGCCGCCATCAGGCCGGTGACCAGCGCCATCTTGATCGACGACGAGTAGCCCCGGAAATCATGGCCGGTGACGATCTCGGGCTTGATGCCCATGCGCTTGATCAGCGTGCCGAGGCCCATGCCGACGGCCTGCACGCCCATCAGGTTCAGTTCCTTGCCGAAGAACCAGCGCGCGTCATATTCGCGGAACCCCGTCGGCTTCACCATCGGTAGGGATTCATACTCGAAGGTATTCGGGAACAGCTCAGGCAGTGGCTTCGGGAACATCAAGGCATCCATTGCAAGGGAACATGCAGGGCGAACGAAGCATCAAGCCACATGAATGCAGCCTGACCGTGACACGGCAGCGACGCCGTCTTGACGGACACTTGGCATAGCGGATCGCGGCCGATTAGGAAACGCCGGAGACCGCCTAACCGCGCAGGATCATGCGACCGGTCTGGACCTCGTAGCCCTTGAGCTTGCTCAGGAAAGAGGTTCCAAGCAGACTGACGGAGAGGGCGCCTGCGGGCAGCACCATGGCCTCGACATTGCGCACGATGATAGCACCGAGCCTGACCTCGCGCAGGTTCACCCGGGCGCCCCGTACGACGCCGTTGGCTGTGCGCAGCGTGATCTTGTAGTCGGAAGCTGCAGGGCGGATGCCGAGCCCCAGGGCATCGCTCTCCGTCAACGCGATGAAACTCGCACCGGTATCGACCAGCATCCTGACGCGGTAATTGTCGATGGTCGGATGGACCATGTAGTGACCGCGAGAATCGGCCGCCACGGTGACCATCGGAGGTTCGATCGATCGGGCGACTGGAGGCGGTGACGCGGGCGGTCGCGCACCGGTGGCGACAGCCGCCGCGCGGGGCGTGTCATCATCCTCGACATAGCCTGCCAGACGCGTGCCGTATGACATCGCGCCATAACCGACGGTAAAGGCTATTCCGAGTGCCCAGATGATGGGCCGTTGCGCCATCTGCTTTCAGTCTCCGCCACGTTCCCGGGATGCTGCACCTGGGACACTGCCGAAGAATGAATGGGAAGGGGCGGATTGGCGGGTTCGGCCAAGCTCCGACCCGATGAATCCAAACAGGCTTAACGTATCGTCATCCACATCGAGGGCATCTCAGAGGAAGCCGGCACCGGCCAGTGCCTCGATCTCCGGCCGGCGTGGCACGCTTGGTTGCGCACCGGACACCGTGCAGGCGAGCGAGCCGGCTGCGAGCCCGCGCTGAAGCGCGCCTGAAAAACCATAGCCGGCATCGAGCGCCGCCGCGAAGGCCCCGACGAAGCTGTCTCCGGCCGCGACCGTGTCGACAACCTCGACCTTCGGCGCTTCGAGGCGGCGGCGAACGCCGCCATGCCAGCCGACGACGCCCTCGCCACCGAGCGTGACGACACAGGCAATGCCGCGCTCGGCATCGACGCGCTGCGCAAAGGCGTCAGGCTCCCGCTCGGCCCAACCCCAAGCGCTGGCAAGCACCAGCGCCTCGTGCTCGTTGACGATCAGCATGTCCAGGCAATCGAGCAATTCGGGAGCAGGCGTGCCGGCCGGCGCCAGGTTCAGGATGACGCGCCCGCCCGCCTGCCTCGCCAGCCGGGCCGCCGCGATGCACTCCGTCTCCGGAACCTCGCGCTGCAGCAACAGGATGTTACGCTGGCCAAGCGGCAGGTCGCGCAAGCCAGCGGCCCGGGCCTGGGCATTCGCGCCGGCCGCCACCACAATTTGATTGGAGCCGGCTGCATCGACCGCGATGAAGGCGGCACCCGTCGGCGCCTCGACCCGCTCGACAAGCGCGAGGTCGACTCCGTCGACGGCCAGCAGGGACAGGGCGATCTCGGCAAAGGCGTCACGCCCGACAGCGCCGGCGAGCACGACCTCGGCGCCCGCCCGGCGGGCGGCAAGCGCCTGGTTCGCCCCCTTGCCGCCGGGATGCAGCGCATAGCCCGGTCCGATCACCGTCTCGCCGGCTCCCGGCAGGCGCTCGACGGGCGTGACCAGATCGACATTCAGCGATCCGAAGACGGTGATCACGCCACCAGCCTCGCAGCCAGACGCTTCACACCCGCGACAAAGGCGTCTTCCGGTGTCGTGATTCGGAAGGGCAGGCCCGCCGTCTCGAACGCCGCTCCATAGCTCGCAGCCAGCGCTCCATCGGCCACGAGATGGACCGTGGCAGGGCGTCCGAACAACGCCTGCACGCCGGCAATCTCCTGGCCGACCAGAAGCGCCGAGAGATAGGGCCCGACCGCGCCGCCGCCCATTCGCCCCGCCAGCACCTCGGTACGCGCCGCAAAGGCTGCGTTGAGCAGCCCGGCAGGCCGCGCTGCTGCAGCAAAACCGCGTGCGGCGCCGGTGCTTGCGTCGTCTCCAGAGGGCTCTTCGGCGAGGCGCGCCAGAATCGAATGCTGACGCAGCAGGCCGTAGATCTCGCCGGTCATGAAGCTGGCAAAGCGCGCGATCCGGCCGGCCCGCACTTCAGCCCATTTCGAATGGGTGCCGGGCAAGCAGGCAATGCCCTCGTCGAGACCGAGTCCGACGATCAGAGTTTCCTCGCCACGCATGACATCGAAGGAACCATCGTCCCAGGACAGGCCGGGCAGCACGGTTGCGCGTGTTCCGTCCTCCAGCGTCACCGCGATGCCGGCATCTGCCAGCGCTTCGATTGAGGCCGGGCACGCGACGTAAGGCGCCTCGACCCAGCCATTGCGGCTGCCGACCATGCCGGCGAGCACGATCGCGGCATCCGGCCGCCTGCGGCGGAAATCACCGGCGATCCCCTCGAAAGCGGCCGGGAAACCTCCCGCCGACACGGATTGGATGCCCTGATCCGCAACCCGCCGGTCCATCACGTGGCCGTCCGCGCCGATGAGGAAGGCGCGGGCACGGGTGGTGCCCCAGTCGAGCGCGATCAAGGGTTTCGGCATGGCGGGCTCCGGCACGGCGTCGGTCATGGCCCTGCCTTGCCGCATCAGGCGCGGGCGAAGCAGAGCGCTGACCCGACTATCTCCTTGGCCCGCAAGCCGGGGTCAAGCCCGCACATGCCGCACGGGCTCAGACGTCGAAGAACACCGTCTCGCCTTCGCCCTGCAGCCGGATGTCGAAATGGAAGACGCCGTCCGGGCCACGTTGCGCGATCAGCGTTTCACGCCGCTCATGCGGGACCAGCGCGAGCACGGGATCGGACGCATTGGCAGGGTCGTCCGAGAAATAGACGCGGGTCACCAGCCGGAGCAGGAGCCCGCGCGCGAAGACCGAGACAGCGAGATGGGGCGCCTGCCTCGTACCGTTTAGCCCCTCCACGGCGCCCGGCCGCACCGTCTCGAAGTGGAAAAAGCCCTCCGGCGAGGTTTCCGCCCGGCCGAAGCCTGTGAAGCCGGCATTGCTCCCGGCATTGTGGCGTCCATCCGCGTCGGCCTGCCAGACCTCGATCATGGCGTCCGGGACCGGCTCGCCATCGCCATCGAGGACATGGCCGCGAATGGTGACGCGTTCGCCCGCGACGCCTTCGGTTGCAATCCGCTCATTGGCCAGCTCCGAACCGCCATAGGCGCGGGGCGTCAGCGCATAGGCGTAGAAGGGGCCGACCGTCTGCGAGGGGGTGAGGCCCAAGGGGGCTTTGCGCTCAGTCATCATGCGGCTCCTCGAGCGGCGTCGCGTCGCGACCGCGCAGGACAATGTCGAACTGGTATCCGAGCGCCCATTCCGGTTCGGTCGTGTCGATGTCGAAGCGCGAGATCAGGCGCTCCCGTGCCTTCGCGTCCGGGATCGACTGGAAGATCGGGTCGTAGGCGAAGAGCGGATCGCCCGGGAAATACATCTGGGTGATCACGCGCGAGAGGAAGCTCGGCCCGAACAACGAGAAATGGATATGGGCCGGGCGCCAGGCATTGTGATGGTTGCGCCAGGGATAGGCGCCGGGCTTGATCGTGACGAAGCGATAGCGCCCTTCCGCATCGGTCATGGCGCGGCCAGCTCCCGTGAAATTCGGGTCGAGCGGCGCGGGATGCTGATCGCGCAGATGGACGTAGCGCCCTGCCGCGTTAGCTTGCCAGATCTCGACCAGGGTATGCGGCACCGGCCTGCCATCCTCGTCGAGCACCCGGCCCGTCACGATGATCCGCTCGCCGAGCGGCTCGCCCTCATGCTGCAGGGTGAGATCCGAATCGCCGGCTTGCACGGCGCTATGACCGAACGCCGGACCGCTGATCTCCGACAGCGTATGCGGCAGCAGGATCAACGGCTGCGAAGGGGCGCGCTTCAGCGTGCTCGTATAGGCCGGCGACGCGTTGAGCGGATGGGCCTTCAGGCCATCGCGTGGATAGATCAGGCTCATGCCGCTACTCCATGCGCTCGCTTGGTCCGGGCGTGCAGATCGCGCAGGATCTCGATCTCCTGCACGGTCGGCGCCGGAGTTTCGACGAGTTCGCCAGCGAAACGCAAGGTCCAGCCGCAACCGGCCTGAACCTGATCCCGCGTCACGCCAGGATGCAGCGCAGTCACAGTCAGCTCGGCGGTCTCGGCATCGGGTTCCATGACGCAAAGATCTGTGATCACCTTGGTCGGCCCCTTGGTCTTGAGGCCGAGCCGTTCCCGATCGCCCCTGCCCTTGCCGTGGCCGAAGGACGTGATGAAGGGCAGCGTTTCGACGAAGGCGCGCGAGCCCATCGCCATCGTGATGAAGATCTCGCCGCAATTGCTGGCGATTTCCGGCGCGCCGCCGCCGCCGGGAAGCCTCACCTTCGGCGCGGCATAGTCCCCGACGACCGTGGTGTTCAGATTGGCGTAGCGATCGATCTGCGCACCGCCCAGGAAACCAATGGTGATCCGGCCGCCCTGCAGCCAGTAGCGAAACATCTCGGGCACGCCGACCGTGGTCAGCGCGGTATCACAGAGTTCGCCGTCGCCGATCGAGAGCGGCAGCACCGAGGGACGGGTCGAGAGCGTACCGGATTCGTAGATCAGCGTGATCTTCGGGGCATGGGTCAGGCGCGCCAGGTTGCAGGCGGCCGAGGGTGCGCCGATACCGACGAAGCAGACATCGTCATTGGTCAGCAGGCGGGCAGCCGCAATGCTCATCATCTCGGTGGGCGTGTGGCTCATGGGAGTATGGCTCATGGGAGTATCGCTCATGGCGCTGATCCTCACGCTGCCTGCCGAGCAAGGCCGGCATGGTGCGCAAACACCTCCGGCCCCTGCTCCAGGACATTTGCCTTCATCCAGGCCATGAATGTGTCGCGCTCCCGGGCGATCTTGTCCCAGGCAATGTAGAAGTCGTTGGCGCGCTTGTAATAACCGTGGGCGTAGGATGGGTAGGCTCCGCCCGGCACCCTGGCGATGGCGGTCACCGCCCAGGACGGCAGGATGACGGCATTGGCATTGCGTGGACCAAAGTCCTCGACGATCTCCTCGACGGTAACCAGCGAACGCCTGGCCGCCAGTACGGCCTCTTTCTGCACGCCAACAATGCCTTCGAGCAGGACATTGCCTTCGCGATCCGCCTTCTGTGCATGAATGACGGCGGCGTCGGGCCGGATGGCGGGAACTGTCGCCAGGACTTCCCCGGTATAGGGGCAGGTGACGGATTTGATCCGGGGATTGACCTTGGGCAGATCGACGCCCTTGTAGCCGCGAAACACCGCGAAGGGCAGGTTGGCGGCGCCCGCCTCGTAGGCATTGGCCATGGCGGCGTGGCTGTGCTCTTCAAGCTCGAGCTTATGCGGCCAGCCATTCTCGACTGCATCGCGCAGGCGATGCAGCGAGCCTACGCCAGGGTTGCCGCCCCAGGAGAAGACCAGCTTCTCGGCGCAGCCCACCCCGATCATCTGATCATAGATCAGGTCCGGCGTCATGCGGATCAGCGTCAGCCGCTTGCGGCCCTGACGGATCGCCTCATGCCCGGCAGCATGCGGGATGAGGTGAGTGAAGCCTTCCATCGCGACGGAGCAGCCGTCACGCACCACCGTCTCGATTCCCTCGGCGAGGGAGACGAACTCAGCCACCTTGACATCCCCTCGTTTTGTGCGTTAATCGCACATAGTTTTGATTTTCGAACAATACCCATTGCGTCAACAGGGGTCAAGATTGGACACTGCAACGTCGGATCGCGACCATATGGCCGCCCTGGAAAAGGGGCTGGCCGTGATCGAATGCTTCGACGCGGCGCATGAGAAGCTCACGATTGCAGACGTGGCGCGCGCCACCGAATTGTCTCGCGCGGCGGCCCGGCGCTGCCTTCTGACGCTCACAAGGATCGGCTACGCTGAATTCGACGGCAAGTTCTTCCGGCTGACGCCGCGCGTGCTCAGGCTCGGCCATGCCTGGCTGGCCTCCAGCGCCCTGCCCCAGCTCGTCCAGCCCTTCCTGGAGCGGTTGTCCGAGGAAACCCATGAATCCTCCTCGGCCTCGCTGCTCGACGGGCACGAGATCGTCTATATCGCGCGTTCGGCGCAGAGGCGGATCATGTCCGTCGGCCTTTCCGTCGGCTCGCGCCTGCCCGCCTTCTGCACCTCGATGGGGCGCGTCCTTCTCGCAGCGCTGCCACCGGACGAGGCCCGCGAACGGATTCTGGCCGGCCGGCCGCGAGCGCTGACGCCTCATACCGTAACGGAGCCGGAACGGATCATGGCCGCCTTGGCGGCGGCACGCGAACAGGGTTACAGCGTGGTCGATCAGGAACTGGAACTTGGCCTGATCTCGATGGCACTCCCCCTCGCCAATGCGCGTGGCGAGACCGTTGCCGCCTTCAATATTTCCGGGCAGGTGCAGCGAACCTCGGCGGAGGAGATGGTGGCGCAGTTCCTGCCGCGCATGCGCTCGATGCAGGCGATGCTACGCCCGCTGATCAAGTAAGGACATCACGATGCTTACCCTGCAGTCCGGGCCTCTCTCCGCCGCGATCGCGCCCGAGGTCGGTGCGATGGTGACCGCGCTCGAATGGCGCGCGCCTGACGGGCAGTTGCGTTCGCTTCTGCGGGCGCCGGCGGGGGCGGTTCCCTCGATCGCGGCCCCCAATCGCTTCGGCAGCTGGGCCATGCTGCCCTTTGCCAATCGCGCCTTCGATTGCGTCATCGACGATGGCGAGCAGCGCTTTCGGGTGCCGGCCAACGATCCTGCGGGAACAGGCAGCATTCATGGCTTCGGCTGGCAGTCGGACTGGGAGGTCCTGCGGTATGACCACGGCCATACCGTCCTGGAACATCGGCGCAGCGCCGGTGAAGATCCCTACCGCTACCGCGCGCGGCAGGAGATCAGCCTCGACGATTCCGGTATGA
Organism: Allobosea sp. 2RAB26; assembly: GCF_052115465.1. NCBI lineage: Bacteria > Pseudomonadati > Pseudomonadota > Alphaproteobacteria > Hyphomicrobiales > Alloboseaceae > Allobosea > Allobosea sp. 2RAB26. The sequence continues at coordinate 112,025 of NZ_JBFRGS010000007.1, read as the reverse complement.
CCATCGCCCTTGCGATCATAACCGAGGCGGATGTGGCCCTACCCTTTGGTTTCGGGCTGCATCCCTGGTTTCCCGCGGCGGCGGATACGCGCCTCAGGATGCGCTCCGACGGCGCATTGATCCTCGGCAACGGCTTCCGCGCGACCGGCTCGCAACCGCTCGCAGATGGCGGCCCCTATGCCGCCAACCCGCTCTTCGCAACTCAGGCAGAAACGGCCTGGAGCTTCCTCAGTTGGGATGGCACTGCGCGCATGGAAACACCGTCGCGCGGCGTCGCCATCACCGTCACGGCAAGCGAAACGCTTCGCTGCCCGGTCGTATGGGCGCCTCCTGGTGCCGACTTCCTCTGCGTCGAGCCGCAAAGCCACGCCATCGGTTCGCCGAGCGAGGCTGCAGCGCGCGCGGCCTCTCCGCTCACCCGGCTTCAGCCGGGCGAGACGCTCAGCGGCTGGATGCGGATCGCCGTGGAGGCGATCTGACCCCTTATCTCCAGGTCGGCCCGGCCCGGTAGGGCTGGTAGCCATAGGCGTTGGGCGGCAGGGTCGGCCGCATGAAGAGCTGATCACGCGCCGCGTCCCAGTTCGGCGCGCCACGCTGATGCGCGATCGCGGCCGCACGCTGCTTGGATTTCGACTGCGCGAGGGCGACCTTGCTCTTTTGAGGCGCCTTCGCGAGCTTGCTCTTGGCACCGCCTGCCCTGGCAAATTGCGACAGCCCGTCCGAGCTGGCTCCATTCAGCGCAATGCGCGTCTGGCCGGCACCGTGCTTCTTGACCAGCGCAAACAGCTTGGCGGCATGGGCGGGATGCAGCCGGATGCAGCCATGCGATGCCGGCCGGCCGAGTGCGCCCACCGCTGTCGTGCCGTGGATGGCATAGCCACCACGGAAGAACACGGAATAGGGCATCGCTCCGCCATATTTACGGGAGTACCAGCTCCGCTCCAGCCGCGTCGGGCTATAGACGCCGTTGGGCGAGCGGAACCCCTTGCGGCCGGATGAGATCGCCCAATTGTAGATCTCTCCGTCAGTGGTCGTCACCTGCATGCGCTGGGCAGCAAGGTCGACGCGGACCTGAACGCCGGCCTGGGCCGAAGCCAAGCCGGCAAGCGAAAGAAACAATACGGCGAGGACGCCGAGGACGCGACGCATCACACCACTCCTGAAGACGCAACCGTTGCAAGAATTCGGCGTTGTCGGATGCGATGCTCCGCCGCCTTTACTCTAGGAAACGCCCTTCAGCCCCCAGTTGTAAAGCAGAAAGCCGCAACTTGGTTTCCGCGCGGCCGGCTTGACCTGCAGGCGCCACTACAACATCGGCAGGGAACGGGGCTTGGGTCCACGTGGAAAAGCAGCGTCGATCCGCGCGATCTCGCTGCCGCTCAGGTGCAGCCTCAGCGCACCGGCATTGTCCTCGACATGTTGGGCCCTGGCGGCCTTCGGGATCGCGAAGACCGGGGATTGGCGGGTCAGGAAGGCAAGCGCGACCTGACGCGGTGTTGCTCCATGCGTGATCGCAACATCGGTGAGCACGCGGCCGCCGGCACTTGCGGCTAAGGGAAAATCATCCTGACCAAATGGGCTGTAGGCGGTCACCGCAACGCCGTGGCGCTCGCACCACGGGATGACCATATGCTCGATGGCACGTTCGCCGAGATGATAAAGGACCTGGTTGCAGGCGATGATGCCCTCGCCGGCAATCGCCAGCGCCTCGTCGAGATCATCGACGTCGAAATTGCTGACGCCCCAGGACAGAAGCTTGCCCTGGCGCTTCAGGTCCTCGAAGGCTGCGAAAGTCTCCTCCAGCGCGTACGAGCCGCGCCAATGCAGCAGGAAGCAGTCGAGCCTGTCGGTGCGCAGCCGCCTCAGCGATTCCTCGCAGGCCCTGCGCGTCCCCGCACGAGAGGCGTTGTACGGCAGCACCTTGGAAACGAGGAAGACCTCGTCTCGTCGCCCGGCGATGGCTTCTCCGACAATCTCCTCCGAGCGGCCAGAGCCATACATCTCTGCCGTGTCGAGATGGCGCAGGCCAAGGTCGAGCCCGCGACGCAATGCCGCCACCGCGCCGGCCTGATCGGCGAGTTCGATGTTCCAGGTGCCCTGGCCGATGACGGGGAGCGACGGGCCATTTGCTCCGAATTGCCGGGCCTGCATCGCACTCTCCCCATCCGTGCCGGTACTACACCGGTGGCGTACCGTTGGCCGAAAGCACTTCGCCGGCCAGATAGAGCGAGCCGCAGATCAGGATGCGCGGCGGCCCCCGCCAGGTCCGCACTGCAATCTCGCGCAACGCCTGCTCGACCGAGCCCGCGACCTCGGCATTCAACCCGGCGACCCGCGCGAGAGCCGCAACCTCCTCGGCCGGGCGAGCAGCAAGCTGGTTGTGGATCGGCACGGCAAAGAGCGCATGCGCGAGCCCCTTGAAATGCCCGAGCGTCGCCGTTGCGTCCTTGGTCGAGAGCAATCCCGCGATCATGACGAGCGGAGCCGGGTTCTTCTCCTCCAGGTCGGCCATCGCCTGCGCAAGAACGCGGCCGCCATCGGGATTGTGGCCGCCATCGAGCCATAGCTCGGCGCCAGCAGGCACGAGTTCGGCGAGTTGGCCGCGCGCCAGCCTTTGCAGCCGTGCCGGCCATTCGGCATTGAGCATGCCCTGCTCGAAGGCGCGGGCCGGCAGGCCGCCATATCCGGCTGCGCGCAAGGCCGCTATGGCCGTACCGGCATTGACGTGCTGATGACGCCCGGTGAGGCGCGGCAACGGCAGATCGAGCAGGCCGTCGCCATCCTCGTAGACCAGCCGTCCACCCGCCTCGTGAATGTTGAAGTCCTGCGCGCCGATCAGAATTTTCGAGGCGCCCACGCGTTCGGCCGCGGCTTCGAGCACGGCCGTCGGCTCCGGTTCCTGTGGCGCAATCACGGCCGGGGCGCCGCGCTTGAAGATGCCGGCCTTCTCGCCCGCGATCTTGGTGACGGTATCGCCGAGATACTCGGCATGGTCCATCGAGACCGGCGTCACCACCGTGCAGGCGGGATGGGCGACGACATTCGTGGTGTCGAAGCGACCGCCGAGACCGACCTCGAGCAGCAGAACGTCGGCCTTGTGCTCGGAGAAGAGAAGCATGGCGGCCGAAGTGGTGATCTCGAAGAAGGTGATCTGGTCGCCGGCATTGGCCCGTTCGCAGCGCTCCAGTGCCTCGACCAGCACGGCCTCGTCGACGAAACGACCGCCGCCCGGCTGACCGAGCCGGATGCGCTCATGAAAGCGCACCAGATGCGGCGAAGTGTAGACATGGACGCTGAGACCCGCCGCCTCGAGAATCGCCCGCATGAAGGCGATGGTCGAACCCTTGCCATTGGTGCCGGCGACATGGATCACCGGCGGCAGGCGCTTGTGCGGGTCGCCGAGCCGCTCCAGCAAGGTCAGGATGCGGCCGAGCGAGAGATCGATCAGCTTGGGATGCAGCGCCAGGAAGCGCGCCAGCAGCGTGTCGGAAGACCCCATGATGCGCTCGGCCTCCGGCCGTCCGTTATCCGTGTCAGGCCGCTTCGGGGACCGGCCCGACCGGTTGCTTGGCATCAGCTGCCGGCTCGGACTGCTTGGTCAGCAGGCGGCCCAGCCGCGCCAGCGTCGCCGGAATCTCATGGCGATGGACAACCATGTCGACCATGCCGTGATCCTTGAGATATTCGGCGCGCTGGAAGCCCTCGGGCAGCTTCTCGCGGATGGTCTGCTCGATGACGCGCGGGCCCGCGAAACCGATCAGGGCGCCCGGCTCGGCGATGTGGACGTCGCCCAGCATCGCGTAGGAAGCCGTGACGCCGCCGGTGGTCGGGTTGGTCAGAACCACGAAATAGGGCAGCCCAGCCGCGCGCAGACGCCTGATCGCGACCGTCGTCCGCGGAAGCTGCATCAGCGAGAGGATGCCCTCCTGCATGCGCGCACCGCCGGAGGCGGCGAACACGACATAGGGTGTCTTCTTCTCGAGCGCAGTCTCGGCGCCCTTGATGAAGGCTTCGCCCGCCGCCATGCCGAGCGAGCCGCCCATGAAGTGGAAGTCCTGCACGGCAATCGTCAGGGGCAGGCCCTGGACGCGGCCGAAGCCGACCTTGAACGCATCGGCCGCGCCGGTCTTGGCGCGCGCGTCCTTGAGGCGGTCGACATAGCGCTTCTCGTCACGGAACTTCAGCGGATCGACCGCGACCTCCGGCAGCGGGACATCGACCCATTTGCCCTCGTCGAAAGTCAGGCGCAGCCGATCCTGCGCGGTGACGCGCATATGATGGTCGGAGCCCGGAATGACGAAGCCATTGGCCTCGACGTCCTTGTGGAAGACCATCTGCCCGGAATCAGGGCACTTGATCCAGAGGTTCTCGGGGCTCTCGCGCTTGAACAGGGTCTTGATGCGCGGGCGAACGACTTCGGAAATCCAGTTCATCGGATCATCCTTGAAACGTGTGACTGGAGCGGCCGGGTCAGGCCGCCTTGGAGACCGTGCGGATGCCGGCAGCCAGTTCCGCAACCAGCGAGGTGACCGCCGAAACCGTCTTGTCCGTGGCCTTGCCGTCCGCATCCAGCGAGAGGCGAACCCGCTCGACGAGCGCGGAGCCGACGACGACCCCGTCGGCGCCCTTCGCGATGGCTGCGGCATCGGCCGCCGTTTTCACGCCAAAGCCGACAGCGACCGGCAGATCGGTGTGGCGCTTGATCCGGGCCACCGCATCGCCGACCGCGTCGTAGCTCACGATCGCGCCACCGGTTACGCCCGTCATCGAGACATAATAGACGAAGCCAGAGGTGTTGCTGAGCACCTTCGGCAGGCGCTTGTCGTCGGTCGTCGGCGTGGCCAGACGGATGAAGCTGATACCGGCCTCAAGAGCCGGCAGGCAGAGCTCCACATCCTCTTCCGGCGGCAGGTCGACAACGATGAGCCCGTCGACGCCGATCCGACGCGCATCCTGCAGGAAGCGCTCGACGCCATAGGCCCAGATCGGATTGTAGTATCCCATCAGCACGATCGGCGTGTCATGGCCGGCCTTGCGGAAGGACTCGACCATGGCCAGCGTCTTCTTCAGCGTCTGCCCCGCCTTCAAGGCCCGCTGGCCCGCGAGCTGGATCGGGACGCCGTCGGCCATCGGATCGGTGAAGGGCACGCCGAGCTCGATCACATCCGCGCCTGCCTCAGGCAGGGCATTGAGGATCGCGCTTGCGGTCTCGAAATCCGGGTCGCCAGCGGTGACGAAGGTCACCAGCGCTGCCCGACCTTGGGCAGCGCAAGCGGCGAAGCGGGACTGGATGCGGGTCTGGCCGGTCTCTGTCATGAGCGTGCGGTTAGCATGAAGGGGGCGGGCTGGCGAGGGCTCAGGGCGCGATGCGCCAAACCGTACGCAGCGAACTCGTCATCGTGATCTCGCCGGGTTCGACCGAAATCGGTGCAGCACCAGCCGCCATGCGGAAGGCACGAACATCGCCCGCGGCGCGGCCTGGGATTTCGGCTTCAGCCTCGACGATCGAGACCAGCTCGCCGACCTTGACGCCGAGTGCCGTGGCGTGGAGTTCGGCCCGCGCACGCGCCGCCTCCGCCGCCTTCAGGCGCGCGGCATCCTTGGCCCTGCTCTCGTCCGCCAGCCCGAAGCTTATGCCGGACATCTCGTTCGCGCCGGCCTTTGCCAGCGCGTCGATCAGCGGACCGGCCTTGGCGAGATCGCGCACGGTGACGGTCAAGCCGGTGCGGGCCTCGTAGCCGTCGATCGTGGCGGCGCGCGGCGGCTTCGGACCGGGAGACATGGAAGGCTGCGTCATGCGCGGCATCAGCGAGACCTGCGAGGTCATCAGATCGGCTGGGGCGATGCCCGCCGCCTTGACGGCTTCGACCAGCCTGGCCAGCGCCGGCGTGTTCTGGGCGAGAGCCTCGGCGGCCGTCTTGCCCTCGCTGACAATGCCGGCCTGCAGGATCGCGATATCGGGCCTGACCCTGACCTCGCCCTCGGTCCGGATGACGATTCCCTCGGCGGGAGCCACCGTGTTCGCGGTCTGGGCCATGACGGGGCCAGACAGAACCAGCATGGCGGCGAGCAGAATCGTCTTCTTCATCGTTTTATCCTCAGGCTATCGGACGGGGCCGGCATCACCGTCCCGCCAGAATCTCCGCCACTTGCGGAATATCCTTGTCGCCACGACCGGAAAGATTGACCACCATCAGGTGGTCCTTCGGCTTTTGCGGCGCAAGCTCGGCTACACGAGCAAGCGCATGTGCCGATTCCAAGGCAGGAATGATGCCTTCGAGCTTGGAGATGAGCTGGAAGGCCTCCAGCGCCTCCTCGTCAGTGGCGGACAGATATTTGACCCGGCCGACATCGTTGAGCCAGGAATGCTCAGGGCCGATGCCGGGATAGTCGAGACCGGCCGAGATCGAGTGCGCATCCTTGATCTGCCCGTCATCATCCATCAGCAGATAGGTGCGGTTGCCATGCAGCACGCCGGGACGCCCGCCCGTCAGCGAGGCGGCATGCAGGCCGCTCGGGATGCCGTGCCCGGCCGCCTCGACGCCATAGATTTCGACCGTGGGATCGTCGAGGAAGGGGTGGAACAGCCCCATGGCGTTCGAGCCGCCGCCGATGCAGGCGATCAGCGAATCCGGCAGGCGCCCCTCGAGCTCCTGCATCTGCTCGCGCGTTTCCCTGCCGATGATCGACTGGAAGTCGCGGACCATGGCGGGATAGGGATGCGGGCCGGCCACCGTGCCGATGCAGTAGAAGGTCGTCGCGACATTGGTCACCCAGTCGCGCAGGGCCTCGTTCATCGCGTCCTTGAGCGTCTTGGTTCCGGATTCGACCGGCACCACGGTGGCGCCCAGCATCTGCATGCGAAAGACGTTCGGCGCCTGACGGGCGACGTCGACCGCGCCCATATAGACGATGCATTCGAGGCCGTAGCGCGCGCAAAGCGTTGCGGTGGCGACGCCGTGCTGACCGGCGCCGGTCTCGGCGATGATGCGCTTCTTGCCCATGCGCCGCGCCAGCAGGATCTGGCCGAGTACATTATTGACCTTATGCGAGCCGGTGTGATTCAGCTCTTCACGCTTGAGATAGATCTTTGCGCCCCCGAAATGATCCGTCAGGCGCTCGGCCAGATAGAGCGGCGACGGCCGGCCGACATAGTGCTTGAGGCCACCAGCCATCTCGGCGTGATAGGCCGGATCGGCCTTGGCGGCATCATAGGCCTGTTCCAGTTCCAGGATCAGGGGCATCAACGTTTCGGCAACGAAACGACCACCGAACATGCCGAACCGGCCGTTCTCGTCGGGCCCGGAACGATAAGTATTCGGATTGCGGGGCGCGTTCATGTCGGGCCTGCCTTCTTCAAATCCTGCGCCGCCTGACGTGCGGCGGCGATGAAATCCCTGATCCGGCGGATATCCTTGACGCCGGGCGCGCTTTCGACGCCGGACGACACATCTACCCCGGCAGGCCGGGCAATGCGGATGGCATCGGCAACATTCGCCGGATCGAGGCCGCCCGATAGCATGAAGCGCAAAGCCGGGTCGAGGCCAGACAGGATCGTCCAGTCGAAGGGCCGGCCGTGGCCACCGGGATAGGCCGCATCCTTCGGCGGCTTGGCATCGAGCAGGATGCGGTCCGTCACCGCGACATAAGAGGACATGGCGGCAAGATCGGACGGAGCAGCGACACCCAGCGCCTTCATCACGCGAAGACCGGTCGCGGCCTTGAGCGCCAGCGCCTGCTCCGGCGTCTCGCGGCCATGCAGCTGAAGCCAGTCCGGCCTGAGCGCGTCCACGAGTTCCCTTGCCCGCGCCACATCGAAATCCACGATCAGGGCCACGATCTCGGCGCGGCCGCGCGCCATCTCGGCGAGCGCCATCGCGCGAGCCATATCGATGAAGCGCGGACTCTTCGGGTGGAAGACCAGCCCGACCATGTCGGCACCGGCGGCGAGCGCCGCCGCCATCGTCTCACGCGTGGAGAGACCGCAAATCTTGACGGTGAAGGCATCGGAGCTTTGCGACATTCCCCGGCAATAGGACATCTGCCGCGGGCCCGGCAACCTCCATGTCCCCGTGCGCCATGCCCTCTTGCGGCGCGCCCCACTTGCGACATGATCACGAGCGAAGCCAAGCGCGTCGCGGGGGCGACGGCAAAGCGGTCAGGATTGGTCCGGCATGGGGCGGCGCGGTTTCATGGCTCTGGCGGGCCTGCTGGCGATCTTCGGTATCGCCGCGTCGGTCTTCTACGTCCTGAACCAACCCCGGACGCTCAGACTCGCCGTCGGCCCGCTCGGATCGGAGGATGCGCGCATGGCCGCAGGCTTCGTACAGGGGCTCAGCCGCGAAAAATCCTCGATCCGGCTTCGCCTGATCCTCACGGAGGGCTCCGAGGAGAGCGCCAAGCGCGTCGACAGCGGCCAGGCCGATCTCGCCATCATCCGTCCCGATATCGCGCTGCCGGAGAATGCCGACACCGCCCTGATCACCCGCCGCACCTTCCCCTTCCTGATCACCAACAAGGAAACCGCAATCGGGCGTATCGCCGATCTGCGCGGGCGCAGGATCGGCGTGGTGCGTAATCCGGCAGGCAATATCGCGCTGCTCAAGCGCGTGCTGGCGCAATACGAGGTCAAGCCGGAGGAGGTCGAGATCGTCGGGCTGAACTCCGAAGAGATCGTACCCGCCGCGCGCGAACGCAGGATCGATGCGTTCTTTTCGATCAACGCCGTCGGTTCGCGCATCAACAATGACGGCCTGAGCAAGCTCAAATTGGCCTGGGGCGACGACCCGGTCCTCATTCCGATCAGCGCGGCGGATGCGATCACCGCGCGGCACAGATCGATCGAAACCGGAGAGATCGTGCGCGGCGCGCTCGGCGGAGACCCGCCGCGCCCCTCCGAGAGCCTGACGACGATCTCCGTGACTTCACGGCTGGTTGCGGCCCAAAGCCTCGACGACGCCGTCGTCGGGGATCTCGTCAAGGACCTGCTGGCCCTCAGGCTGACGCTGGCGGCTGAGCTCCCGTCGATCCAGGGACTGGAGACACCCTCGACCGACAAGGACACACCGCTGCCGGTTCATTCCGGCGCGGCGGCCTTCATCGACGGAGAGCAGGAAACCTTCTTCGAACGCTATGGCGACTGGTTCTATCTGGGCGTGATGGCGCTTTCGCTGCTAGGCACCGGTTTCGCCGGCCTGCTCAGCCATGACAGCACGCTCCGCCGACGCAAGGCCATGGCGGGGCTAGACCGGCTTGTCGCGATGCTCTCCGCCATCCGCTCCGAACAGGACGAGACCGCCCTCCAGAATTTCGAACGCACGGCCGATGCGATCCTGGCCGAGGTGCTCTCGAATTTTTCGAGCGGCGATGTCGACGCCAGCGGCCTCGCCGCATACCGGCTCGCCATGGATCAGGTCGGGCGCGCCGTAGCCGAGCGCAGGCAGACCCTTCTCGACGCCGAGGGCACGCCGGCCGCGTGATCCGGCAGCTTCCAGCCCCGCCACTTGGGGCATGCATGAGCATGGCAGCTTGCTTTTACTTCGGTAATTTCCTAAATAACGAAGATGAACATGGTCTTCAAAGCGCTCTCCGACCCGACACGCCGTGAAATCCTGCGGCTGCTGCGCGAACGGGACATGACGGCCGGAGAGATCGCGGCCCGTTTCAACCTCGCCAAACCCACCTTGTCCGGCCATTTCGCCGTCTTGCGCGAGGCGGACCTGATCCAGAGCGACAAGCTCGGCACCACCATCACCTACCGCCTGAACCTGTCCGTGCTCGAAGAGGCAATGTGTCTGTTCCTCGACCATTTCGGGCTCGCTCTCGAACCGAGGCCTCGCGCGGCCAAACCAAAGGACGCTCAATCATGATCCGCTCCACCATGACCCTGAGCCTTGCCGTCCTCGGCAGCATGCTCGTCGCTTCGACCTATGCGTTGATGCATGTGTCGCCCGATGCCCGGATCGCCATTCATTTCGGGATCGACGGCCAGCCAGACGGCTTCGCCGGGCCCTGGGTGGCGTTCCTCAGCCTGCCCGTCATCGCGGGGTTCGTCACGGCACTGTTCGCGCTGCTGCCGCGCATGGAGCCCCGCGCCGACAATCTTGCCCGCTCCGGCAAGGCCTACACCGCAACATGGAGCGCCGTTATGCTCATGATCGCGGCGTGCCACGCGCTTCTGATTGCGCACGCACTTGGGTATGCGGCCGATGTTCCACGCCTGGTGACCGCGATGCTCGGCCTCTTCCTGGTCGTCACCGGCAATGTCGCAGCCAAGACGCGCTCGATGCAGCTATTTGGCGTCAGGACGCCATGGACGCTTTCGGACGAGCGGGTCTGGCAGAGGACCCACAGGCTCTATGGCTGGGGCTCCGTCTGCCTCGGCCTTGCCCTCTTCGGCCTCGCGCTGGGCGCCGCGGCACCCCTCGTCCTGGCCACGGCCACGCTGCTCGGGCTGGCCGCCCTGATGGCCGCAACCTTCAGCTATTCCTATTGGGTCTGGCGGCAATTGCAGACCACCGCCCGCTGAGTTTCATGCGCCAGCGCTGCCCCTGTTGCCGGGCAGCTGTCGATCAAGGTTGCCCAAACGCCCTCTAGCGTTTATGTGCAGCGCAACGAATTCCAGAATCCCATACGAAAGTGAACTGCGCCGGCCGGGCTTTCCGCGCCGGCTCGCGGTCCTGAAAAGGTACCCCACGCATGTCCATGCGCAATATCGCCATCATCGCCCACGTCGATCATGGCAAGACGACTCTGGTCGACAAGCTGCTCCAGCAGTCGGGTACCTATCGCGAAAACCAGCGCGTGATCGAGCGCGTGATGGATTCCAACGAGCTCGAGAAAGAGCGCGGCATCACCATCCTGGCCAAGGCCACTTCCGTGGTCTGGAAGGATACGCGCATCAACATCGTCGACACTCCGGGCCACGCCGATTTCGGCGGCGAGGTCGAGCGCATCCTGAACATGGTCGACTCCGCCATCGTGCTGGTCGACGCGGCCGAAGGCCCGATGCCCCAGACCAAGTTCGTCGTCTCCAAGGCACTGAAGCTTGGCCTGCGCCCGATCGTGGCGATCAACAAGGTCGACAAGCCCGACGCTCGCGTCCAGGAAGTCATCAACGAGGTCTTCGATCTCTTCGCCGCGCTCGACGCCAATGACGAGCAGCTCGATTTCCCGATCCTCTACGGTTCGGGCAAGCAGGGCTGGATGGCGCATGATCCGGCCGGTCCGCAGGACCAGGGCCTTGCCCCGATGTACGACCTGATCCTCAGCCATGTGCCCGAGCCGCGCATCGAGGAAGGCCCGTTCCGGATGCTCGGGACGCTGCTCGAGGCCAACCCCTATCTCGGCCGCATCATCACCGGCCGCGTCGTCTCCGGCACGGCCAAGCCGAACCAGACCATCAAGGTGCTGTCGGGCGACGGCACCGTCGTCGAGACCGGCCGTATCAGCAAGATCCTGGCCTTCCGCGGCCTCGAGCGCACACCAATCGAAGAAGCCATTCCCGGCGACATCGTCTCGATCGCCGGACTGGTGAAGGGTTCGGTCGCCGACACCTTCTGCGACCCGTCGGTCGAGACCGCGATCAAGGCGCAGCCGATCGATCCGCCGACCGTGTCGATGACCTTCATGGTCAACGATTCCCCGCTGGCCGGCACCGAGGGCGACAAGGTCACCACCCGCGTCATCCGCGACCGGCTCCTGAAGGAGGCCGAGGGCAATGTCGCGCTCAAGGTCGAGGAAGCCGCCGACAAGGACAGCTACATCGTCTCCGGCCGCGGCGAATTGCAGCTTGCCATCCTGATCGAGCAGATGCGGCGCGAGGGCTTCGAGCTCGGCGTCTCGCGCCCCCGCGTCGTGCTGAAGCGCGGCGAGGACGGCCAGCTGCTCGAGCCGATCGAAGAGGTCGTGATCGACGTCGACGAGGAGCATTCCGGCGTCGTCGTGCAGAAGATGTCGGAGCGCAAGGCCGATATGCTTGAGATGCGGCCTTCGGGCGGCAATCGCCTGCGTCTGGTCTTCCACGCTCCGACCCGCGGCCTGATCGGCTACCAGGGCGAGCTGCTCACCGACACGCGCGGCACGGCCATCATGAACCGGTTGTTTCATGCCTACCTGCCCTACAAGGGCGAGATCGGCGGGCGCCGCAACGGCGTGCTGATCGCGATGGAAACCGGCGAGGCCGTGGCCTATGCACTGTGGAACCTCGAGGATCGCGGCCCGATGATGATCGAGCCCGGCTGGAAGGTCTATCAGGGCATGATCGTCGGCGAGCACACCCGCGAGAACGATCTCGAGGTGAACGTGCTCAAGGGCAAGAAGCTCACCAACATCCGCACCACCTCGAAGGACGAGGCCGTGCGCCTGACGCCGCCGATCCGGATGACGCTGGAGCGTTCGCTCGCCTGGATCGACGACGACGAGCTGGTCGAAGTGACGCCGAAGTCGATCCGTCTGCGCAAGGGCGTGCTCGACCCCAACGAGCGCAAGCGTTCGCAGAAGCAGAAGGAAGCGGTGGCGTAACGGCGACTGCAGGATGGCCGGGCCCCTCGCCCGGCCATTTTTCGTTGTGAACGACCTGGCATCTGCGGGCTTCTGCGAACCTGCGCCTCGCGCAGCCCGCGAATGACGATAGCGGCGATTGCCACGTCGCCTTGGCTCTGATCCTCTGCCGCCCTCTCTGGGAGGATCACATCATGCTTACCCGCAATCTCGGCCGTACCGGCCTGCGCGTTTCGCTCGTCGGCCTCGGCTGCAACAATTTCGGCGGCCGGATCGATCTCGAGGCGGCCCGCAAAGTCGTCGACAAGGCGATCGAGAGCGGCATCACCCTGTTCGACACCGCCGACATCTATGGCGGCCGGGGCGGCTCGGAGACGGCTCTCGGCGAACTCCTGGGCGCACGCCGCAAGGACATCGTGCTGGCGACCAAGTTCGGCATGGACATGGATGCCGAGGGCATCAAGAAGGGCGGCTCGCGGCGCTATATCGTGGAGGCCGTCGAAGCTTCATTGAAGCGGCTGAAGACAGACTGGATCGACCTCTACCAGATCCACCGGCCGGACCCGCTGACCCCCATCGAGGAAACGCTGCGCACGCTCGAGGACCTGATCCGCCAGGGCAAGGTGCGCTATATCGGCTGCTCGAACCTGCCGAGCTGGCAGGTCGCCGATGCCTACTGGACGGCGCGCAACCATGGCATCGAGGGCTTTGCCTCCTGCCAGGACGAGTACAGCCTGTTGGTGCGCGGCGCGGAAAAGGAGCTGATTCCGGCTGCCCGCCATTTTGGCATGGGGCTCCTGCCGTATTTCCCGCTCGCGAACGGCATGCTCACCGGCAAATACAAGCGCAATCAGCCGATGCCGGACGGCGCGCGCATGACGCGTGAGGCCCAGCGCGCCAACGAGGTCCTGACCGAGACGAACTGGCAGAAGACCGAGAAGCTTTCCGCCTTCTGCGAGAAGCACGGCAAGACGATGGTCGAGCTGGCCTTCTCCTGGCTGGCGGCTCAGCCCGTCGTTTCCAGCGTCATCGCGGGCGCCACCAGGCCCGAGCAGATCGAAGCCAATGTGAAGGCCGCGAGCTGGACGCTCAATGCCGATGAACTGGCTGAGATCGACGCGATCACCGCGTAAGCCGGCGGGGCCCCTGAGCCCAAATAGGGTCCGTCATGGCCAAGTCCGCTCCGACCATGCGCGCCCCTCGGCAATCGAGGCTCGTGTTCAGGAGCCTGATGCTCGCCGCAGCGGCGAGCATCAGGCTCCGACCCAGTCAAAGGAAACTCGCGATCTCCTCCAGCGGCTTCTTGCCGATCGCCGGAACGAGGCAGTCATCGGCGGGATAGCCGACGACGAGCAGGATCAACGCCTTCTCATTGTCCGGCCGCCCGCAGATCTCGTTCAGGAAATTCATCGGCGCCGGCGTATGGGTCAGGGTCGCGAGCCCGGCATCGTGCAGCGCCGCAATCAGGAAGCCGGTCGCGATGCCGACCGATTCCGGTACGTAATAGTGCTTCACCTTGCGGCCCTGCGCATCATAACCCCAGCGTTGCGCAAAGATTGCGATCAGCCAGGGTGCCTCTTCGAGGAAGGGCTTGTTGTCGTCGGTGCCGAGATGGGCAAGCGCACCGAGCCATTCCTCGCCGGCCCGACCGGCATAGAAGGCACGCTCCTCCTCTTCAGCCCCCTCTCGGATCAGCTTCTTGCGCTCCGGATCGGAGATGCAGACGAAGGTCCAGGGCTGCTGGTTCGCACCGGACGGAGCGGTTCCGGCAGCCCGAACCGCCGTCTCGATCAGTTCGCGCGGAACCGGCCGCTGCGAATAGTCGCGCACCGTGCGGCGCTTGCGCATGCGGGTAAGGAAGGCCTCGGCGCGCCCCTGCATCTGATCCTCGGGAACCCCCTCGAAAACCAGAGGCATGGTGACGTGGGGACTCATGACGTTTCGCTCCTGACGTGTTTTGGCGCAGCTTGCTGCGAATCGCGCCCCGGATGCAATGGACCCGGCCGCGCCGCCCGCATAAGGTCCGCGCCATGAGCACGACCGCACCAGACCTCAAGCCCGGCGACCATCTCTTTCTCGTCGACGGCTCGAACTTCATCTTCCGCGCCTATTTCCAGTCGATCAATCAGGACCGGAAGTATCTTTCGCGCTCGGATGGACTGCCCTCCGGCGCAGTGAGGCTGTTTGCGACCAAGCTCTTCCAGTTCGTGCGCGAGGGCGTGCTCGGCGTGAAGCCGACCCACCTCGCCATCGTCTTCGACAAGACGGAGAACTCGTTCCGCAAGGCTCTCTACCCGGCCTATAAGGGCAATCGCTCCGAGCCCCCGGCCGACCTGATTCCGCAGTTCCCGCTGATGCGAGAGGCGGTCCGTGCCTTCGGCCTGATCCCGGTCGAGCAGGATGTCTACGAGGCCGACGACCTGATCGCGACCTATGCCAGGCAGGCGCGCGAGGCTGGGGCCGACGTGCTGATCGTCTCGGCCGACAAGGACCTGATGCAACTCGTGCGGCCGGGCGTCGCCATGTACGACCCTGCCTCCGGCGACGCATCGAAGGGCAAGGGCTTTCGTGCCGAGCGCAAGATCGGCGAGCCCGAGGTGGTCGAGTATTTTGGCGTGACGCCCGACAAGGTCGTCGACGTGCAGGCGCTTGCCGGCGATGCCACCGACAATGTGCCGGGCGCGCCCGGGATCGGCATCAAGACCGCTGCCCAGCTCATCGGCGAGTTCGGCGATCTGGAGACGCTGCTGGCGCGCGCCGGCGAGATCAAGCAGCCGAAGCGCCGGGAGACGCTGACCAATCCCGAGGTGGTCGAGAAGGTCCGGATCTCGCACAAGCTCGTCACCCTGGTCGACGATGTCGCGGTCGAGACACCGCTTGCCGACCTGACACTGAACCAGCCCGATCCGGCCAGGCTGGTCGCCTTCCTCAAGGCGATGGAGTTCACCACCATCACCAAGCGCGTTGCCGAGGCCTACGAGGTCGATGTCGCGGCAGTCGACCCCGACCCGGCGCTCGCACCCGGCGGATCGCGTGCAGCCGAGCTCAAGGCGCTCTATGCCGGCACGGACGGACCGGCCGGTGACGCGATCGCCGCCACGACCAACGGAACGGTCGCGGCTCCAGGCTCGGCGCAAGCGCCCATCGCGGCAGCCTCCGCGACAGATGGCGGGATGAAGCCGGCCGATCTCGTGGCACAGCGGCGCGACGAGGTCGCGAAGCTGCCGATCGACCGCTCGACCTATGAATGCGTGCGCACGCTCGCCGATCTCCAGCGCTGGATCGCGTGGTCCTATGAGGCCGGCCAGGTCGCGCTCGACACCGAGACGAACTCGCTTGATGCAATGCAGGCCGATCTCATCGGCATCTCGCTCGCCGTCGCGCCAGGCCGCGCCTGCTATATCCCGTTGCAGCATCGTGGCGGCACCGACCTGTTCGGCGGTGGTATGCTGGAGGGCCAGATTCCCGTCGCCGACGCAGTCGCGGCGCTGAAACCGCTGCTTGCCGATAGCGGCGTGCTGAAGATCGGCCAGAACCTGAAATACGACCTGCTCGTCCTGCAGCGTCACGGACTCGCCGTGTCCCCGATCGAGGACACGATGCTGATCTCCTATGCGCTCGATGCCGGCAATAACAGCCACGGCATGGACAAGCTCTCGGAGCTGCATCTTGGCCACGAGACCATCCCCTATTCGCAGGTCGCGGGCACCGGCAAGGCACAGGTGACCTTCGACAAGGTCGATCTGGAAAAGGCGACCGCCTATGCGGCGGAGGATGCCGACGTCACCTTGCGGCTCTGGCGCGCGCTCCGGCCCCGCCTGACAGCCGAAAGCAAGACCACCGTCTATGAGACGCTCGAGCGGCCCCTGGTTGCCGTTCTCGCGCGCATGGAAAGCCGCGGCATCGCCATCGACCGGCAGATCCTGTCGCGGCTCTCGGGCGACTTCGCGCAGGGGCTCGCGCGGCTCGAGGATGAGATCTACGAGATCGCCGGCGAGAAGTTCACGATCGGCAGTCCCAAGCAGCTCGGTGACATCCTGTTCGGCAAGATGGGACTCGCTGGCGCCAAGAAGACCGCGACCGGACAATGGGCGACCGGCGCCGGCGTGCTCGAAGATCTCGCAGAGCAGGGCCACCCGCTGCCGTCGAAGATCCTGGAATGGCGCCAGCTCGCCAAGCTGAAATCGACCTATACCGATTCACTGCCGGCCTACGTGAACCCGGCGACCAACCGGGTGCACACGTCCTATGCCCTGGCCGCGACGACGACGGGGCGGCTCTCCTCCTCTGAGCCCAATCTCCAGAACATCCCGATCCGCACCGAAGCGGGTCGCAAGATCCGCACGGCCTTCATTCCGGAGAAGGGTCACAAACTGATCTCGGCCGACTACAGCCAGATCGAGCTGCGCCTTCTCGCCCATATCGCGGACATACCGCAGCTCCGGCAGGCCTTTGCCGACGGAATCGACATCCACGCCATGACCGCGTCGGAAATGTTTGGCGTGCCGGTCGCGGGCATGCCGAGCGAGGTGCGCAGGCGCGCCAAGGCGATCAATTTCGGCATCATCTACGGCATCTCGGCCTTCGGCCTCGCCAATCAGCTCGGCATCGGGCGCGAGGAAGCGGGCGCCTATATCCGCAAGTATTTCGAGCGCTTCCCCGGCATCCGCGACTATATGGATCAGACCAAGACGGCGGTCAGAGCGAACGGTCATGTCACCACGATCTTCGGCCGGGTCTGCCATTTCCCGGCCGTCGCCTCGAAGAACCCGTCCGAGCGCGCCTTTGTCGAGCGTCAGGCGATCAACGCACCGATCCAGGGCTCGGCGGCCGACATCATCCGCCGTGCCATGATCCGGATGGAAGGAGCCCTGACTGAGGCCAGGCTCGATGCCCGCATGCTGCTGCAGGTGCATGACGAGCTCGTTTTCGAAGTGCCAGACGCTCAGGTCGAGGCAACCTTGCCGGTGATCACCAAGGTGATGGTCGAGGCGCCGCACCCGGCCGTACAGCTGCGGGTGCCGCTCCAGGTCGATGCGCGCGCGGCCGGCAATTGGGACGAGGCGCACTGACCGCGAGCCAGACCGGGCGGGAACCAGAGCGGCCGCACTGACGTTATCGTTCCGTCGTGCCTCGGCGCGCGCGGGGGTAACGCATCATGCTCAACACGTCGGCCTGGAGGCCTTTTCCGCGCTATATGGTGGAGCCTGAGGTCGTTGAGGAGGAGAGCGGCAGCACCGTCACGCCTTACGAGCATGACCTGATCCTGCGTTATGCCATCGTCGGCATTTTCGTGATCCTGGCCACTGCGGCACTCTCCATCACCAAGGTCATTGCCCTGCCTGTCACCGCGGGGGTGATCTTCGGCCTCGTGCTCGGCCCGGTCGTCGACTGGCTGGTGCGCCATGGCGTGCCGCAGCTCCTGGCTGCCTTTATCGTGGTCCTTGTCGGCGTGTTGCTCCTGGTCGGTTCCCTGACGGTGCTGGCAGTGCCGATCGCAAGCTGGAGCGATCAGTTCCCGGCCATGCTGGCCGCGCTGCGCTCGAAACTGGCCGGCGTCCTTGTCTTCATGGACGAATTCAAGAAGATGGCGGCCAGCCTCTCCGGCAAGAGCGGGATGGAACTGAACGTCTCGCAAGGCAATCCGCTTTTCGATATCGCGCTCGGCTCCTCCACTGCCGCCGGCGGGCTGCTGATCTTCGTGGCGACAGTGTATTTCTGGCTGGCGACCCGCCGGATTTTCAAGGCGCGCGTCCTCAGGCTCTGCCTCGGCCATGGCGCACGCCGGTCCGCCGGATCCTTCTTCGAGGAGATCGAAGTGCGGGTCGCCCGCTATTTCGGCCTCGTCACTCTGATCAATCTCGGCATGGGCCTGGCCTCGATGGCGATCGCCTGGCTCGCTGGACTCCCCTTTCCGGTATTCTGGGGTGCACTCGCCTTCCTCCTCAACTATCTCGCCTTCATCGGCCCGATCATCGTCACAGTGATGCTGTTTGCCGGCGCCCTGCTCGATGCGCCTTCGCTCCTCAGCGCGGCCTGGCCGGCAGCCACCTATTTCGTGCTCCACCTTCTCGAGGGGAACGCGATCACCCCCGTCTTCGTTGGCCGTACGCTGACGGTGTCGCCCTTCCTGGTCTTCATCGGCTTCATCTTCTGGCTCTGGCTCTGGGGGCCGGCGGGCGCAGTGCTCTCGACTCCGATCCTCCTCGTTGCCATGGTGGCGCAAGAGGAGTTCGCGCGGTATCGCAAGACGCAGCTTGACGACGCTGGCGAGGAGACCAAACCGGCTTAACGGCCAGGCTGATCACCGAGCAGTTCGCGGAACCGGAGCGAGGATGGCGCGTTGCCACCATGACGCGTCGATTTCTCGACGGAACCGGTTTTCCAGACATAGGGAACGACAGACATGGCCAAGACCGCCACTTCCGCGAAGCGTCAGGCGGAGACCTCCGTCAAGAGCGCCGGGGATGAGATCGCAGCCGGCGCCGACGACATCGCCAAGCGCGCGACTACAGCCGGGCGCCGCGTTCGCGGCGAAGCCGAGAATGTCGAGGAGAGCCTGTCTCGCAGCGCCGAAGACCTCGCGGCGACGGTGAGCGAAAAGCTCAGGGCCGTCGGGGTCGATACCGACAAGATGGTCGACGTCGCCAAGGAGCAGGCGACCGAATTGCAGCGCCTGATCGTCGCGGAAATCCAGGAACGCCCGTTGCGCGCGCTTGGCGTGGCCGCAGCGGTCGGTCTGTTCGTCGGCTTCCTTTCGGCACGCTGAGATCATGATCGGGGGGCTGGGAGCACTGCTGGCGTCGGAAATCCGCGGCAGGGTGAAGCGCAATATCGTCGTCTACGGCCTGTACGGGTTGGCGGTCCTGCTGATGATCTGCGCCGTCGGCTTCGCGCTCGGCGCCCTGCATGCGGTGCTGGAGCTGCATTATGGCAAGGTCCAGGCGAGCCTGATCATCGCCGGCGGGCTGGTTATTGCCGGTCTTCTGGTCTTCGCGATCGCGGCTTTCATCAACAGCCGTCGCCGGCCGCCCCCGCCCTTCGCTGCAACCGCCCTGGCCGCCGCTCCGGTCGCGGCCTCGCTGCTGAGCTCCCGCAAGAAGTGGAGCACCGTTCTCGTCGGCGGCGTGGTGATCCTGGGCGCGATCCTCGGACGTCAGCTTTTCAAGGGGGACGATGGCGCCGAGGGAGAGAGCTGAGAACCTCGCTCCGGAGCCCCGTCGCGGCGCCCTCATTGGCGTTGCGCGGCCCTGAGGATGGACGAATCCTGTCTTTTTACATAGGGATTGTGACTTCGGTCGGCTATCACGGTGCCCATGTCCGCCCAAGCAAGGCCGCAAGGCCCGATCTTTCTATCGCCATTGCCGACGCTGGCCCGGCGGCTGCGCTCCGCGACCACGACCATTGCTGCCATCACCGTCGTCGGGGTTGCGATCATCCTGGCGGCCTGGATCAATTCGCAAGCGATCGAAACCTCGCGCGAGGTGGCTCATTCGGTCGAGATTCGTGAACAGGCCGAACGCCTGCTCGGGCACATGCGGGATGCTGAAACCGGGCAGCGCGGCTATATGCTGACTGGTACGCCCCTCTATCTTGCCCCCTATACGTCTGGCCGTGCGGCCGCTCCGTCCGACCTTGAGGCGCTTGAGCGCCTCGTCTCCGACGACAAGCAGCAGAGCGAGCGGGTGGCCTTGGTGCGCGCCCAAATGGCCCGCAAATTCGAGGAACTCGAGGCAGCGATAGCGCTTGCTCGCGAAGGCCGGCAGGCTGAGGCGCTGGCCCAAATCCGCGACGGGCACGGCATTGCGGCGATGGACGAACTGCGCGGGACAATCCAGCAGATCCAGCTCGCCGAGAATATCAAGCTGGTCGCCTTAAGCAGCCGTGAGGAGCGCCGCCGGCTCTGGGCCAGCATCGGAATCGTGGTGGCGCTGGCAGGGCTCGCATTCGCGGCATGGCTGCAGGTCCGTACGCGCCAGCGCCGCTCTGCAGCGCTCGCGATGACCAATGCGGAACTCGAACAGATCGTCAGTGAGCGCACGCAGCAGCTCGAAGCGGAGCGATTACGCATCGAGGCGCTTCTGCGTGACGTGAACCACCGCGTCGGCAACAACCTCGCCATGGTTTCCGCGCTGCTCAATGTTCAGAGCCGGCAGACGCGCGAGCCAGCGGTGAAGGCGGCCCTCGCCCAGGCGCAATCGCGCATCCAGGCGATCGCCGCCGGACAGCGCCGGCTGCGTCTCGACATCGAGACCGACGAGATCGACGCCCGCCCCTATATGGAGGACCTGCTAGACGAGATCGGCAAGGCGGCGGAGGGCCGCCCCATCTCGATCGATCTCGATATGGATTCGATCCGGCTGCCCGGGCGCGACGCGGTCTCCTTCGTGGTGATCGTCAACGAACTCGTCACCAACGCGATCAAACATGCCTTTCCCGGGAACATGACCGGGCGGGTCGTCATTCGCTTCGGCAGAGGTGACGGCACCGAAGCCCCGACACTCGTCCTGACGATCGAAGATGACGGCGTCGGAATGCCGCCCCAGGCCGAGGCCAAGGGGCTGGGTCAGACGGTCATTGCGAGCCTGCTACGCAGCATGCGGGCAACCATGGACGTCGCCGCCCGCACCCCGGGCACAGAGCGCCCTGGAACCCGGGTCACGCTGATATTCCCCAAGAGAGACTGAGCACAGTGAGCTGCCCTGAACGGAACAGCAGGGTGCCGTCAGTTCGCCTTCAATGCCCGTGATACGAAGCTTGCAATCTCGCGCGGCGAGAATGGCTTGCGCAGAAAGCGCACCTGGCGCAGCGCGTCCGGCACATCGCCCGGTGTCGCACCGGACACGAACGCGATCGGCGTCCCCTTGCTGAGCAGGCTCTTGGCAACGTCGAACGTCTTGCCGCCGACAACGTCGATGTCCAGCAATGCGCAGGAAACCGGCGAGCCGATGGCGCGTCGAGCCTCCTCGACGGAACCGACAATGATGAGCTCGGCATCCTCCCCGAGCTTGTCCATCACGGCATACTCGATATCCATCGCGATGAACGGGTCGTCCTCGACGATCAGGATGCGGATCTGGCTCATCAATCCCGCGTCCTTTCTCGACCTGCCATGGAACTTTCGCCTCTGGGTGAAGAACGCGGCGAAGCATGGCGTTGTTCCGGCACGCGGGACGCACCGCGACGGAAAGCTCCAAATTGAGCTAAACATGCGGCAAGAAGGTTATCGAAGCGTAACCCTTTGCAGAAGCCGTCTTGAGCAAGTTGCGAGACGTCAGCGGCGCCCACGCGACGGTGAAGACGACGGCGCGAGCGTAAGCTCGAGACCGGTAACGCCGACGGCGACATTGAAGCCGCGCAGGGTCTGCAGTGAGAGAGGCTGCAGCGTGACATCCTTCTCGACGCCGCCGATGAGCATGTTCACCGATCCTCCCGTCCCCGCCGAAGCTCCGGCGCTTGCGCCAACATAAGTGCCCGCCAACGCCCCCAGGGGGGCTCGCGCATAGGGACCAAAGACACGCCAGCCCATGCTGCTGCGCTTGAACGAGCCGACATCGAGCCCGAAACCGCGCACAACGCCGGTATAGCGCTGCACGGGCCCGCGGCGCGGCGTAAAGCGGCACTCCATGGGCTTCTGCGATGTCACGATAAGGTTGAGTGCGCCGCCGACATGGCAACTCAGCCGACCTGCCGGGGCCCCGCTCTGTGCGTTCGCAGCCGTGGTTGTAAGAGCGCTCAAGGCGGCAACGCAGAACGCGGTTGCGGCGACAATTTTGGCAGGCCGATGGATCATGACGAATCTCCTGACAACATGGTTACCAAAAAATGCCGCAATAGCTCCACAGTTCCCAATCAGTCTGGAACCTAGGCAGGAGCGTTGCGTTCCAATTCCGCCCCTGGACGGAAACGTGAGATGTTCACTCGTATTAGCCCTCCTCTGCAAGCGACGCTGATCCCGACAGGCAGCGAGCCGGATCGGCTCCCTCCCTTTTGGGAACTTGAGGATTTGATTGCGTCGGGATTCGACCGAACCACGGCGCTCGATATTCTCGCGATCCGCCGCGCGCAGGCCGAGACCGGCCGGGTTCCTGTGGCCCTGTTTCGCCCAAGCGATCCCTGGCGGCTCACCCGCGTCGAACTCGACGAGATCTCCGACAACGTCGCTTGAGCGACGGCACACACCGTCATTGGCAGAAGCGCGCCGCGGCTGAGCGGCGCGGCTGAATATCGACATGCAGATGATTGGCATGGGCGGCGTCCGAGCCCGGGCCTAGGCTGGTCGCGAAAGCCCCGCACGCCGATTGCCTCACCGACTTCAAAAAACGGTCTTGAGCCAATCCTGCCGGCTTCTCGACCATGACACGGACACCGCCCGACCGTTCCTCACCCATGACAAAAGCGAAGATATCGAGCGCCTGACCTGTCGCATGCTCACTGACCGGGCCGGCCGTCGAGCGGTTGCGCCGACGACACTCATAGCCACCTCCAACCTGAAGACGCGAGAGCTCCCGCCCAAAATGCCCTCGGGCGAGGGGCTGGACGGTATCGTCAAGCCACTGCGAAACCGTCGTCGCCATGGCACAGCTGATCGTGACCGGCGGCGCGAAGACAACCGTCCCCGGCCCGTCGCTCGCACGGTAGGTAAGCGCCTCCACGACGACCGGCTCCTGCACCCGGCAGGCCGGGTCCGTTGCCCGGTACTGCTTCGCATCGGGTTGACGAATGCGATTGCCCGCGATGGCTGCCAATGCCCGCATGCAGGCGCCTTCTCCGGGCGGAGTAGGAGTAGAGGTGACGGGTGACTGCGGTTCGACCGGCTTCGCAGGCGACTGTTCCGCGGGAGCCGACACGGAGGGCAGCGCAGGCGGAGGTATAGCCAAATCCCGAGGGCGCGGTGGCGGCACGCCAACGGGCGCAGTGCGCTCCGTCTGAGTACGTGGGGCCGGCTCGGCCTTGGAAGGCGTGCCAAGGGGCAGCATGGCGGCCACCGCGCCAATGCAGCACACCCGCACCACCAGCCCCATGCCCCTGGTCGTCATCGCAGCATTCCCTCCTTCATTCAGGCCCCCGTCACCATTTCAGAAGGGAGCGAAAGCGGCGCAACGACGAGAAGGACAGCCAGAGTGATCTGAGCGCTGGTTCATACGTAGCTGCCAAATAAAATGGCCGCGTCCGTCGCATCCGGAAAGCTATCGAGCAGCATCAGCCTTGTCGTTCTCGGCGTCCTTCAAATTTCGGAACGCACCTGAGGCAACGCAGGGTGTGTAAGACTTGTTCCCTTCACCTCTCGTCTGCCCCGAGCCACCGAGTCGGAACCTTTGCGGCGGCAGAACCGTTGCTTCAACGATGCATGTTGTATTCTGAGGTTTCTCGATGTCCGGGTGGGCCGTGACATTCCTGATCGCAGCGCTTGTTGCGGCGATGCTGGCTTTTGGCGGTGTGCCGGGGCTGGCGACGATGGCCGCAAGGATCGTTTTCTTCGCTGCGCTCGCCGCAGCGGCGATCACCGGCCTGATTGCAATAACCAAGAGGCGGCGGTCGTGAGCCGGCCACGCGCCAGGAGAGATGTCATGAAATGGATTGCGCCGATGATCGTCGCCTTGCCGTTTCCGGCACTTCTGATCGTCTATTTTCTGGGCTGGTAAGGCGCACGAAAAAGGGTCCGTTGCGCCATGACGCCACGGACCCCGGTATCATACTGAGCTGTATCAGGCGGCCTTGCGACCGGCGCGCCGGTCAAAGAACAGCGCCTGACTTATCGCCGCCTTCACCGCTTCCGGCTGGAACGGTTTGGTGATCAGGAAGGCAGGCTCGGGCCGGTCTCCGGTCAGCAGGCGTTCCGGATAGGCCGTGATGAAGATCACCGGGACGTCGATCGCGCTCAGGATCTCATTGACAGCTTCGAGGCCGGAACTGCCGTCAGCAAGCTGGATGTCGGCCAGCACCAGGCCCGGCCGCTTTTTCGCGACAGATGCAATCGCCTCGCGATGGGTCCGGGCGACACCGGTCACCGTATGTCCCAGCTCTTCGACCATCGTTTCGATATCGAGCGCGATGATGGGCTCGTCTTCGATGATCAGCACGTCGGTGGCGACCTGATCGGCGATTTCCTGTCCCGCGACCTGGACGAGATTTGCCACCTCCGCCGCCGAGACCTCCATGATCACCGCGACCTCATCGAGCGAAAAGCCCTCGACGGTGCGCAGCAGGAAGGCCTGCCGTGGACGCGGCGTCAGCGCACTGAGATTGCGCTCGGCCGACGAGCGCTCCACACCGCCCGAAGACTGGTTGTTGATGCCGACCGACGACCAGAGCTTCAGGAAAGTCCTGTACAGTCCGGTGCGGGCATCGACGTCCCGCGGAAAGGAATTTGGATCGACGACGAGCGCTTCGAGCATTTCAACGACATAGGCATCGCCACTCGCCTGCGTGCCGTTCAGAGCTCGCGCGAAGCGGCGCAGATAGGGCAGATGCGGGGCAATTTCCTTCGCAATCGACATTGATTGGTCCTTCTTCAACCTGCCGAAAGTGAGCACCCGCAACGTGTTTCTGACAAGCAATTTATTTTACGATTTGCCCGGAACTTTTCTGAAACTAGACCGTTATCTGGCAGCATACGTGTCAATGATGCTCCGGCGGATCATGATCGGCCGGGATGTGGAAGACGGTTGAACAGGGCAATCCGGCCGCCCCTGCAGCAAGAGCGGAGCGGCGTCGGCGCGAGGGTATGATGAGTGGTATGAAGATCGAGATGCCAGAGCCGAACGGGGGCGAAGAGACGGATTTCGAAGCCATTCTGGACCCCAGGGTTCAGGAGTCGATCGGCCGGTCGCTCAAGGCGCATTACGACGATCTGATCAACGCACCCATCCCCGACAAATTCCTGGTTCTGCTGGCGCAGCTGGAAGCCAAGGAAAGCCGTTCATCCGCTGAGGAAGCAAGTGATGAGCGCCCCTGAGTTCAAGGACGGCCTGATCAAGGAAATCCCGAACCTGCGCGCCTTTGCGGCGTCGCTTTCGGGTTCGATGCAGCTCGCGGACGATCTGGTGCAGGACACCCTGCTCAAGGCTTGGGGCAACTCGGACAAGTTCGAACCGGGCACCAGTCTGCGCGCCTGGCTCTTTACCATCCTGCGCAACACCTACTACTCGCTCTACCGCAAGCGCGGCCGCGAGGTGCAGGACAGTGAAGGCACCTATGCCGAGCGCATGGCGGTGCACGGCAACCAGGAGAGCCATCTCGATCTCGCCGATTTCCGCAAGGCTTTGGCCAAGCTGCCGGAGGAGCAGCGGGAAGTGCTGATCATGGTCGGCGCAACGGGCCTTTCCTATGAGGAGGCTGCTGAGATCTGCGGCGTCGCGATCGGCACCATCAAGAGCCGCGTCAACAGGGCGCGCACCAAGCTTGCGGAGCTGCTGTCGATCAAAGGTCTCGATGATCTCGGGCCCGATCGTCAGAGCGCAGCAGCGGTTCACAGGACCAGCTCCGAACCCATCCGACCCTGATGCGACTGGCGCGGTTCAAGACCGTCCGCGGCAGGCTTCTCGCTCTGCTGGTCGCAATCGCGTTGCCGATCGCCTGCCTTTCGGCGATCGCCGCGATCACGACCTATCGAACGGTCATCGCCTCAATTCAGACTTTCCAGATCCGCACGGCGGATGACTATGCCGTGCGCGCTCGCGTCTGGTATCGCGGCGCCTTGCGCTCGTTGCTGACGGCGGCCGCGGCCGTGGGCACGTCGAGCAGCAGGGATTGCGATGCGGCCGCCCAAGAGATTCTGAAGCGGGTAACCGGTTACAGCGCCCTTCACCTCAAGATGCGCAACGGCGAGATCTGCTCGGTCTCGCTCGATCCGCATGTCACCTCCGCCAAGCTTGCCGCGACCGCAGAGCGACTGAGCGCCAAACCACCGGTCCGAATCTGGGCGGGCACGGAACTGGCGACCGTGCGTTATGACGATCTCATCCTCGATCGGCAGCGCTATCTCGCAGTCTATGCTCATAGTAACGATCCCGAACAGCCTGCGCAGGAAGCTCTGCTGCTCGCCGACTCCGACCTGCTCAACAAGGTCTTCGACCTCGGCGAGAGCGATGAAAGCCTTGCAGTCGCACTGATCCATCGGGGCAGCGGAATCGTCACCAGCCGAGGAGCCGATGAAGGCGACGAGTCCTGGCTGCCGGCGCTGGAAGTGGTGCCCGAGGTCAAGGCGCGCTGGGAGGCGGCAAGCAGGGCCGGACCCAACCGCGCCTATGCCGCCCGCATGGTTGCCGAGCCTGACCTCTACGTGATCGCGAGTTTCGACAACGCAGCCGAACGTGCGGCCCAGACGCAGTTCCTCATTTTGCTGCTGACCCCGCTCCTCACCCTCGCCTTGCTCTGCTTCGTCTACCTGCGCGCAATCGACCGGCATTGCGTGCGCTGGCTGCGCGGCATCGAAACGGCGGCCAGGACACGTGCGAAACTCTCGAGTGCCCGGGCCCCGATTGCGGCGGATATGCCGAGCGACATGCGGAGCGTGGCGGAGGCCTTCAACGCGATGGTCGAGGAGGAGGAGGTGCGGCAGCGCAAGCTCTCGAACGCCCTCGACGACAATCGCTTCCTGGTGCGCGAGCTACATCACCGGGTGAAGAACAGCCTGCAGGTCGTCCAGAGTTATATCGGGCTGACCAAGCGCGATTCCCGCGGCGAAGCCAGGCTAGCGCTCGCCGACGCCGAATGCCGCGTCCACGTCCTCTCGGCAGCCTATCGCTTCACGCTCGCCGATGGAGAAATGCAGCCTGTCCGCGTCGACCTGTTCCTCGACGACGTCATGACGATGATCTCGAACCTCATCCGCCGCCGCGACCAGGGTCTGATCAGCCAGATCGAGACTATGTCGTCCCTTTCCGTCGACCGGATCATTCCGCTCGGCTTCCTGATCGTCGACGTGGTGGGGCGCGCCTTGCGGCACGGACCGGGCCTCACCGTGACGGTCACCGCTGCCGATATCGATGAGGAGACCATCGAGATCAGCATCAAGGCGGATCGCGAGATCGACCATGCCGAGCCCCCCAAGCTCTTCGCCGGTCTCCTGACGCAGATCGCGGCGACCGAGGTCTCCGCGCCGGGCGGGCGCTCACTGGGCTCCTGGCGCATCGTGCATCGGGACTGAGCCTGCTCAGCAGGCGCCCGTCTCGACCGGCTCGATGCTGACCCCGACGGTCAAGCCAAGGAAGGCTCCAGCGAGCCCGGTATAGCTGCCGGAGACCGGCGATGCGTCCTCAGGAACGCGGGCGACGGCGATGCGCAGCAATTGGCGGTCCGCCACCAGATCATTGGTCGGATCGAACTCGACCCAGCCGTCGAAGGGGATGAAGACGTCGGCCCAGGCATGCGTCAGGCCAGCCGGTGAGACGAGGCCACCGCTTTCCAGCGTACGCTCGTGAATATAGCCGGTCACGAACCGGGCAGCGAAGCCCAGGCGGCGCGCCAGCTCGATAAACAGCCACGCATAGTCACGGCAGGAGCCGCTCCCCAGCTGTAGCGTGTCGAGCGGGTGTTGTGTGCCCTCGTCATAGCGAATGGCGTAGCTCAATGCGTCATTGATGGCATGAGCGAGATCCCGCAACAGGTACCCGGTGCCGGTGCCGCTCCGCGCGCGAAAGGCGAGAAGCCATTGGTCGAGGGCGCCATCCGGATCGGCGCTTGCCAGTGCCAGATAGGGCTGTAGCGCCGCGCGTTCGGAGGGGGTGTAGACAACCCCCGTCATGGCCGCGTCGGACGCGAGCACCGGGCTCGGAAGGGCCGGTCCGAAGCGCTCGACCACCAGTTCGCTGACGATGTCGAGGCTGTCGGCCTGCCCCTCGAAACTCGCGATGGCAACCGAATTGCCATAGGCATCATGCATCCAACGCAAATGCGCCGCCGGAGTGATGCTGAGCGCGGTTTCCACGACGCGCAGGTCGAAACTGTCCCGCGGCCTCAGCATCAGGCGATGCGGTCCGAACTCGACCGGCTGGGCGTAGCGATAGGTCGTCGCGTGACGGATACGCAGCTGCACAGAACCCTCCAGGCCAAGCGATGCGCCTCATGGCAGTCAGCGCGGCCACGGACAAAACAAGCCGCCCGAAGGCGGCTTCACGCGTGACAAGCGCGCGGGGCACCCGTCGCACCGCGACTGAGCGCCCCTGATTGCGCTATCCCGCAGTAGGTTCCGGCTCAGCGAATAACGCTGGCGACCGGCCCGGTCACGCGAGCCTCCTGGGAGGTCGCGATGGCGCGCTTGGTCCGATCAGCGACCCTCTGGGCGGGATCCACCGATGCCAGCTGGCTATCCGTCGGGACGTTGTTTCGAATCTTGGCCTCCGCAACGGAGGTCGAACTTTGATCGGTCGCGCTCTGGAGAGCCGAGCCGAAGGTCAGCGTGGCCACCACCGCGCCCATGATTCCAAAGAAGGCGAAGGCGCGTTTGATGGGGGCAAGGCTGTCATTCAACATCTGTCTCTCCCTACGCCACGACCGGTCACCATTGACCGGTTTACGTCGAATAGAACGCGACGCCGGCCGTTCGGTTCCCGTTGTGCGGGTGGCAGCGATCACGAAACCGGGAGCGGCGGTTCAGGCCTCCTCGTCCTCGTTGGCGGGCTGACGACTGCGAAACAGCCGCCAGAGCGACTTGCCGATCCGGCGCGAGCTCAGATGCGCGCCGGCGAGACGCTTCTCCAGGGTGATCTTGCGGTCGTGGAAATCCTCAAGGCCGGGGCGGTGACCGACACTGATGACTGTCGCGTGTGCGAGCTCGCCTTCGAACAGTCCAAGGAGCGAATTCTGGCTGTCCTCATCGAGGGCCGAAGTCGCCTCGTCCATGATAATGATATCGGGCTTCTGGATCAGCAAGCGCACGAAGGCGACGCGCTGACGCTCGCCGCCGGACAGGACGCGATCCCAATTGTCCTCCTCGTTCAGGCGCTTGGCCATGTAGGCCAGGCCGCAGCGCCGAAGGGCGGCAATGATGGTCTCGTCGCTGACGGGGATCTCGGAATCGGGATAGAGCAGGACTGTCCTGAAATTGCCGAGAGGCAAGTAGGGCTTCTGCGGCACGAACGCGATGCTCTTGCCGCGAGGCACCTGGATCGAGCCTGAACCCCAGGGCCAGAGGCCGGCCAGCGACCGGATCAGCGTGCTCTTGCCGGAGCCGCTCTCGCCAACGATCAGAACTTTCTCGCCGAGTTCGATGATAACCGTCGCGTCTGCGATGACGATGCGCCCATTGCTGTGCGCCAGCGAGAGCTCCTTGATATGAATCGCGCCGTCATCACTCTCGCCGAGCGAGATCTGGGTCTCGCCGACCATGATCGTGCCGACATCGAGCGCCTCCAGCTCTTCGACAAGCTCGTCGACCCGGGTGACGGAGGCAAACCACTCGGCCAGCCTGACGAAGTTGTCGACGAACCAAATCAGCGCGGCCTGAACGGCGCTGAACGCCGCGACGACCTGCATCACGGCCCCGAGCGTAACCTCGCCCGAGAGATATTTCGGCGCGATCAGCAGCAGCGGCACGATCGGAAACAAGGCACCATTGGTGTTGAGCACCAAGGCGATCACGCCTTGTTGGCGAATGACGCGGAGCCAGGCGGCCAGGACGCGGCCATAGTTCTCGCCAACCGATGCACGCTCGTCGGCATCGCCCTTGATCAGGGCGATGCTCTCGGCATTCTCGCGCAATCGCGTCATTTCTGCCCGGAACTGGGCCTCGGCCTCGTTCTTGGCCGCGATGCGAGCGACCAGCGGTCGTCCGGTGAGATAGGCCGCGAGCGACGCGACCGCCGCATAGACGATCGCGGCCAGCGCCATGTAGCTCGGGATCACGATCGCCACGCCACCGAGCATGAAGTGAGCTGAGCCTGCGACCTGCCAGAGGATGGCGGCGAAGGTCGCGGCCGTCACCGCCGCGCTGATCAAGCCGATCGCGAATTCGGCGAGCGGCTCGATCGCGAGCCGGACGTCATCTGCTATCCGGTATTCGGGAGCCGTCTGCCTCTTGGTGAGGAAGCCGAGCCGGTAATAGCGCTGATCAGCGATCCACCAGCCGGCAAGACGCCTGGTCAGGTCCTCCCGCCATCGCGCCTGGAGCAGCATGCGGCTGATCACGAGGGCAGACAGCGACAGGCTGAATGCGATGACCAGCGCCGGCAGCCAGGCGATCACCGACCAGACAGCGCCGGTATCGCGCTTTTCAAGCGCATCGAAGAAGTACCGGTTCCAGCTATTGATGCCGACGGCGCTCGCCGTCTGCGCAGCGACGAAAACCAGCACCACTATCGTCAGAACCCAGGCGCGGAACCGGGTCTCACCGCTCCAGAACCGCAGCGCGATGCGGAAAAACTGCCGCATGCGCGACCGCCTGGATGGTTGCGGCGTCTCAGCCATGGCCTTGCAACTCCCGCCCGAGATGTCATTGACCGGAGCATCATCGCGAGGTGTCGCAATCATAAACCGGAGGCTGGAGATCGGCACGCTCCACGGCGCTAGAACGCCGCAACGCTTCTGCCAGTTCCGCCAATTGCAAAGGATATGTTGCACCGCACGCAGCATGCGATTCGACATTGAGCTATGCCGGCTCCCCCGCGCATAATGGCGTCATGAAGACCATGCCCGACCATGCCAGCATAGCCCGGCTCGGAGTGCCTTGCCTGGCCTGTCCTTTGCGGCTGAAGGCGGCATTCAAGGACAAGAGCGATGAGGAAGTCCGCTTCATCCAGCGGATGAAGATTGATCATCGTTCCGTTCCTGCCGGATCGGAGGTCATTCATCCCGGCCAGGAAGATGCCGAGCTCTTTACGTTATTCTCCGGCTGGGCCTTTCGTTACAAATCGCTCTCAGACGGGCGGCGTCAGATTCTGAACTTCCTGCTGCCGGGCGATCTGGTCGGGCTGCAGGCTTCGCTTCTGAGCGCGGCCCAACATGGCATCGAGGCGCTGACCGATGTCGAGCTCTGCACATTTCCGCGCAAGCGGATCTGGGACCTCTTCGTGCACATGCCGTCGCTCTCATACGAGATCGCCTGGCTCGGCTCCCGCGAGGAGAGCCTGATCGACGAGAACCTGACCTCGGTCGGCCAGCGCAATGCGGGCGAGCGCATCGCAGCGCTGGTGATCTCGCTCTATCGCCGGGCCGAGGCGCTCGATCTCGTCAGCGACAACAGTTTCCAGTTCCCCTTGTCGCAACAGCACCTCGCAGACGCGCTTGGCCTGTCACTTGTCCACACCAGCAAAACCTGGTCCCGCCTGCGCCGCGCCGGCCTCTTCTCGCTTGCCGGAGGACGGCTCACCTTGCTCAACCCGCGGCTGACCGCGCGCATGGCGCTGCTTTTCGAACGGGAACGCCATCCGAGACCGTTGATCTGAAACAGCTCAACCGCTACGCCGCACTCTTGACCCGAACTTCTTGACGGTTAACGTCAATTCTGCTCGCTAGCGGTATCTGTTCGTTCTGATGCTTCGGCTAACGGGGCGAGGCCTGAGGTTTCATGACGCGTTCTTCCACCACCCGGGATTCTCGCGGCGCGCTTGCCGGACGGCTCGGCAAATCGAGCGTTGCCGCTCGCATCGAGGGTGAAATGCGCGTCACGGCCGCAGAGCTGACAGATAGCGTGGCGGAGGCCAAGCTGAAGGTCGCTGCCGTGCGCTACAAGGTCGAGGGCGAGGTCCGCAACACGGCCGGGAAGCTGAAGACGCGGGTCAATGAGGCCAAGGCGAAGTTCGGCGACGATGCCCGCTTCCTGAAATCCTGGATCGACGACCCGCTGCGCACGGGTTCGGTGACGCCGTCAAGCCCGTTCCTGGCGCGCCGCATGGCCTCCTTCGTCGATCCGAGCGTACCTGGTCCGGTGATCGAGATCGGCCCCGGAACCGGCCCCGTGACAGAGGCGCTGATCGAACGCGGCATCGACGAGTCCAGGCTGATCCTGGTCGAGTACAGCCCCGAATTCTGCACGCTGCTGCGCGAACGTTTTCCGCGCGCCACCGTGGTGGAAGGCGACGCCTATGCGCTATCGACGACGCTTGCCGGGCATCTGAGCGAGAAGGCCGTAGCGGTCGTCTCCAGCCTGCCGCTATTCACACGCCCGCCGGCCACGCGCACGGCCCTTGTCAAGGACGCTTTCACGCTGCTCATCCAGGGCGCGCCCTTTATCCAGTTCACTTACTCCGTGATCTCGCCGGTGCCGCGGAAGGGTTCGGGCCTCAAGGCCATGGTGTCCGACTGGGTCTTGCGGAATATCCCGCCGGCCCGCGTCTGGGTCTATCGTCGCGCGGCATAGGACTGCGACGGCTCCCTGGCGATGGTCCCAACCGCCCTCCCGCGCATGGTGTCGATACCGCAGCCCGGGTTTCCAGGCCGCCAGCAAGAGTGCAGGCTTTCCTGATCGCGGACAGGCCGGAGCTTTCCGGCCAGGTCATGGGGTCGTCACATGCCAGAACCTAGAATTCTCGTTTTCGCCGGTTCCTGGCGCGAGGGCTCCCTCAACACCAAGCTCGCGACGCTGGCGGCAAGGAGGCTGCGTGCCGCCGGCGCAGAGGTGAAGCAGATCTCGCTCGGCGACTATCCGCTTCCCCTGGTCGATGCCACCGGCTTCGGAAACGCGCCGCAGGCAGCCCATGAGCTGCGCGCGCTGATCGACGCGCATGACGGCCTCTACATCGCCAGCCCCGAATACAATGCCGGCTACGCCCCGGCCTTGAAGAACGCGCTCGACTGGGCATCGACGGCCAAGCCTGGCGCCCCCGCCAGCGGCCTTGCAGGCAAGGTCGTGGCGCTCGGCGGAGCTTCCACCGGCTCGCTCGGCGCCTATCGCGGGCTGACCCAGTTGCGAACCTCACTCGAACTCGGCTTCGGCGCGCTGATGGTGCCCGAGATGGTCGCCGTCAGTTTCGCTGACAAGATGTTTGATGCCGATGGCAACCTCACCGATGCGCGCAGCAGCGGTTTCTTGGATGCCCAGGTGGCCCGACTGCTCAAACTTTCCGGCAAGGGCCTGTAGTCGCGGCGGCGTGACGATCCGACGCTAGGGAAGTTCGCAAGTCATTATGCCTTCCACACGGAATCGTAACAGCTCGGCCCTATGAGCCGCGAACAAGAGCACTGGTCTCGACCCGGTCTCTTCCAGGACCTCACGGCCAGG
The DNA here is from genome assembly GCF_052115465.1 of Allobosea sp. 2RAB26. Lineage (NCBI taxonomy): Bacteria > Pseudomonadati > Pseudomonadota > Alphaproteobacteria > Hyphomicrobiales > Alloboseaceae > Allobosea > Allobosea sp. 2RAB26. The sequence continues at coordinate 78,364 of NZ_JBFRGS010000007.1, read as the reverse complement.
GAGTTGCAACACGCGAATGAATGGCCAGGCATCAAGCTATAGTTTGCCGCGCTGGCGCCTGACGCGCTGGCTGACCGATGCTGGCCCCGATGTGCCCGCCGACATCAGGGTCGCCTTGATTGGGAGCCTCTATGGCACCTTGCCGATCTTCGCCGGCGGCGTGATCAACACCATCGCCGTGTCGTTTCTGATCGCGATGCGGATTCCGACGCTGCCATTCGTGCTCTGGTGCGCCTTCGAGGTCCTCTGCTGCGTGACGCGGCTCTTCGTGCTGCTCGTCGCCCAGAAGCGGGCGAGGCAGGGCAAGGAAACACCAACGGATCTCTACATCCTGCTCGGCGTCGCCTGGGCCGGCGGTGTCGGCTACGGCACCTTCATCAGCCTGAGCAGCGGCGACTGGGTGGTGGCCACGCTCGCCTGCCTGTCGGCCGCCGCAATGGTCGGCGGCATCTGCTTCCGCAATTACGGGGCGCCACGACTCGCCGGAGTGATGATCTTCCTCACGCTCGGGGCCTGCTGCTTTGCCGCGCCCTTCCTCGGCGAGCCGATCATGCTGATCGTCTTCATGCAGATCCCCTTCTATCTTTTCAGCATGAGCCGGGCGACCCGCACGCTCAACAAGATGCTGGTCACGACGATGCGCGCCGAGCGCGAGAACGAGTTCCATGCGCGCCACGACATGTTGACCGGGCTCTCGAACCGCTCGGGCCTGACGAAGGCACTCGACGCGCATTTCGCCCGCGAAGCCGGACAGAAGCGGCTCGCACTGATCTATCTCGATCTCGACGGCTTCAAGGCCGTCAACGACAGCTACGGCCATATGGCCGGAGACCGGCTGCTGCAGCTCGTCGCCGAGCGGTTGCGTGGCATGATCCGCAATGGCGATCTCGCCGCCCGGATGGGTGGAGACGAGTTCATCGTCTTGTCCGAGCAAACCGAAGCCGCGCAACTTCTCGGCTTCGGCGAAAGGCTGATCCGCGAGATCTCACGGCCCTACGAACTCGACAACAAGCACGAGGTCACCGTGGGGGCCTCGGTCGGGATTGCGCTTGCTCCGGAGCACGGGACCGACATGATGGCCCTGCTCGCAGCGGCAGACAGCGCACTCTATCAGGCCAAGTCGCGCGGCAAGTCTCGCTGCATGATCGCGTCCGCGTCGCAGAGCGAACTCGACCGGCCCTTCCCCGGCGCGCCGCTGCTGGTCAGCTCGGCCCGCCAGTTGCACTGAGCCCAAGATTCGCGGCTTGCTGCAGCTCGCAGCGCTCCCCCCCACGACATGTCGCCAAAGCGATCCTGGCCAGGCAATGCCGCACGCCCACCGCGTCGTCCGGCAGCGAAGCATCGTCGCCCGCAGCACCGCAACGACGGCCCCTTGCAAGGTCGGTCTGGCGCGCCGCAATCTTGACCCTCTTGCCGCCCTCGGGCTTCCTGCCGTGCGGGAAAGTGGAGAGCGGCCGTGGCAGATATCGGACGAATCGTCCACGAGGTGGCCGAGGAGATGGCCGCCCATCCCGAGCGGGGCGAGGTCGCGAGCTATATTCCGCCGCTCGCCCATGTCGATCCCGGACAGTTCGGCCTCTGCATCGTCACCTCCGATGGCGCAACGCATGCTACCGGGGATGCCGAAGAGCCCTTCTCGATCCAGAGCGTCTCCAAGGTCTTCGCGTTGACCCAGGCGCTCGGCAAGGTCGGCGACACGCTCTGGCGCCGCGTCGGACGCGAGCCTTCCGGAACCCCCTTCAATTCGATCGTCCAGCTCGAGCGCGAACAGGGCATTCCGCGCAATCCCTTCATCAATGCCGGCGCACTCGTCGTCAGCGACGTCAATCTCGCCGGGCATGAACCGCGCGTCGCGATCGGCGAACTGCTGCGCTTCATCCGCTATCTCGCGGAGGACGAGACGATCGTCATCGACGAGACCGTGGCCCGCGCCGAACAGGAGACCGGTTTCCGCAACATTGCGCTGGCCAATTACATGAAGGCCTTCGGCAATCTGACGCATGCGGCGCCGCTGACGCTTGGCGTCTATTTCCACCAATGCGCCATCGCCATGAGCTGCCGGCAGCTCGCCATGGCCGGACGCTACCTGATGCTCGGCGGCCTGCATTCGCCCGGCGGAGCGCGGGTGATCTCGGCGCAAAGAGCCCGCCGCATCAATGCCCTGATGCTGACCTGCGGTCATTACGATGCTTCCGGCGACTTCGCCTTCCGCGTCGGCCTGCCCGGAAAATCCGGGGTCGGCGGCGGCATCCTGGCGATCGCGCCGGGCAAGGCCGCAATCGCCGTCTGGTCGCCCGGACTGAACGAATGCGGCAATTCCCGCCTCGGCACCCTCGCACTGGAGCGCATTGCCGAAGCGACGGGCTGGTCGGTGTTCAGCCCATCCGGAGGCGGCCGCCCGTGAGCGGCCGGCAGCATCCAGACAGCCCGTCACCGGCGTGCACCTCCGCCCTGACGGGAGCCACGCTCCCCCCGGGACAACCGGGCAAGAGCCCTCTGTCGGAAGGAGCCTTGTGGGGGAAAGGGCATTTCCGGGCGCGCCTGAGGGGCCCGCGAGCGTTTTCCGCAAGCCACCCAAATGTTCAAGAGCCCAGCGCGCGCTGTTGCTCAGATCCCGCGCGTGATGCCGCCGTCGACCCGAATATTCTGTCCGGTAATGTAGCCGGCATCGTCGGAGGCAAGGAAGGCGATCGTGCCCGCGATTTCGTCGCTCCTGCCATAGCGCTGCAGCGGCACGCGCTGGCGCCGCTCATCGGTGGCCGGCAGGCTGTCGATCCAGCCGGGGAGCACGTTGTTGATGCGGATATTGTCCGCTGCGTACTTGTCGGCAAAAATCTTGGAGAAGGAGGCGAGCCCGGCCCTGAACACGGCCGATGTCGGGAACATGGCGTCGGGCTCGAAGGCCCATGCCGTCGAGATGTTGATGATCGATCCGGAGCGTTGAGCCTGCATGACCGGCGTCACCAGTCGGGCTGGCCGCACGACGCTCAAGAAATAGACCTCCATGCCGCGATGCCAGTCCTCGTCCGGGATCTCCAGGATCGGCGCGCGCGGGCCATGGCCTGCACTGTTGACGAGAACGTCGATGCGCCCCCAGCGAGAGACAGTTGCATCGACGAGGCGCTTGATATCGTCATTGGACTGGTTCGAACCGGTCACTCCGATGCCGCCGAGCTCATGGGCCAGGGCTTCGCCCTTGCCGGATGAGGACAGGATGGCAACCGCGAAACCGTCCTTGGCGAGACGGCGCGCGGCGGCAGCCCCCATCCCGCTGCCACCGGCCGTAATGATCGCGACTTTCTGAGTCATGGACTTTCCCCTGGTTGCCTGCTGCAGCTGGTCGTAGGCGACGAGGACGCCCCGAACCATGGATTTTCCGTGCGGTGTCCCTGTAGCGTTGCTACACCCTCATCATGTCACGAATGCCCCCTCTCGCGACCTTGCGCGCATTCGATGCGGCCGCGCGCCATCTCAATCTTCGCCTTGCGGCGGAAGAGTTGAATGTGACGCATGGCGCTGTCGCCCAACAGGTTCGCGCCCTGGAGGCCAGCCTCGGGGTCGCCCTGTTCGAGCGGGAGCCGCGCGGCCTCGCGCTCACCGCGGCCGGGCGGGCCTTTCATCCACAGATCAGACGGGCCTTCGCACTTATCGCGGGCGCCATGGCCGCAATCGAACCCACGCAGGAACGCGAACGACGCGGCGTGACGGTCACTGTCACCCCCTCCTTCGCGGCAAGATGGCTCATTCCCCGGCTCGGGAAATTCTCGGTGATTGCGCCGGATGTCGAGGTACGCGTCCTGGCGTCGGAATCGACCGAACGCCTCGGAGGACATGGCCTGCCGGATCTCGCAGTGCGTCTGTCAGCTCCGCCCTTCGAGCGCTCGCTCGATGCCCGGCGCCTGCTTGCGGACGATCTCTTTCCAGTCTGCAGCCCATCCATCGCCAAGACACTCTCGAGCCTGGACGACCTTGCAGGAGCGACGCTCCTTCACGACGCCCACGACGCATGGCCGCTCTGGCTGGAACTGGCGAACGCATCGACCCCACCAACGGTCGGACGCCGATTCAACCAGACCGCGCTGGCCCTTGCTGCCGCGCTTGACGGCCAGGGCGTGGCGCTTGCGCCATCTGCTCTCGTTGCGGAGGATCTCGCCGGGCAACGCCTGGCGGCACCATTCGGCACGGCTCTGCGTGTCGCGTCGGAGCGGGCCTTCTATCTTCTCACGCCGAGGCTCTCCCGAATGCGTGCTGAGGTCTCGAGCTTTCGCTCCTGGCTGATCGACGAATGCGACGCCGGCCTGGATGCGGAGTGACGGCCCCGCCGAGCTGCCTGGATCTGACGTCTGGCCCGCCCGGTTGAGGAGGTCGGACCGCCAAGAGCTCCCATGATGAGAGTGCTCCCATGACGGTTCCGCCGAGGCGGATGATCGCAGCCGCCGGGCCGTAGCCGCTTTGGCCAACGGCGCCCGCCCAACGTGCTCAAACGCGAGGATCGCGTCGCAAACCGCGGTCGAGGTTCACCACAACCTGCCGAGATTCGCGCTTGCACGCATGTGCAAAATTGCGATTGACAGGCCTGCCGTTTGCGTTGAGCTTGATACGCAACGGATCGGGTCAAGCTGCGTGCAGCCCCACGATCAGAGCTAAATAAGAGCTGCCCCACAGCAGAGCGTTCTTTGCAAGGCTGTGCGGGGAGAGGGAGGGTACGATGGCCAAGACGTGTCCCGCTTCAGCGGGCGTCCGCCCTTGCGCGGAATAGGGCGCCTCGATGACCACCGGTAACGCCGTCGCGCCACGCCGCGAGAGTGGCCGGGAACGGGCCCGGGCGAACGCCATCCCGTCACCGGCCTGGACATGTCGGCTGCGCTACCGGCTCCGCGTTGCGCTGCGCGAGCCGACGACCATCATCGGCCTCTTCGCCGCGCTTCTGTTTGCCTATCTCATCGTCGTGCCGGTTGTCTCCATTCTACGCGATGCGGTGACCGTGCAGTTCGGCGACGAGCGCCGGACCGCCGCGGAGGTCGGCAGCCTCACAACCTATTACCTCACCCGCGCCTTCACATCGCCGGTGGCGGCGAACCTGTTCTGGCAACCGCTGCGCAACACCTTGATGGTGGCCGCCGGCGCCATTGGCATCGCCGTCGTCGTCGGCACGGCGATCGCCTGGCTGATCTGCCGCACGGACATGTTCGCGCGGCAGTGGTTCGCGACGGCCCTTATCGTGCCCTATATGCTGCCGGCCTGGACCTTTGCGCTCGCCTGGACGACGCTGTTCAAGAACCGCACGGTCGGCGGACAGGCCGGCTGGATGGAGAGCCTCGGCTTCACCCCGCCGGACTGGCTCGCCTACGGCCAGGTGCCGATCACACTCATCCTGGCGCTGCACTACACGCCGTTCGTCATTCTCCTCTTCGGCTCGGCGCTGCGCCGCTTCGACAGTCAGCTTGAGGATTCGGCTCGCGTCCTCGGTGCCGGACGCGGGGCTATCGCGCTGAAGATCATCCTGCCCCTGATGCGCCCGGCGCTGATGTCGGCGGTGGTGCTGATCTTCGCCAAGTGCCTTGGCGAGTTCGGCGTCGCCTATGTGCTCGGACTGCCGGTGAAGTACGACGTTCTCGCGACCTCGCTGTACCGCTCGATCGGTTCGCGCCAGACCGGCGTGGCCGGGGTGATCGCCGGCGCCATCATGCTGATCGGCATCATCACGATCCTGATCGACGCCTATCTGGTGCGCGAGGCGCAACGCTTCGTCACAGTCGGCGGCAAGGGCGCCATGAACCGGCCGGCGCGGCTCGGCATCTGGCGCTGGCCGGCCACCGGCTTCGCCGCGGGCGTCTACGCCGCCAGCGTCGGCGTGCCACTGCTGACCCTGTTCCTGTCGACGGTCATGCGTGTACCGGCGGATTTTTCATGGTCGAACTTCACCCTCGACTATTGGATCGGCTGGAATCTGCCAACGGTCGCCATGCGCACCGGCATCCTGCTCAGCCCGGACCTGTGGCAGGCGGCGTTCAATACATTATGGATCGTCGGCCTGGCCTCGACCTGCTCGGGCCTGCTCGGCATCATCACCGGGTATGTCGTGGTGCGCACGGCGGTCCGGCCACTCGCCGCCGTCCTGCGCCAGGTGACGTTCATGCCCTATCTCGTGCCGGGCATCGCCTTCGCAGCCGCCTATCTCTCGTTGTTTGCGGTGCCGCGCGGGCCGATTCCGGCGCTCTATGGCACCTCGCTCATCCTGATCCTGGCACTCATCGCCGACCAGATGCCCTATGCCTCGCGCGCCGGCATCTCCGCCATGATGCAACTCGGCAGAGATCCGGAGGAGGCGGCCCAGGTCGTCGGCGCAGGCTGGCTCGCGCGCATGCGCCTTGTCGTCGTACCGATCCAGAAGGGTTCGCTGATGACCGGCATCCTCCTGCCCTTCATCTCCGGCATCAAGGGGCTCAGCCTGTTCGTCATGCTCGCCGTGCCCAGCACCGACGTGCTGACCACCTTCTCGATGCGCCTCGTCGATTATCACTACACGCAGGCGGCCAACGCGGTCGTCCTGATCATCGCGGCCATCGCCTATTTCGGCACTCTGGCGGCGCAGAAGCTCACCAAGACGAACCTGGCGGAAGGACTAGGCAGCTGATGCCCGCGATCATCCTGGAAAACGCCAATAAGAGCTACGGCGCCGGTTCGCCCAACGCAGTGTCGAATCTCGATCTCGAGATCGCCAATGGCGAGTTCATGTGCCTGCTCGGCCCATCCGGCTGCGGCAAGACGACGACCTTGCGGATGATCGCGGGGTTGGAGAACCTCTCCGGCGGCGAGATCCGCATCGGCGAGCGCGTCGTCGACAGCATTTCCAAGGGCCTGTTCGTCGGGCCGGAAAAGCGCGAGCTCGGCCTCGTATTCCAGAGCTACGCGCTCTGGCCGCACTTGACCATCGAGCGCAATACCGATTTTGGCCTGCGCCTGCGCAAGGTGCCGAAGGCCGAACGCGAGGCTCTCGTCACCCGCGTCATGAAGGCGCTCGACATCGAAAAATACCGGGGACGGTATCCGTCGCAGCTCTCCGGCGGCCAGCAGCAGCGCGTGGCGCTTGCCCGCATGCTTGTGGTCAATCCGGGCGTATTGCTGCTCGACGAGCCGCTGTCGAATCTCGACGCCCGACTGAGGCTGGAAATGCGCGCCGAATTGAAGCGCATCCATGCCGAGTTCGGCACCACCATCGTCTTCGTCACGCACGATCAATGGGAGGCGATGACGCTCGCAACCACAATTGCGGTGATGAACGAGGGCTCGCTGCAACAGATGGGGACGCCGAACGACATCTATGACCGGCCAGCCAACCGTTTCGTTGCCGAGTTCGTCGGCAGCCCGCCGATCAACATTTTCGAGATCGGCGCTGCCCCGCACGACGTCGTCGGGCGGCACGCGGTGACCTTTCTCACGGCCCGGCTGGGCCCCGATGCCGATATCGGCTCGCTCGGGCTCCGGCCCGAAACCATTCAGATTGCCGACTCGGCCGACGCGGTGCCTCTCGGCAACTTCGCCGACGAGGCGGTCGTGACCGGCATCCTTCCGACCGGTGGCAGTTGGATCGTCGAGCTGACTTCGGGCGGCAAGAAGACATTCGCGACCGCCAACGAGGCGCCGCGCCACAAGGTCGGCGACACGATTTGGTTCCACGTCCGACCGGCAGCGCTGCATGTGTTTTCGCGCGACGGCCAGCGTCTCCAACGTGCCGACGACGTCCTCGCGCAAACGGCTGTCCAATGAACGCCCCCAACGACAGAAAACGGGAGGGATCCATGCTTGTCATGACGAGGGCTGCACTCCGCACCGGCCTGGCGGTCGCCGCGTCGGTCGCTGCAATGGCCGCCATGGCCGAGGATTTGAAGCTGCTCGCGGAGCGTGCGAAGGCCGAGCCGCCGATGACGGTCTACGCCGTTACCGGCAAGATCGTCGATACGGCCAACGCCTTCAACAAGATCTATGGACTTGGAGTCTCCGGCAAGAAGGTCAGCGAGGCAGGCCAGGTGGAACTGCTCATTCGGGAGCATCGCGCCGGTGCCGCGCTCGCCTCCATCTCGCTTGCGGCCGACACGGCGTCGGTCGCGGCCGAGTTGCTGCCCAAGAAGGTCGTCACCTCCTACGTGCCCGACGACGCGGCGAACCTGTTGCCGAAAAATGCGCGGGATCCGCTGGTCTTCGTCACCGACCCGCATGTCTGGAGCTATAACGGCGCGGCATCGCAATCCTGCCCGGTCAAGAACGTTTGGGAACTGACCGAACCGGCATGGTCGCGTCTGGTGACCCTGATGGACCCCCTGGAGAGGCCGGCCTATGCCGACTGGTTCAACCAGTTGGAGACGCACCACGACGCCGCGATGGCGGCCGCATATGCGACGCATTTCGGCAAGCCGTTCGACAAGCGGCAGGGCTCGGCGACCGCCGCCTGGGTGAAGGCGCTGGCCGCCAACGGGCCGCTCATCGCCGATTCGACCGCTGTCGCCGCCGCCGTCGGCGCGCCCGGACAAAAGCAGCCGTTTTTCGGCATGGTGCCGGTCGCCAAGTTCCGCGACAACATCGACAAGAAGTTCAGCCTGACGATCTGCCGCGACATGCAACCCTTCGCCGGCATGCTCTATCCCAGCATGGCTGTCGTTGCGGCCGGCACGAAGAGCCCCAACACGGCGAAGCTGTTCATCAACTACCTGCTGACCGAGCCGGGGCTGGCGCCGCAACTCGTCGACGGGAAGGTGCCGACGCACCCCAAGATCGCCTTGCCCGCTGATGAGCCCTCGGGCATCGGCCGTTCCCTCGACCGGATGATGGCGTGGGATCTGGCGTCGTCCACGAGCGATCTGGAGCGGCGCCAGGATTGGCAGGACCTGTGGCGCGTCAACCTCAGGCGCTGACGGCGCCCTGCACGCGAACCCAACAAGCAAGCGGCGTGGGTGCAACAGCTCGCAAGCCGCACAAGGGAGGAACGACCATGAGCGCCTACTGGAGAGCACCGCTGCTGGCCGTTGCGTTGGCAGCCGCCGCCACTCCAACCATCGCCGTCGAGCCGTTCGACCTCAGCGGTCTGATCGCCGCGGCCAGGAAAGAGCCGCCGATCACCATCTACGACAGCACCGGCAAGATCGTCGACATGGCCAAGGCGTTCTCGGCCAAGTACGGCCTCAGCGCGACGGGGCAGAAGGTGTCGGCCAACACCCAGCTCGAAATGCTGCTGCGCGAGAGCCAGAGCCGCAACGTCAAGGGAGACGTGGCGCTGTTGACCGACACGCCGGCCGTCATCGGCCAGATGCTGCCGGCCAAGGTACTGGAAAGCTACCTGCCTGCCGATCTCGCCGGCGAGATCCCGGCCGGCTACCGCGACCCGCTCGCCATTTCCGTCAACGCCAATGTCTGGGCCTACAACACCGAAATCCACGGCGCGACCTGCCCGATTTCCAATGTCTGGCAGCTGACCGAACCAGAATGGAAGGGTCGCGTCGCCTTCATCGATCCGCTGACCAAGGGAACCTATACTGATTGGTTCAACCAATTGGCCCAGCACGGCAACGAGGCGCTCGCTGCCGCCTACAAGGCGCACTACGGCAAGGCGCTGGTCCCGCGGCAAAAGACCGCTGCCGCGGAATGGCTCGCGGCTTTGGCGAAGAACGCGCCGCTCGTGTCCGAGAATGACGACCGCATTTCCGACGCCGTTGGGGCGCCCGGGCAGAAGGCGCCGTTCATGGGGCTGCTGAGCTCCGCCAAGTTCCGCGACAACGCCGACAAGGGCTACAAGCTTGGCCTTTGCAAGACGCTTCAGCCCTGGGTCGGCTGGAGCTACACCAAGCTTGCGCTCATCGCCAAAGGCACCAAAAGCCCAAATGCCGCCAAACTCTTCGTCCGCTACATTCTGACGGAAGAGGGGCTGATGCCGCAGATGCAAGATGGCAAGCTGCCGACCAGCAAGGCGATCCCGGTCCCCAAGGACGAGCCGTCGGGTGTCGCCGTCGTGCTGGACCGCCTGTTTCCCTACGACGCCAAGACCGGCCTCGACGACTGGGACAAGCGGCAGGATTGGCAGGATTTTTGGCAGATCCACTACAAGCGCTAACACACCGCGCCCCTTGAGCCGGAAGTCCAGACAATGCTGCATACGACGATCGCCGACATTGCCCGCAAGGCCGTTCTCGCCGTTCAGGAGCCGCTCACGGCCGCGTTTCGCGCCGGCATGGTGGTCGATTTCAAGCGCGACCGGCACGACCCCGTCACCGAGCATGACCGCCGCGCCGAGGCGGTGATCCGCGATCTCGTGTTCCGGGAGGTTCCCGACTCGACCTTCGTCGGCGAGGAAGGCGGCTCGGTCGGGAGCGGCGCGGTGCACTGGTATGTCGATCCGATCGACGGTACGGCCAATTTCGCCAGCGGGATGGCGTTCTGGTGCACGTCGGTGGCAGCGGTGGTCGACGGCGAGACCGTCGCCGGGGCCATCCTCGATCCGATCGGTGGCAACCTGTTCCTCGCCGATCGGAACGGGGCCTGGCTCAACGGGCAACCGCTCGCCAGCCGTGCCGCCCCCGACGAGGCCAACGCCGTGCTGATCACCGGCTATCCGGTGCCGCGCGACTTCCGCAACGACGGCGAAGCGGTCGCGCTCGGCCGTTTCGGCGAACTGACACGCACCTTCGCGACCCTGCGACGACCGGGTAGCGCCGCACTCAGCATCGCCCATGTCGCGGCCGGCTGGGTCGACGCCGCCGCCGGTTTCGGCGTCAACGCCTGGGACGTCACCGCCGCCATCCTGATCCTCGAGAAGGCGGGCGGCCGCTACACCCCGCACGACCTCGGCAAGGTGGCGCCGACCGCGCCCGCGTTCCTCCACCCGGGCTATGTCGCTGTAGGCGCGGGGGCGAATTATCCGACGCTCGATCGCGTCGCGCGCGAGGTCTCCGAAGGGCGAAGGCGACGCGTCGCCTAGATGGCCGTGCCGTTGCGGCGGCGCGGTCACCGCAGGAGTGGACTGCGTCATTGCATCTGCACGAGCGGCTGCGAGCGAGCGATAGTGAACAGCTGTGCAAACTCATTCGATCCGGAATTGGCGAGTACCCCTTATGGCTCCGACCAGAGACGTTTCTGCCACTGAAATGCCCACGCCCCGCTATGACCGACCGCATATCTCGCGCGTCTACGAGAACCTGCCCGGCTATGGCATCGATCTCTATGTCGGCGGGCGAGAAGGCGCGTCCGATATCCCGCTGCTGAAGCGGCACGGCATCACCACCGTGCTCAACTGCGCCGTCAATCTCGACTTCAACTACGTGGCCGAGCCGGCGCCGGACGCGCTGAACGACGTCGATTTCGGGCATGCCCCGATCCGCTACTACAAGCTTGGTATCGTTGACGGACCGGGCAACCCGCAAACCATGATGCTGGCCGGCTATTTTCAGCTGAAGGGCGCACTCGACCAGATTCTGCCGGAGAAGCCGTCCTATTCCGTGCGCGAGCGCGGCAATGTGCTGGTCAGCTGCCGGGCCGGGCGGTCGCGTTCCGTCATCCTGGTGGCGCTGTTTCTGCATCTGCGTCTCCCAGCGGAGTTTCCCACCCTGGAGGACGCCATCAATTACGTTCGCGGCAAGCGCGAACTCCGTCCCGACGAGTGGCATGAGACGCCCAAGCCCATGCTGATCGCCGCCGCCGCGCGGACTGCTCGCTGGGCGCGCATGATCGAGGACGACATCGCCGCGCATCCGGAAGAGCACGGCCCTCTGCCGGAGTTGGCTGATTGAACCCAACATACCGCATCGCCGTCATCGCCGACCCGCATGTGCATGACGTCGCCTGGCGACCAACGGGGGCGGGGCTTACGGGCGCGGTGCGCAGCTGGGCCGATACAGCTGCGTCCACCCGCGTATTCAACGAGAGCCTTCCTGCCTTCCGCGCCGCGCTCAATTGCGCTGTTGCGGAAGGCGCGAGGCTTGTCATCGTTCCCGGCGATCTCACCGACGATGGTCAGCGGCACAATATCGAAGTCGCCGTCGCGCTCATCGCCGAGTACGAGCGTCGCCATGGCCTGCGCGTATTCATGACACCCGGCAATCACGATTTCTGGGCGCTGAAGGGCCGGCCGCAGCGCAAGGAGTTCGTCGGGCGCGACGGCAGCCGGGTCATCGTCGGGAGCCACGCCGCACCGGGTGGCGCCGCGATCTCGTCGCCGGAGACTGCCATGCTCGGCGCGCCCGAGGCGCTGACGCTCATGGCCGATCTCGGCTTCCAACCTCGCACCGACGACCTGCATTTTGAAACGCCGTTTGGCAGCGATGCCCGTTGGAGCTCGCGAACGGTCCGTGCCGCCAGCCCTGACGGAGCCAAGAGCTTTGATATGATCGACGCATCATATCTGATCGAGCCCGTTGCGGGGTTGTGGCTGCTCTCCATCGACGCCAACATCGTCGCGCCGCGCGACGGGGCAACTGATCTCGATGATCCCGCGCAGATGCTCGATCCCTCGGATGGCGGTTGGTCTGCAGTGTTGCGCACGCGTCCGCATCTGCTCCCCTGGATGCGCGACGTCGCCGAGCGAGCTCGGCGCGGCGGCAAGGCTCTCGTCGCATTCTCGCATTATCCGGTGCTGGACGCACTCGCCGGCGCCTCGGCATTGGAGTGCACACTTTTCCCAAGTTCCGGCCTCGCCCGGCGCGCGCCGACCATGGAGGTGGCGCGGTGCTTCACCGAGACCGGCGTGCGTCTTCACCTCTCCGGCCATCTGCACGTGAACGATACCGCCGTGTTCCGGGACGAATATGGGGGCTTCTTCAACATCGCCGTGCCATCGCCGGTCGGCTTCGCTCCGGCGATGAAGCTGCTCGATGTCACCACGGACCACGTGCGGTTACGCACCATCCGTCTCGACGACGTGCCCGGTCACGATGCCGCGTTCGATGACTATAGCCGCGAGGCGGGCGCCGCCGGCGATCCGTCACCGAAGGCTGTCAGCGCCGGCGGCCATCTTGGCTTTCTCGACCGTCATCTGTGCGCCCTCGTCGGGGCCCGTTACATGGCACGCGAATGGCCGCGAGATATGGCGGAGTTCGCACGCACCCACCGCTTCGCCGATCTGGAGAGACTGCTCTGGCCACAGGCAACGCCGGCTGCCAGCACGGGCGACATAGCCCTGACCGCCCTCGCCGAGGACTGGTACCGCTTGCGCAAGGCAGCAGACCTCGCGCTCGATCTGGTGCCTGAAGCGCGCCTTGCCGTCTATCGCCGCTGGATCGGCGAACTGCATCATGCCGAAGCCATGGGGCTGGCCGGGCGGCTCATCGCCTTCATCAGCCTGCTCGGGCGCTATCTCGACCGCATGCCGACCCTTGATGTCGCGCTGGATCTCAAGGCGCTCGTCGTCACGCCGTCTCAGGGGCGGACACTGCGCCGCCAGACCGTCTGAGCCGGCAGGTTGATGGGGCCTTCGACCAGGCAGCCGCCCTCCAGGATTGTTGCGATATGGTCGGCCATGCTGTCGAGCGGCTGGCGGAAGGTCGTCAGCTCGTAGGCAGCCCAGCCGGCCTGCGGTATATCGTCGAAGCCGATGACACAGAGATCCTCGGGGACGCGCCGGCCAAATTCCTTCCGCGCCGCATCCATGAAGCCCAATGCCAGCAGGTCGGTGACGCAGAAGACGCCATCCGGCCGCGCCGCCGAGGCGAAAAGCTGACGCGCCGTCTCAGCGCCCGTGGCGTAACCCGTCGGGCCGAAACGGCACAGCTGCACGTCGACCCCGGCCTTGGCGGCAGCAACCGAAAGACTGACTTCGCGCGCCACGATGCTGGGCGTGCCGGCGGTCGAACTGACGACAGCGATGCGCTCGCAGCCAGCGCGCCGCAGCATCATCAGCGCCTCGGCAGCGGCGCCGGAACTGTCGACGAGGATCTGCTGGGTTCCTTCGAGCAGATCGTCGCGATTGATCAGGATGACGCGCTGGCCGTTGGCGACGCAGGTCTCCACGAGCGAGGATGAAGGACTGCCCGACACGACCACGGTAGCGTCCGCGCGGTAATTGAGCGTCTGGCGTAACGCGGCCTCTGTCGCTTCCGCCTGCCCCGCCGTGTTCAAGACCATCACGACCTTGCCCATGGCTTGCAGCCGCCGCGTCACCACATCGAGCAAGGCCGACTGGTAAGGCGTGGCGATTTCGCCGATCAAAAGGCAGACGATGCCGGATTGCTGGCTGGTCAGGCCGCGAGCCAGATGGTTGACGTGATAGCCGAGGTCTGCGGCTGCCAGGAGCACCTTGGCGCGCGTCGACTCCGACACGCTGGCGCCCTCGGTGAAGGTGCGCGACACCGCCGAACGCGACACGCCGGCGCGATCGGCGACTTGCTGGGCGTTGATCGGCGGACGAATCGGCTTGTTCATAGGGAACCCTTTGGCGCGCTCCTGTGCAAATTTGCACAGGGCTCCCAAAAATGGAACCGAACGAGGTCTCCGCCAGCAGAAATTATTGTTAGATCGTAATAATTTCTGCTGAACGCAAGCATGTGCAGACGGCTAAATATCTCCGCGTTTCAAGCGCCACTTGCCGAGGCGCCAGGGCCCGGAATCGGACATCCGTTACGAGCGGTCCAGCCGTGCTCGCCGCGCGCTCATCGCGCCATGCTTTCGATCGATGCGGAGGCCTTGATGTCGCCGTTGCAAAGCAGAAAGCCGGCGGTCCCGACCGGTGTCATCCCTCTGATACGGGCTCGATCTCCAGCAGAGCGGCAACAGGCTCGGCATCAGGACGAAGACGATCCCGGAAGCGTCGAGAACGAAGGCTGCGATGAAAATCGGGCCGAGACAGGCTCCCACCCTCCAAGGAGCCGCAGGCGCACGGCCTCCATACGGTCGAGGAAAGGCCGGTAAATTTCATTCGCCCGCCACCGCATCGTGTGCGACAGCCGTCCCCCAAGATCGTGACCGATTCTCTCGCCGATGCTCGCACTCGATACCGAACTGTTCCTTGCTCTCAATGCCGGGCCGAGCCCAAGCTCTTATGTCGCTCTTTTCGCGATAGCGGTCACTCGCTTCGTGATTCTCCTGATTCCCTTCTACATCGTCGTCCTGTGGATCCGCGGCTCTCGAAGGCGGCGGCTTCTCGCCTTTGCCGTCACTCTTGCCCTGGTCATCGCAGTAACCATGAGTTTCGTGATCGGGCTCATCGCCTTTCGGCCTCGTCCTTTCATGGTCAGCCTCGGGCACAGCTTGGTCGATCACCGCTCCAGCGCCTCCTTCCCGAGCAATCACGCCCTCGCCTTCGCGGTGGTTGTGGCTGTGCTTGCCTTGGTGCGGCAATACGGGGTGGCCTGCCTTGCTGCCGCGGTTGGTGCGCTCGTAGGCTGGTCGCGCGTCTACGTCGGTGTCCACTACCCATCCGACCTCTTCGGCGCGATTATCGTGGCCATTCCAGCGGCCTTGATCTCGCTCGCGGTGACAGCGAGACACGGTGGGTCAATCATCGCAGCGGTCGAGGGCCTGCAGCGCGGATTGCAGACCCGCCTGACGCGAACCAGTCGACGCTGAAAGGGCAACATCCGCGGACATCATCGGAAACCGTGTCGGCATCTCGGTTCAGGTGACGCGCTCTGAAGCCAATTGCCTCCTTTCGGCGACACGCCCGCCTGATCCGGATAGCGTCTAGCATGAGCCTGAGAGCCACATTCCCGTTTGCGGGCCGATACTCTTGGTTTCCCGATCGTGCCGACCGAGGTGATTCATGTTCGAAGCCGTGAAAGATAAAATCGAAGCGGAGATCGTCGCGCTGGTGAGCCAGAACCAGCATCTCATCACGGACTTCGTGGGGCAGAAGGCCTCCGGTCTCATCAACGACGACGCTGCAATGACCGGTTTCGCCCTCAAGCTCTACGGCATGTTGCCGACCATGCTGAGGTCGATCGTCGGTCAGGACACCTTCACGGCCTTCGTGCTCGACAATCGCCAGCGATTGATCGCGGCAATCACTGCGGCAACGCAGGCACCCAACGAAAAGAAACCCTGATGCCCTCGCCTCAGGCCTCAGCGACTGCCCGCGTAGCCGCGGGAGCCCGCAGTGCGATTCTGTCCGCGCGCATCTCGCTACGCCTCTGTTTTCTTCCCTAAGCTCGCTGTCGCGCAGATTTGATATCAGCCGATCTGATGGGCATCCCAGGACGCCCCCATCCGACGGCACCTACGCGCTTGAGTGGTGGTGTTGGCACACCACTCAAGGGAGGCGTCCGTGGAGCAGGGCGGCACGATCGGTCCGGGTCACGGACCGCCAGGGCCGCGCCGTCACGTATCGACGGTCGCGTTCAGTGCGTTGCTCTGGATGAAGTCGCGACGGGGTTCGACGACGTCGCCCATCAGCTTGACGAAGAGATCGTCAGCCTCGTCATTCTGGTCGTTCTTGACCCTGAGCAGCGAGCGCACGTCGCGATCGAGTGTCGTCTCCCAGAGCTGCTCGGGGTTCATTTCGCCGAGGCCTTTGTAGCGCTGCAGCGAGACGCCCTTCTTGCCGATGGCGCTGACCGCGTCGAAGAGATCGCTCGGGCCATTGACGATGTGATCATCGCCCTTGCGGCTGAGCACGCCCGGCTTGGCATAGGCTTCCTGCAGCGAGACGGCTGCCGCAGCGAGCTTGCGCGCTTCGGCGCTCGCAAGCAGGCCGGCATCAAGTACCGCGACCTGCTTCACGCCGCGCACGAGGCGCGAGAAGGTGAAGCTGCCGTCCTCCACCCGGCCTTCCCAGCCGCGCTCGAGATCATCGGAGATCGCGTCCAGCCGCCGCGCGACATAGGCCGCGGCCTCGCTGGCCTGCGCATCGCTCTCGTTGGTCAACGGATGTAGCGCGCCCGCGATCGCCATCTGCTCGACGATGCGCCGATCATAGCGCGAATGGAGCTGCGACAGCGTGTTGCGTACGCCGCGCGCCTCGTCGATCAGACTGCGCAGGTCGGGACCGGCGCGCTCGATGCCGTCTCCTGTCCGGAAAACAGCACCGTCCAAGGTCGAGTCGACGAGGTATTCCTCGAGCGCGCGCTCATCCTTGAGATAGGTCTGCGACTTGCCGCGCGCCGCCTTGTAGAGCGGCGGCTGGGCGATGAAGAGATGCCCGCGCTCGATCACCTCCGGCATCTGCCGGAAGAAGAAGGTCAGCAGCAGGGTGCGGATATGGGCGCCGTCCACGTCCGCGTCGGTCATGATGATGATCTTGTGGTAGCGCAGCTTCTCGATGTTGAATTCCTCGCGGATGCCGGCTCCGAGCGCGATGATCAGCGTACCGACCTGCTCGGAGGAGAGCATCTTGTCGACGCGCGCGCGTTCGACATTGAGGATCTTGCCGCGCAGCGGCAGCACTGCCTGGTATTCACGGGCACGGCCCTGCTTGGCGGAGCCACCGGCCGAGTCACCCTCGACGATGAAGAGTTCTGATTTGGCGGGGTCGCGCTCCTGGCAATCCGCGAGCTTGCCGGGCAGCGAGGCGATGTCGAGCGCGCCCTTGCGCCGGGTCAGATCGCGTGCCTTGCGGGCCGCTTCGCGGGCCGCGGCAGCTTCCGCCACCTTGCCGACGATGGTCTTGGCTTCATTCGGGTGCTCCTCGAGCCAGGTCGAAAGCGCCTGATTGACGATGTTCTCGACGACGGGACGCACCTCGGAGGAAACCAGCTTGTCCTTGGTCTGCGAGGAGAATTTCGGGTCCGGCACCTTCACCGAAACGATCGCCGTCAGACCCTCGCGGCAATCGTCTCCTGTGAGCGAGACCTTTTCCTTCTTCATCATGCCGGAACTCTCGGCATAACCGGTGATCTGGCGAGTCAGCGCAGCACGAAAGCCGGCTAAGTGCGTGCCGCCATCCCGCTGCGGGATGTTGTTGGTGAAGCAGAGCACGTTCTCGTGGTAGCTGTCGTTCCACCACAGGGCGACATCGACGGTGATGCCATCCTTTTCGGCGCCGAGAACCACCGGCTTGTCGACGACGGGGGCCTTGGCGCGGTCGAGATAGCGCACGAAGGCCTCCACGCCGCCCTCATATCTCAGCTCCTCACGAACGACCTCGGCATGGCGTGCGTCGGTGAGGACGATGCGAACGCCCGAATTCAGGAAGGCGAGTTCGCGCAGGCGATGCTCGAGCGTCTTGTAGTCGAACTCGACCATCGTGAAGGTCTGGGTCGAGGGCAGGAAGGTGACTTCGGTGCCGCGCTTGTCGCCGGCCGGGCCGACAATGGCGAGCGGCGCGACGGCGTCGCCATGGTGGAACTCCATGAAATGCTCTTTACCGCCACGCCAGATGCGCAGCTTGAGCGAGACCGAGAGCGCGTTGACGACGGAGACACCGACGCCGTGCAGGCCACCCGAAACCTTGTAGGAATTCTGGTCGAACTTTCCGCCGGCATGGAGCTGGGTCATGATGACCTCGGCGGCGGAAATGCCCTCCTCGCTGTGGATATCGGTCGGGATGCCGCGCCCGTTATCGGTGACCGTGACCGAGCCATCGGCGTTCAGCGTGACAGTGACGAGATCGGCGTGCCCTGCCAGCGCCTCGTCGATGGCGTTGTCGACCACCTCGTAGACCATGTGGTGCAGGCCCGAGCCGTCATCGGTGTCGCCGATATACATGCCGGGGCGCTTGCGCACCGCATCCAGGCCTTTGAGAACCTTGATGGAATCGGCGCCATAGGCAGCGTCTTCAAGGTCGCGGGCAGCATCACTCATGTCGGGGTCCTTCAGCGGGCGAGGCTATGCCCGCGATCGTCTTGATTCGTATCATGAATATAGGCGGGAACGGTGGCTTTTTCACGCGCGTACGCGTACGTGCGCGCAGGGGCAGCCCCGGCGCATCGTGACGGGACTGCCCCGCTATCCCCGAAAGCCCGCGATCGCATCGGCGAAGACCGCGCCATACTGGGCGAGCTTGCGCTCGCCGACGCCCTCGATCCCGCGCATCTGATCGAGCCCGAGCGGCCGCTCGCGCGCCATGGCAATCAGCGTGCGGTCGGTGAAGATGATATAGGCCGCCACGCCTTCCTCGCGGGCAATCGTCAGCCGGAGCTGGCGCAAATGCTCGAACAGGGCAGCGGTGCCTTCATCGAGCCCATCGGCCCGCGCGCCACGGTCGGCAGGGCGACCGCGCCGTACGGGGAGGGCATCGGCCCTGAGCGCGATCGGCTCGCGTCCGAACAAGATGTCTTCGCCCTTCTCCGTCAGGCGGAAACCGCCATGTTCGGTGCTGGCTTCCGCGAGCGCGCCGGCGGCGAAGAGCTTGCGGGTCAGGGCTGCCCAGGCGGCCTTGGGCTTGTCGTTGCCGACGCCGAAGGTCTTCAGCCCGTCATGGTTCTGGCGGCGAACCGCTTCGCTCATCGTGCCGGTCAGGATATCGGCGAGATGCCCGGCGCCAAAGCGCTGTCCCGAGCGCGCCACTGCCGAGAGCAGCTTTCGGGCATCCAGCGTGGCATCCTGGAGCGTTGCCTCTCCACCACAGAGATCGCAGCGGAACTGTGCCTCCCGATGGCGGCAAGGCGGCGTCTCCTCGCCGAAATAGGCGAGCAGTGTGGAGCGCCGGCAGAGTGCCGACTCGCACAGATCGGTCATCGCGCTGAGACGCTTATGCTCGATGCGCCGGCGTTCGTCGTCGATCGCTTTCTCGTCGATCTGGCGGCGGCGCAGCGCCATGTCCTCGACGCCATAGAGGGTGAGCGTATCGGCCGGCAGTCCGTCGCGGCCGGCACGGCCGATCTCCTGATAATAGCCCTCGATCGAGCCCGGCATGTCGGCATGGACGACGAAGCGGACATCGGGCTTGTTGATGCCCATGCCGAAGGCGATGGTGGCGCAGATCACCACACCATCCTCCTGCAGGAAGAGGTCCTGGTTGCGGTTGCGCTCCTGCTGCTCCATGCCGGCATGATAGGCAAAGGCCTTGTAGCCCTGCTCGCGCAGGCCTTCGGCGAGGCGCTCGGTCCGGCCTCGCGACGAACAATAGACGATGCCGCTGCCGCCGCGATGTCGCTTCAGGAAATCGGCGATCTGGCGCCGCGGCTGGTCCTTCGGGGCGAAGGCGAGCTTCAGATTCGGCCGATCGAAGGAATGAATGACGGTGACAGGCGGCTTCGGGAACAGCTGCTGGGCGATGTCATCGCGCGTCTGCCGATCCGCAGTGGCCGTCAGTGCCGTGACCGGGACGCCCCCGAGCGCCTCGCGAACCTTGGCAAGCAGGCGGTATTCCGGGCGGAAATCATGCCCCCATTGCGAGACGCAATGCGCCTCGTCGATGGCAAGCCGGGCAACGCCGAGCCTGCGCAGCCGAGCGACCAGTCCCTCCCCCGCCAATCGCTCCGGCGAGACGAAGAGCAGACGCAGGTCGCCGGCGTTGAGCTTCGCCCAGGCGTCCGCCGCCTCGCTCTCGCTGTTCATCGAGTTGAGCGAAGCCGCCGCGACACCGGCCCGCGTCAACTGCCCGACCTGATCCCGCATCAGCGCAATCAGCGGCGAGACCACGAGCGTCAGCCCGCCCGTGACCAGTGCGGGCAGCTGATAGCACATCGACTTGCCGGAGCCGGTCGGCATCACCGCGAAGACGTCGTTTCCCGCCAGCGCGGCCGCGATGACCTCCCATTGTCCCGGGCGGAAATCGTCATAGCCGAAGACGGATTTCAGCGTCGCGCGCGCCTGTGATTCGCGAGATTGCGGCATGCCGAAGGGTTTGCCCGAGGCTGGCGGCAATGGCCAGCCCCAAGCCGCGACCATCCTGGGGGCGATGGAACTGGTTTTCAGCTCCTAGCGGCGATAGCAGCCGCCGCACCGGCCATGACGCCGCCAGTCAGGCGATTGATCCGACGCATCGCCGTCGGGCTCGCCACCAGCCGCCGAGCCCGATCCGCGGCATAGGCATAGGCGAGCATCGTCGAGCCTATGATCAGGGTCAGCAGCAACGCAACCTCGACGAAGGCGAGCATCGTCATCCGGCCGAGATCGACGACGAGAGGCAGGATCGACAGGAAGAACACCATGACCTTGGGATTGCCGAGCGTCAGCGCGATGCCGCCGAAGAACAGCCGCAAGCCCTCCCCGCGGGCACTCGGCGGCTGACGCGGCGCCTCGGCCGGGGCGGTCCAGAGTTTCCAGGCGAGATAGAGCAAATAGGCACAGCCGGCATATTTGATCGCGACGAAGAGTCCATGGAAGCTCTGCATCAGCACCGCAAGGCCAAGCGCCGTGCAGGAGAACCAGATCAGATCGCCTGCGACGATTCCCGCCGCAAAGGGAAGCGAGCGGCGAAAGCCGGTGCCGAGCGAGCGCGCAACCAGGGCAGCGACCGCAGGACCAGGCGAAGCGACCGCCAGAAAATAGACGCCGGCAAATACCAGAAGGCCTGTGAGTTCCATGGGAGCAGCCTCTTCAGAGCAGCGGCAACCCTAGCAGAATGCACCCGAGGCGTCTCATTGCGACGCGTGATCTGACGGATCAGCCCAGCTCAAGCACGTCAGCCGATGGCCTCGACCTGCCCGGATGTCACGGTGAAACACTGCGCCCCTGCCGGCAGATCGGTGAACAACGCCGGATCGGCACCCGTCATCCAGACCTGCGAGCCCAGCTCGCCGAGTTCGGCATAGAGCGCCGCGCGCCGACGCGGATCGAGATGGGCGGCGACTTCGTCGAGCAAGACCAGTGGCGGAAGCCCGCTCATGCTCCGGACCAGCCTCGCATGCGCAAGCACGAGCCCGATCAGCAGGGCCTTCTGCTCGCCGGTCGAGCCCTGCTCGGCCGGGATATCCTTGGCGGCATGGCGAACGAGGAGGTCCGACGCCTGCGGGCCGACAAGGGTGCGCCCGGCCGCGCGGTCGCGCTGGCGCCCCTGCCTCAGAATGTCGCGATAGCGATCCTCGGCATCGAGTGCCGGCAGCCCCGCCACAAGCCGGTCGATCTCGCCTTCAAGGCCGAGCGCGGCACAGGGGAAGGGAGATGCGTCGTCGCCATTGGCCGCGATGATCATCGCCAGTCGGCCAACCGTCTCGGCCCTCGCGGCAGCCACAGCCACGCCGAGTTCGGCGATCTCTCGCTCGATCGCTTCAAGCCAGGACGACTCTTGCGGAGTGTCCTCGAGGATCCGGTTGCGCGAGCGCAATGCCCGTTCTAGCGCGTTCGAGCGTGTCGCATGGCCTGGATCGACCGCAAGCACGAGCCGGTCGAGGAAGCGGCGGCGGTCGCCGGCCGCGCCACGAAACAAGCCGTCGAGATCCGGCGTCAGCCAGACCACGCGGAGATAGTCGCTGAAAGCCAGCGCCGAGCCGACCTGGACCCCGTCGATGCGGGCAAGCCTTGCACGCCTCCCGTCGCTTTCGCTGCCAAGCCCGATGCCGAGGCGCGGCCCATCCTCCGCGAGCGCAATCGATACGGCGAAGGAGCCCGGGCCCGCCTGGCGCGCCATGCCGGAAAGATCGGCGCGGCGCAGCCCCCGGCCCGGCGCGAACAGAGACACGGCTTCGAGCAGATTGGTCTTGCCGGCGCCATTCTCACCGACAAGCGCAACGATTTGGCCCCCGATCGCGAGATCGAGGGCCTCATAGGAGCGGAAATCCTGAAGGATCAGGCGCGCGACCGTGGTCAAGATGCGAGCGCGGCCTAAACCCGCATCGGCATCAGCACGTAGAGCGCAGACGCACCTTCGCGATCCTGGATCACGGTCGGCGAACCGGGATCGGCAAGCTTGAGGAGGGCCGTGTCGCCATCGAGCTGCGCAGCGATATCCATCAGGTAGCGGGCGTTGAAGCCGATATCGAGCGGGCTCGCATCATAATCGACCTCGACCTCCTCGGTCGCCGATCCGGAATCGGGATTGGTGACCGACAGGGTCAGGCGGCCATCGGCGATGGACAGCTTCACCGCGCGGCCGCGCTCGGAGGAGATCGTCGAGACACGATCGACCGAGGCAGCGAAATCGCCCTTGTCGACGGTCAGGCGCTTGTCGTTTCCGCTTGGGATCACCCGCTGGTAATCCGGGAAGGTGCCGTCGATCAGCTTGGAGGTCAGCACCACCGCCTGCGTCGCGATCCGGATCTTGGTGGCGGAGAGCTCGACCGAGACCTCGCTGTCGCCATCCTCCAGCAGCTTCTGGATCTCCGCCACGGCCTTGCGCGGCACGATCACGCCCGGCATGCCGGCAGCCCCGCTCGGAGCCGCGGTATCCACGCGGGCAAGCCTGTGCCCGTCCGTCGCGACGGCGCGCAGCAGGCTGCGGCCTTCGACTTCGATGGTGTGGAGATAGATGCCGTTCAAATAGTAGCGCGTCTCCTCGGTGGAGATCGCGAACTGGGTCTTGTCGATCAGGCGCTTGAGCTCACCCGCGGCGAGCGT
This sequence comes from Allobosea sp. 2RAB26, assembly GCF_052115465.1. Lineage (NCBI taxonomy): Bacteria > Pseudomonadati > Pseudomonadota > Alphaproteobacteria > Hyphomicrobiales > Alloboseaceae > Allobosea > Allobosea sp. 2RAB26. The sequence goes on along the minus strand of NZ_JBFRGS010000007.1, from coordinate 55,012 downwards.
GAAGCGATGCGCCATCTCGCCCGCGGTGATGTCGGGGAAATCGCCCTCGGGCAGGGTTTGCAGCATGAAACGCGAGCGGCCGGAGCGGAGCGTCAGCCCCGCTTCACCCGTCGTCTCGAGCGAGACCTGGGCGCCGTCGGGCAGCTTGCGCACGATATCGTAGAGCGTATGTGCCGGCACGGTCGTCGCGCCCGGCTCCGGGACATCGGCAGGCACAGTCTCGACGACCTCGATATCGAGATCGGTCGCCTTCAGCTTGAGGCCGGCACCGTCCGCGCTCAGCAAAAGGTTCGACAGGATCGGGATCGTGTTGCGGCGTTCCACCACGCGGTGGACATGACCCAGCGACTTCAACAGCGTAGAACGTTCGACCGTGACCTTCATCGTCTGTCTTCTGGCGTGCTAGCGCCCGAGCAGCGGCTGCGCGGGCGACGGAATGGCCCGCGACATTGCAGGACGCACGCCGGTGGCGCAAGGGCGCTCTCACAACCGGCCACAGCCAAAGCCGCGCTCGCCTTCGGGGCATAGCGCGGCAGGCAGCTCACTCCTGCAGCATCCGCTTCAGGAGATCGACCTCGTCATGCAGCAGGCGATCTTCGGCGATCGCCTTTTCGATCTTGCGCACGGCGTGCAGCACGGTGGTGTGATCGCGGCCACCGAAGCGGCGGCCGATCTCCGGCAGCGAACGCGGAGTCAGCGCCTTGGACAGATACATGGCGATCTGGCGCGGCTTCACGACTGCCGCGGTGCGGCGCTCGGAGAGGATATCGGCCCGGCTGACATTGTAGCGGGTGGCGACCAGCTTCTGGATGTCCTCGATCTTGACGCGGCGCGGCTCGCGGGTCCGGACCAGGTCACGGATCGCCGCCTCGGCTGTTTCCAGCGTCACCGCATTGCCGGACAAGGTGGCATGGGCCAGCAGCCGATTGGCGGCGCCGTCGAGATCGCGACCATTGGCGGTGATGACGCGGGCAACATAGGCGATCACGTCGGAATTGACGTGGAAGCTCGAATGCGCCGCCTGCAGCGACTCGAGCCGGCTTCCGAGAATCTTCACGCGTAGCGCCTCGTCAAGCTCGCCGACCTCGACGACAAGCCCGCCGGCCAGCCGCGAACGGATGCGCTCGTCGAGCGCTTCGAGATCATTGGCAAGCCGATCGGCCGCGACCACGATCTGCTTGCCGGCATCGATCAAGGCGTTGATCGTGTGGCCGAACTCCTGCTGGATCGAGCGCCCCTGGATGAACTGTACGTCGTCGACGATCAGCAGGTCGATGCCGCGCAGCTTTTCCTTGAAGGCGAGCGCCGTCTGCGACTTCAGGGCCGCGACGAAACCATACATGAAGCGATCCGCCGTGAAATAGGCCACGCGCTTGCCATGATTGCGCGCATCCTGAGCAATCGCCTGCAGGAGATGCGTCTTGCCGAGCCCGACCCCAGCATGAAGGTAGAGCGGATTATAGGGGGTCGATCCGGCCGGGGCCGCGGCAATTCGCTCGGCCGCTGCAAAGGCCAGCTGGTTCGACTTGCCGACGATGAAGCTCTGGAAGTTGAGGCGCCGGTCGAGCATCGTGCCGCAGGCGTCAACAAGCTCCTGCTCACAGGGCAGGGACCCGGCCTCCGCCGAGCGAACGGCCATGACGGGCTCGGGCGCCGCCGCACGCGGGGCAGCCATGGCAGCCTCGCGGACCGCGGCCGGAATGGCATCCCGGGCAGCCTGGCGCACCGAAAGCAGGATGCCATTGGCAGCAGGCAACTCGGCCAGGCAATGCGCCCGCAGGCGCTCGGCATAATGCGCCTCCAGCCAGCTCTTCAGGAAACGGGTCGGCACGGTGAGATAGGCCACGCCATCGACGAGGCCGCCGATCTCGACACGCGCAAACCAGCTGGAGAAAACATCCTCGCCGAGTTCGGCACGCAGGCGGCGGCGCACGCGGTCCCAGGCTTCAGTCAGGGAAAGCGCTGCTCCCTCCCCCTGGATGCTCGCAGTCGTGGTCGCGATCACAGACGCCGGCACAGCCTTCGCATCGGTAATCTCGTCCATGGCTTGCCGCTCGAACATTTCGTGCCCCATTTCAATATCAAGAGATGCGCCATCGGCGGCGGCTCTTGGTGGACCGCCTGCCGGAGCTGTTGTTTGGACAAAGGGAATGACGCCCACTCGACGGCATGCGCCGGCGGGTGACAGGCTCTCGATCCATTTCTGATTACGCTTAGAAGGCTCGCCGAAGGACGGAGCCGCTACTTCATCTCAACTCAAACAGACAAAGAGCCGCATCCTCTCCCCTCTGGGGCGTGAGCCAAAAACGCCGTTAATCTTTGGAAACCACCGGAGGTCATTGCTGTCCGCCCGGCGATGAAGGGACCTTACAGGGGCGCCTCGAACGGGGGCAATATCCCAGTCAGCCGGCTTCGGAGACTCAAGCCCTTTCAGAGGCCCCATGACCTATGGGCAAGGCAGGCCCAATAGGTTGGGGAACTTAACGTTTTTTTTACGGCGGAGGCTGCGCGCGGAGCGCGAATCTTTTTTTCGGGAAGCGACGGAGACGCAGGTAGAAGCTCCGGCGATTCCCGACAACAGATTCCTTTGCCCGCTAACGTCATGAAAAATATGGGATTTATTTGCGCGGCCAAAAGGCGAAAAAAGCACCTTTTGGCGCCCTGAAACCACAACCGAAGTCAACCCCATAACGCAGCGGAAAGATTACTGAATCGGCCCCGCGGATGAGATTTTTCTCGTCTGCGGCAGTCAGGCTTGCCTAACGGTCGGTTAACACAGCAAACAAAAAGCCCGACCTGACGGCCGGGCTTTTCTTAGTCCGAAACTGCTCTGCAGAACGCCGCTCAGGAAGCGAGAGCGCTGATCCGATGCGCCAGGCGCGAGACCCTGCGCGAAGCGGTGTTCTTGTGAACGACGCCCTTCTGAGCGGCGCGCATGATCTCCGGCTGAGCGGCCTTGAGCGCCTCCGCAGCGGCCCCCTTGTCGCCCGAGGCAATTGCCTCCTCGACCTTGCGCAGGAAGGTGCGCATACGGCTGCGGCGCGCCTTGTTCACCTCGGTGCGCCGCGCGATCTTGCGCGTGGCCTTCTTGGCCGACGTCGTATTGGCCATCGATCGTCCTCGTCTTCATTGCGACCGAACACCCGGCGGATTTGCCTGGCGGGTTCGGGCCGCTACCTTGATTGAAATGCATGTGCGGCGGCGGTTGCTTGCGCTAGCCGTCGCGAGACGCTGGCCTATAGTATCTTGTGCGGGCCGCGTCAACGCCGGAATGGCCGTATCACGCCAGGAACGCCAGATCAGCCCCTTCGGACCGCCACAGCCTCGATCTCGATCAGGTAGCCATGATGCAGCTCGGGCACCGGCACGACCGAGCGCGCAGGGCGGTGATCGCCGAAGGCCTCAGCGTAGATCCGGTTGAACTCGGGCCAGTTGCCCACCCCGACCAGATAGGCCGTAACCTTGACGACATCGGACGGCGCACAGCCGGCCGCCGTGAGGATCGCGAGCATGTTGACCAGCGCCTGATGCGCCTGGACGGCGAAGGGCTCGGCCGAGCTATGGCTGCCGTCAGGGCGGGGAGCGAGCTGGCCGGAGACGAAGACGAGGTCCTTATAGGCCACGGCATGCGCATAATGCCCCGCCGGGGCCGGCACCTCGGGCGAGGCGATGGTCTCGATCCTGCTCATGCCGAAGGCCCTACGAAGCGTGCGAAGGCAGCAAGATCGACATTGCCGCCGCTGATGATGACGCCGACACGCTTGCCCGTGACCGGAACCGCCCCGGTGAAGGCCGCTGCAGCCGCAAGGCAACCGGTGGGCTCGACCACGAGCTTCATGCGCTCGGCGAAGAAGCGCATCGTCTCGATCAGCGCCGCATCCGGCACCGTGACGATATCCTCGACGAGGTTCTGGATGATCGGGAAGGTGTATTGGCCGAGGAAGGCGGTCTGGGCGCCGTCGGCAATGGTCTTGGGCACGTCGATCTTGACGATCTTGCCGCTCCGCAGGGATTGCTGGCCGTCATTGCCGGCCTCCGGTTCGACGCCGAAGACGCGGAGGCCGGGGTTGAGCGCCTTGGCCGCGAGAGCCGCGCCGGAAATCAAACCGCCGCCGCCGAGGGGGACCAGCAGGATATCGAGCGGGCCAGCCTCCTCGATCAGCTCCTTGGCGGCGGTGCCCTGGCCGGCAATGACATCGGGATGGTCATAGGGCGGAATCAGGGAGAGGCCGCGGGTCTCGGCCATCTCGCGGCCGAGCGCATCGCGGTCCTGGCTGTAACGGTCGAAGAGCACGACCTCGGCGCCATAGCCACGGGTCGCCGCAACCTTCGCGGCAGGCGCATCCTGCGGCATCAGGATGACGGTCGGCACGCCGAGCAATTTGCCCGACAGGGCGATCGCCTGAGCGTGATTGCCCGAGGAGAAGGTGACGACACCAGCACGCTTCTGTTCGGCGCTCAGCGCCGAGATCGCGTTGAAGGCGCCACGGAACTTGAAGGCGCCCATGCGCTGCAGGTTCTCGGCCTTGAAGACCAGCGAGGCCTCGGTGCGGGCATTGGCCGTGCGCGAGGTCAGTGCCGGCGTCCGGTGTGCGATGCCCTGGAGGCGACCCGCCGCCGTCACGACATCCTCATAGGTCGGCAGGACGAGCCCGCCCGTGGCGGAAGGAGCGGCAGCGTTCATCTGGTATCCCTAAGCTTCGAAGAGAACCCCCATCGTGTCAGCAAGCGGGGCTGAGCCGCAAATCAAAGATCGTCGGCCCCGGCATTCGCCCCGCTCATGACTGGGTTCAGCGGTTCTTGAAATCCGGCGGCCGCTTCTCGGAGAAGGCGGCCATCCCTTCCTTCTGATCCTGCGTGGCGAAGAGCGAGGAGAACACGCGCCGCTCGAAGCGCAGCCCCTCGTTCAGGGTGACCTCGAAGGCCCGGTTGACGGATTCCTTGACCATCATCACCGAGGGCAGCGACTTCGCCGCGATCGCCTCGGCCGCCTTCAGCGCTTCCGTCATCAGGTCGGCCAGCGGAACGATACGGGCGACGAGGCCGGAGCGCTCCGCCTCGTTCACGTCCATCATGCGGCCGGTGAGGCAGAGATCCATGGCCTTGGCCTTGCCGATCGCCTTGGTCAGGCGCTGCGTGCCGCCGGCGCCGGGAATGACCCCGAGATTGATCTCCGGCTGGCCGAAGCGGGCATTGTCCGCGGCGATGATGAAATCGCACATCATGGCGAGTTCGCAGCCGCCGCCGAGCGCAAAGCCCGCGACCGCCGCGATGATCGGCTTGCGGCGCTGGCCAATGCGGTCCCACGGCTCGAACTTGTCGTCGAGATAGGTCTCGGGGAAGGTGCGGGACTGCATTTCCTTGATGTCCGCGCCGGCGGCAAAGGCCTTCTCCGAGCCGGTGATGACGATGCAGCCGATGCCGGCATCCTTCTCGAAACCATCGATCGCCGTGTTGACCTCGCCGATCAGCTGGCCGTTGAGCGCATTCAGCGCCTGCGGGCGGTTCAGCGTGATGACGCCCACCTTGCCCTTCACCTCGACGAGAATGGTCTCATAAGCCATGGCGGCCTCCCGGATGATGCTTCGCGTGCAGCATTAGCGGGGGCCGCGGGCGCGGTCCATGCGCGGCCGCGCAAAGGCGGCTTTCGAACCCTGCGGAAGCCGTGCCGCCGACACCGCTCCGCGCGATATGACGTTGGCTCAGCGCTTCGGTTGGCAGCGCTCGCAATAGAAAGTCGAGCGACCGGACTGGACGAGCCGCTTCACCAGGCCGCCGCAGCCGGGCGTGACACATGGGTCGCCCTCGCGGTCATAGACCTTGAAGCGGTGCTGGAAATAACCGAGCGAGCCGTCGGCATGGGCGAAATCGCGCAAGGTCGAGCCGCCAGCGGCCACCGCCTCCTCGAGAACCTCGCGAATAATCTGTGCGAGCGCATGGGCTGCCTCGCGGGGCCGACCGGTTGGCGTCGTGATCGTACCGGCCGCCGCTTCCGGGTGAAGCCCCGCCCGGAACAGCGCCTCGCAGACATAGATATTCCCAAGGCCTGCCACGAGCCGCTGGTCGAGCAGCGCCGCCTTCAGCGGCGCGAGCTTGCCGGCAAAGAGCTTTGCCAGGACTTCGCCGGAGAGCTCGTTGCCGAGAGGTTCGATTCCCATTCCCGCAAAATGCTTCGAGCTCTCCAGGTCGGCACGCGGCAGGAGATCCATGAAGCCGAAGCGACGGACATCGTTATAGGTGACGCGCGCTCCCGATCCGAGATGGAAGACGACATGATCGTGCTGCAGGTGCCGGCCGATCTCGTTGTAATAAGCGCCAGGTTCGGTGGGTGGCGTGCCCGGCGCCTCGACCACGAAGCGGCCGCTCATGCCGAGATGCATGATCAGCGCCTCGCCATCATCGAGATCGGCGATCAGGTACTTGGCGCGGCGCGACAGGCCCTCGACCCGCCGCCCAGTCAGGCGCTCGACGAAATGCTCAGGCAATGGAAAGCGCAGATCAGGCCGGCGCTGCTCGACCCGGGCCAGCACCTGGCCGAGCATGGCGGGCTCCAGCCCACGGCGGACGGTTTCGACCTCGGGAAGCTCGGGCATTGCACTTCGCTCTTCAGCATGCGTCGAGACGGGCCGCGACAAGGCTCGCTCGTTTCGCTATTCATCCGGCTCTAGTTACCGCCTCACCAGAACACAAGCTCCGGGCCAAGCCGTGACAGCAGCCTCCGATACCACCCATTTCGGCTTCGAGACCGTGCCGCTCGCCGAGAAACAGGCCAAGGTCGACGACGTCTTCCACAAGGTCGCCGGCCGCTACGACCTGATGAACGACCTGATGTCGGCGGGCCTGCACCGGCTCTGGAAGGATGCCCTTATCTCGACGCTGAAGCCGCCGCGCGACCGGGCTTTCCACCATCTCGACGTGGCCGGCGGCACGGGCGATGTCGCCTTCCAGGTCCTGGAAGCCGGCGGCCCGGCAACCGATGTGACGGTGCTCGACATCAATGGCGAGATGCTGAGCGTCGGGCGCGAACGCGCGCAGAAGCGCTTTCCAGGCGATGGCCGCATCCGCTTCGTACAGGGCAATGCCGAGGAGCTCGGCCTGCCGGACAACAGTTTCGACGCCTATACGATCGCCTTCGGCATTCGCAACGTGCCACGCATCGACAAGGCGCTGACGGAGGCGCATCGCGTCCTGAAGCGCGGCGGGCGCTTCCTTTGCCTCGAATTCAGCCATGTCGACGTGCCGGTGCTCGACAAGATCTACGAGACCTATTCCTTCAACCTGATCCCACCGATGGGCAGGCTCGTGACGGGAGATGCGGAGCCCTATCGCTATCTGGTCGAATCGATCCGCAAATTCCCGAAACCACAGGTTTTCGCCGACATGATCGCAGCAGCCGGCTTCCGGCGGGCGCGCTTCACGCCCATGACCGGTGGGGTCGTGGCACTGCATTCCGGCTGGAAGCTGTGACGGCCCGCCTTCCAGCATGATCTCCTCAATCGCCCATTTCACCCGCATGGCGCGGGTTGGTTTCGTTCTGGCTCGCGAAGGCGCGCTCGCGCTGGTGGATCCGTCGGTTCTGCCGCCCGCGGCACGTGCGCTGATCAGGGTCGGCCGGCTGATCGAGCGCCGGGGCGCCGGCTCCTCGGCCACGCGCCTTGCCGCTGCGATGACCCGGCTTGGTCCGTCCTATGTCAAGTTCGGCCAGTTTCTGGCGACGCGGCCAGATGTGGTCGGGATGAAGATCGCCGAAGACCTGTCGGCGCTTCAGGACAGGATGGCGCCGTTCCCGATGGAACAGGCCCGCGCCGCGATCGAAGCCGCGCATGGCGAGCCAGTCGAGGCGCTGTTCTCCGAATTCGGCGAGCCCGTCGCGGCCGCCTCGATCGCCCAGGTCCATCGCGCACGGTTGAAGGATGGCTCGGAGGTCGCGGTCAAGGTGCTTAGGCCCGGCATCCGTGACCGGTTCAACCGCGACCTGGCGGCGATGCGCTTCGGCGCCGAACTCGCCGAGAGCCGCTCGCACGAGGCGCGGCGCCTGCGTTTCTCCGGCGTGGTCGAGACGCTGGCGCGCTCCGTCACCATGGAGATGGACCTTCGCCTCGAGGCCGCAGCGCTCTCGGAATTCGCCGAGAACACCAGGGACGATGCCGATTTCCGCGTCCCGAAGCCGGACTGGCAGCTGACGGCGCGCGAGGTGCTCGTCGACGAATGGATCGACGGCATTCGCCTCTCCGATGTCGAAGCGCTGCGTACTGCCGGCCATGACCTCGTGGCGCTCGGCCGCACCGTCATCCAGTCCTTCCTGAAGCACGCGATCCGCGACGGCTTCTTCCATGCCGATATGCATCCGGGGAACCTGTTCGTCGATGCGCAGGGCCGGCTGGTTGCAGTCGATGGCGGCATCATGGGCCGGCTCGGCCTCAAGGAACGGCGGTTCCTCGCCGAAATCCTGCTCGGCTTCATCACGCGCGATTACGCCCGTGTGGCCCGGGTCCATTTCGAGGCCGGCTATGTTCCGGCCCATCACGATGTCGCGGACTTCGCCCAGGCGATCCGGGCCGTCGGCGAGCCGATCCATGACCGGCGTGCCGACGAGATCTCGATGGCGAAGGTTCTGACCCTTCTCTTCGAGATCACCGGGCTGTTCGATATGGCGACCCGGACCGAACTCGTCATGCTGCAGAAGACCATGGTCGTGGTCGAAGGTGTAGCGCGCTCGCTCGATCCGCAGCTCGATATGTGGAAGACGGCCGAGCCGGTGGTGCGCGAGTGGATCACCCGCAATCTCGGCCCTCTCGGCAAGATCGAGGAAGTCAGCCGAGGCGCCCAGTCCATGCTCTCGACGCTCGCCAGCCTTCCTGAAACGGCCGCTCGGGCCGAGCGTGTGCTGGGTCAACTCGAGGACGCCTCGCGCCAGGGCTTTGTCCTGGACGAACGCAGCATCCAGGAGATTGGCCGGGCCGAAGCCCGGCGCAACCGCTGGGGCAACTGGGCATTGTGGCTGATCGCGGGCCTGCTGGCCTACAGCATCTTCAGCTGACGCCCCTCAGCCGGCGACCGCCCGATAGGCCAGGACCTGGAATTCCTGGCCGAGGGCGGCGTCTTCCGGACCCTGCATCAGTCTCTGGCTCAGGAAGACCGTGACGAGGTTCCGATGCGGGTCGATATTGAGACTGGTGCCGAACCCGCCTTCCCAGCCATAGCGCCCGGGAACCGCCGAGATCGGATCGGGCTGCGTCGCGATCCCAAGACCGAAGCCCCAGCCCGTGCTCTCCCAGAAGCCCGGGAAGAACGGTGAAACCGCCTTCTGCTCCGGCGTGATCTGATCCCGCGTCATCTGCTCGACCGTCCCTGGCGAGAGGATGCCCTGCCCGCCGTATTGCCCGCGCGCCAGGAGCACGCGCGCAAATCTCAGGACATCGTCGGCCGTCGAGACCAGCTCGCAGGGAAAGGCGGGCGCGCGCGCAAACGCGCCTCCGGCGCCGCGATCGAACAGGACGAGCCGGCCCGCGTCCGAATCGAGACGATAGGCGCTGGCCAGTCGTCCGGCCTGGCCCGCCGTCACGCTGAAGCCGGTATCGACCATGCCCAGCGGTCGAAACAGACGTTCCTGCATGAGATCATCAAGCGGCTTGCCGGAAACCCTGGCCAAGAGCACCGAGAGCACGTCGAAGCCGGTATGATACATCCAGACTTCCCCGGGTTGGTGGATCAACGGCAGGGAGCCGAGCCGTTTCATCCAGGCGTCGGGCGACATCTCGGGGCTCATTGGACCGGGCGCGACGCCGGCATCGGCCATTGCCTGCTGGATCGGGTAACGGCCCGGCGGCGCCATGATCGCGCCGATGCCGAGCCTGAGCGTCAGCAGATCGCGCAACGTGATTGATCGGCGGGCCGGCACGGTGTCGTCGAGCGGGCCAGCGATGCTGCGCAGGACCCGGCGGTCCGCCAGCTCCGGCAACCAAGGCTCGACGGCGTCATCGAGCCCGATCGCTCCATCCTCGACGAGCGACAGAGCCACCACCGCCAGCATCGGCTTGGTCATCGAGGCGATACGGACGATCGCATCGCGGCGCATCGGCGCAGCACTGTCGAAATCGGCCAGGCCGAAGGTCTCGACATGCACGTCATCCGCCCGGGCGATCAGCGTGACGATCCCGGCGACGGCACCGCGCGTGACATGGCCGCGCATCGCGGCGGCCATGTCGGCGAGGGCCTTTTCGGAGAAGCCAGCGCTCATCCGTTCTTGAACTCGGCATTGACCATCCAATGCGTGCCGAAGCGGTCGGTCAGCATGCCGAAGCTCTTGGACCAGAAGGTCTCCCCGATCGGCATCTGGATCTGGCCGCCCTCCGAGAGCCCCTTGAAGATGCGCTCGGCCTCGGCGACCTCGTTGACCATGACGTTGACATAGACGCTGCGCATCGGGCCGCTGCTGCGGTCCGGCGGCGCATCGGACGCCATCAGCATCTGGCCGTCGAGCTCCAGGCAGGCATGGATGATCTTCTTGCGCCATTCCGGCGAGACGTCGTTCTCCGCCGGCGTGCCTTCATGGCTCATCATCGCGGTGATCTTGCCGCCGAGCACCTTCTGGTAGGTCGTGAACGCTTCTTCGCAATTGCCGTTGAACATCAGATAGGTCGAGAGCTTCATTGGGCTATTCCCTTGAGAAACGGCCGGTCGCGCCGGCCTTGGATGGCGTGGCGGATCAGATTCTTTGGTAGCGAGCTCTCATGAACTCGGTCCAGTTGCCATCGGCACCGAGAACCTTCGAATAGAACAGCCGCTCGGTCGGGCTCCTGATCTCGATGATGTCCCGATATTTCGACGTCGTGCCGTCGCCGGAGAAGCTGGGCCCTTCGGATTCGAGCGTCAGGATCTTGCCGCTGTCGTCGAGAGAGCCTTCATAGGTCCAGATCATCGCCATCATCGAGCCCAGCCAGGTTCCGACGAAACGGCCCTTCTGGGGATCGAAGCCAAGCGTGATCTGCATGGTCGCGGGATCTCCGCCGGGCATCTCGCTCTTGCTCTCCCCAACGATCCAGAGGTCGCCGATGGAGCGAATGGTCTCCGAGCCCTTGGAGATTTCGTCCGGCTTGTCAGGCGAGCAGTTCGATTCATAAGCCCAGTTGCCGACGAGTTGCTGAAGCCAGCGATGTTCGTCCTGTGGTTCGACAGTCTGCATAGGCGCATCCTCCTCCTTGCTTGATCTTCGGGAATGAGACGGCTCTAGCGCTCGGCCGCCACCTTCAGATTGGCGAGGCCGGTTTCGAAATCGCGCCCGACCATGCGATCGACGTTGAAGAAGACGTGCATGATCCTTGTGAGGAACGGTGCCGGGCCGGTCATGGTCCAGATCACCTCGGTGGCGCCACCGCGGGGCTCGAGCGCGAATGTGACGTCGTTATGAGCCTCGAAGGGCTTGATGAAATCGAGCCTCAATCCAACCTTGCGGGGAGCCGAGGCCTCGACGATCTCCATGCGGCCCTGCCCGACATTCTTGTCGCCGTCCCAGGCATAGACCGCACCGAGGCCGCTTTCCGCGCCGCTGAAGCTGCGCTTCATCGCCGGGTCCTTCTTCTCCCAGGGCGACCAGTCACCCCAGCTCCGGAACCCGTTGATCAGCGGAAAGACGTGCTCCGGCGGTGCGTTGATGGCGAGCGAACGCTGGACGCGAAAGCTGTCGGGCTTCATCGCGGCCAGGACGAGCACGACGACGATGGCGAGGGCGAGAATGGCGACAATGGCCCAAAGAAGGGTGCTGAGCACGGAACGCTCCTGTGACGGATCGAGAGGGAGTGGCGAAAGCTGCTAGGCGCTTCGCAGCGGGATGAGTGCGCGCAGCCTCGGATCGCGCAGGTAGAGTCCGCCCCAGGCCATGAGGCCGAGATAGAGCCCAAAGAAGAGGTGGCTGAAGAGCGGGCTGCCGACGCGCAGATGCGTCGCCATGGCGCCGCCAAGCAGCCCCGTAAGCAGCACGGCGCCAAGAATGGAGGTGCGGGGATAGGCATAGAGCAGCGCAATGATCAGCGTCATGGCGCCGAGCCCCCGGGCCAGCTCATTGCTTCCCGAATATCCCAGCTGCTGCAGGGTATCGTTGACCACCTGCAGGGGCGCCAGCTTGATACCGCCGTCGAACAGCAGGAACGCGACGACGACACCGCTCAGCACCCGTCCCGTCCAGAGCTTGGCTCTTGGCTCTGCGAAGGCGGGCTCGGTAATCGATAGAGACATGATGCTCTCCAAAGTTGTTTGATTGGGATCTAAGATCTCATTGCGAGCAGACAAGACCGCCTGGCGAGCAGGCAAAACCGCCTGGATTCCGGGGCGATGACGGGCCGCGATCATTGTCCGTCCGTCCCCTTCGAAGGCGGGCTCAACGACAGCGCCGCATTCTGGTCCTCAGTCCTCAGCTCCAGAATCATGCTCTCCAGCCTGTCCAGGCTCTGGTCCCAGAAGACCCGGTAGTGCTCGAGCCAGGCAGCCACATCGCGCAGCGGGCCGGGATCGAGCCGGCAGGGCCGCCACTGCGCCTCGCGGCCACGGGAGATCAGGCCGGCCTTCTCGAGCACCTTCAGATGTTTCGAGACGGCCGGGAGGCTCATCGCGAAAGGTTCCGCCAACTCCTTGACCGAGGTTTCCCCCAGCGCGAGGCGCGCCAGGATGGCCCGCCGGGTGGGATCGGCGAGGGCAGAGAGCGTGGCGCTGAGGTGGTCCGGCGACATCAACTAAACCGATCGGTTAATTAACTGATCGGTTTACTAATGCACCAAAGCCGTAACGTCAAGCGCCCGTTGCGAGACCGCTGAACGCCCGGCCTTCCGACCATCGGCCGGCGCGATGCCAGTTGTTGTCAGGAGCGCCCGCAGCCGGCTAGAGTCAGCCATGAGCTTCGAGATCGCCGCCACACCGCATGACGCCATCAACCGGTTGGAGGCGCTTTATGCCGAAGCGAAGGACGCGCTCCGCGCCGATCTCCAACGCTTCTTCGACACGAGACAGCCGCCGACGCCGGAGGAGCGCGCCCGCTATCGCTACCCGATGCTGCGCGTCACCTATGAGCCGTCGAAGCTGCCGGCAGCGACACGCCGCGGCTTCGCCAAATTTGCGGCGCCCGGCATCTACTCGACCACGGTGACCCAGCCGGCCGAGTTCCGGGCCTATCTGCTCGACCAGCTCGACCCCCTGGTGACGGAATACGGCGCCACCATCGAGACGGGCATCAGCACCCAGGAAATCCCCTACCCCTATGCAATCGAGGGCGGCGACGAACTGGGCGGCGGCCGGATCTCGCCCGCGGAGCTTGCGCGGCATTTCCCGACGCCGCTGCTCTCGCTGGTCGGCGACGAGATCGCCGACGGCACCTTCGAAATCATCGAGGGCGAGCCACGCCCGCTCTCGCTCTTCGATGCGGTGCGCGTCGATTATTCGCTGCGGCGGCTGGTCCACTATACCGGCACCGACTGGCGGATGGTGCAGCCCTGGGTGCTGCTGACCAACTACCATCGCTATGTCGACCAGTTCGTGCGGCTGGCATTGGCCGAGATCGAGGCCGGCACCGCCGAGGCACTCGTCGCGCCGGGCGGGATCCGGATCGACCGCGAAGGCATCGATGTCAGCGCCGCCGAGCGCGTGATGTCCGCGCCCTGGCATCGCTTCCAGATGCCGGCTTATCACCTCATCCGCGCTGGAGGCGAAGGCGTCACGCTGGTCAATATCGGCGTCGGCCCGTCCAATGCGAAGAACATCACCGACCATCTCGCGGTGCTCAGGCCGAATTGCTGGTTGATGGTCGGCCATTGCGGTGGCCTCCGGCAGACGCAGATCATCGGCGACTACGTGCTGGCCCACGCCTATCTCCGCCAGGACGGCATCCTGGATGACCATGTGCCGCCGGACATTCCGATTCCGGCGCTCGCCGAGGTCCAGGTCGCCTTGCAGCAGGCTGCAGCCGAGGTCACTGGCGAGAAGGGCGACCGGCTGAAGCAGAGGCTGCGCACCGGCACCGTCGTGACGCAGGACGATCGCAACTGGGAGCTGCGCTGGACCAAGGAGCGCCGCCGTATCAACCTGTCGCGCGCCATCGCGGTCGACATGGAATCCGGGACCATCGCAGCGCAGGGCTACCGGCTACGCGTGCCCTACGGCACCTTGCTCTGCGTCTCCGACAAGCCGCTGCATGGTGAGATCAAGCTGCCGGGCGCCGCCAACGCCTTCTATGAGCGCGCTGTCGGCGAGCACCTGAAAATCGGACTGGCAGCGCTGGAGAAGCTCAAGGAAGCCGGCAGCACGATCCATTCACGCAAGCTGCGCTCCTTCGACGAGCCGCCCTTCCGCTAGAGGCCCCTGCACGTCCACCCCATGACAGCCGCGCCTCCGCGATGCTAGGTGAAGGGCTTCTTGCCTCGGGAGCCCGCCCTTGTCCGCATCTCGCTCCGTTCTGCTGATCATCGGCGGGGGTATCGCCGCCTACAAGGTGCTGGAGCTGATCCGGCGCCTGAAGGATCACGGCGTCACCTCGCGCTGCATCCTGACCAAAGCCGGCGAAGAGTTCGTGACGCCGCTCGCCGTATCGTCGCTGGCGGGCGAACGCTGCTTCACCGATCTGTTCTCGCTGACCGACGAAGCCGATATCGGCCATATCGCGCTGTCGCGCTCGACCGATCTGGTCGTCGTCGCCCCCGCGACCGCCGACCTGATCGCCAAGATGGCGACGGGCCTTGCCAATGACCTTGCCTCGACGGCCCTGCTCGCCACCGACAAGCGCATCCTGATCGCGCCCGCGATGAACCCGCGCATGTGGGAGCACCCGGCGACACGGCGCAACATGGCGCAGCTCGAGAAGGACGGGGTGCTCGTGGTCGGGCCGAACTCGGGTGCCATGGCCGAGCGAGGCGAGAACGGACCCGGCCGCATGGCCGAGCCTCATGAGCTGCTGGCGGCGATCGAACAGGCACTGGCCGGCGAAACCCGGCTCTCCCCGGGTGGAACGATCGGCTTCCTCGGTCGCAGTCCGGGCGGCGCGTCCGGTGCCCCCAAGCTGCTCGCCGGCAAGCGCGTGCTCATCACCTCCGGGCCGACGCATGAGCCGATCGACCCCGTGCGCTACATCGCCAACCGCTCCTCCGGAAAGCAGGGTCACGCGATCGCAGCCGCCGCCGCGGACGCGGGCGCCAGCGTGACATTGGTGTCCGGCCCGGTCGCGATCGCCGATCCGGAGGGGGTGACCACGATCCATGTCGAGTCCGCCCGCGATATGTTGGCCGCAGTCGAAGGCGCGCTGCCGGCGGATATCGCGATCTTCGCCGCCGCAGTCGCCGACTGGCGCGTTGCGGAAGAGGCGCCCGGCAAGCTCAAGAAGCAGGCCGGCGCGAGCGCGCCTGCCCTCGCCCTCGTCGAGAACCCCGACATCCTGGCGACGATCGCCTCACGCGAGATCGATCGCCCCGCCCTCGTCGTCGGCTTCGCCGCCGAGACCGACCACGTGATCGACTATGCCCGCGCCAAGCTGGCAAAGAAGGGCTGCGACCTGATCGTCGCAAACGATGTCGGCGGCACCGGAGTGATGGGCGGCGACGCCAACACCGTGCATCTCGTCACCTCCGACAATGTCGAAACCTGGCCGACCCTGCCCAAGGGCGAGGTCGCAAGCCGGCTGATTGCGCATCTGGCGCGCATGCCGCAGGCCAGCGAGACGGACCGCTGAGCGCCATGGTCACGCTTCCCATCAAGCGCCTGCCCCATGGCGCCGACCTGCCGCTGCCGGCCTATGAGAGCAGCGGCGCCGCCGGCCTGGATCTCCGTGCCGCCCTGGCCGCCGATGAGCCCTGCGTTCTGGCTCCGGGCGGACGCGGTCTCATCCCGACGGGGATCGTGCTGCAATTGCCGCAAGGTTTCGAGGCACAGGTCCGGCCGCGCTCGGGCCTCGCCTTCAAGCATGGCGTCACGGTGCTGAATTCGCCCGGCACCGTCGACAGCGACTATCGTGGGGAGATCAAGGTGATCCTGATCAATCTCGGCGTAGAAGACTTCGTGATCCGGCACGGCGACCGCATCGCCCAGCTCGTGGTCGCCCCGGTCTCACAGGCGGCCTTGGTCGAGGCTGCCACACTCGACGAGACCGCGCGCGGGGACGGCGGCTTCGGCTCGACCGGCATCGCTGGGAGCAAGGCGACGGCGCAAGGTGGCGGCCAATGATGCCGCTCTCGCACCGCAGCCTTCTCGCCGTCGCCGCAGTCGTCGATATCGCGCTGCATGCTCGCCCGTCGCCCGTCGCCGCCAAATTCCTGGCTGCACGCCACGACCTGCCGCCGCGCCATCTCGAAACCATGCTGCAGGCGCTCGTGCGCGCCGGCATCCTGAAGGGCGTGCGCGGTCCGCGCGGCGGCTATGAGCTCGCTCGCGAACGCCGCCGCATCACCGCCGGCGATATCGCGCGTGCGGCCATGCAGGAAACGAGCGATGAAACCACGCCCCTGCCGCAGTCCCGCCTTATCGACGAGGTGGTCGGCCCGGCGCTGAGGCGGGCGACCGATGCCTTCCTGGCCGAGCTCGACAGCGTCACCGTCGAAGATCTTTGTCGCCAGTCCGAGCAGAAGTCGGTCTTCGGAGAGATCGCCAAGAGAGCCGATTTCACAATATAATTATGTGATTAAACTTAATTATTCGACAGAAGATGTGAAATACGTTAGCCCTTCCATCCTGACCATATGACGCAAGGGAGGCCGCTATGGCCGAAGCAGCACAGAAGCTCAATCCCACACAGGACAAGGCGCCCGGTCGAGGCCGGGTCTATGAGTCGATCACCGATACGATCGGTGACACTCCGCTGGTGCGGCTGAACCGTCTCCCGGCAGAACGCGGCGTCAAGGCGACGATCCTTGCCAAGCTCGAATTCTTCAACCCGATCTCCAGCGTCAAGGATCGTATCGGCGTCAACATGGTCGATGCGCTCGAAGCCTCAGGCGTTCTGAAGCCGGGCGGCACGCTGATCGAGCCGACCTCGGGCAATACCGGCATTGCGCTCGCCTTCGTCGCTGCCGCGCGCGGCTACCGCCTGATCCTGGTCATGCCGGAGACGATGTCGCTGGAGCGTCGCAAGATGCTGGCCCTGCTCGGCGCCGAACTCGTGCTGACGCCCGGCCCGGGCGGCATGCGCGGTGCCGTGGCCAAGGCCGAAGAGCTCAGGGCCGAGATCCCGGGTGCGATCATTCCGCAGCAATTCGAGAATCCGGCCAACCCCGAGATTCACCGCAGGACGACCGCCGAGGAAATCTGGAACGACACCAACGGCGAGATCGACATCTTCGTCTCCGGTGTCGGCACCGGCGGCACGATCACCGGTGTCGGCCAGGTGCTGAAGCCCCGCCGGCCCGGGCTGAAGGTCATCGCGGTCGAGCCTGAAGACTCCCCGGTTCTCTCCGGCGGTCAACCCGGTCCGCACAAGATCCAGGGCATCGGCGCCGGTTTCGTTCCCGGCGT
Source organism: Allobosea sp. 2RAB26 (assembly GCF_052115465.1). Taxonomy (NCBI): domain Bacteria; kingdom Pseudomonadati; phylum Pseudomonadota; class Alphaproteobacteria; order Hyphomicrobiales; family Alloboseaceae; genus Allobosea; species Allobosea sp. 2RAB26. The sequence goes on along the minus strand of NZ_JBFRGS010000007.1, from coordinate 37,531 downwards.
GCTCGATCGCTCGGTGATCGACGAGGTCGTGACTGTCGGCAACCAGACCTCCTTCGACACGGCTCGCGCGCTGGCCCGCCTCGAAGGCATCCCGGCCGGCATCTCCTCGGGCGCGGCAGTCGCTGCCGCGCTGGAAATCGGAGCGCGGCCCGGCAACGAAGGCAAGACCATCGTCGTGATCATCCCCTCCTTCGCCGAGCGCTATATTTCGAGCGCTCTCTTCGAAGGCCTGTGATCTCCAGCGCGCTTCAGGTCGTCCGGCTCAGCGAAACGCTGCCGGACGATTTTTCTGCCCTGCAGGACGAAGCGGCGGCCGAAGGCTACCGCTTCGTCGACGGTTTGCGGGACGAGTGGCAATCCGGCCGTTATCGTGACGCCGACGAGCGGAATACCCTGTTTGCGGTGTTTCGCGATGGGGTGCTCGCCGCGATCGGCGCGGTGACGCCGGACCCTTATGACCCGGCGCCCGACCTCCTGCGCATTCGCCATGTCTATGTCCGGCCGACCGGCCGGCGCGGAGGCGTCGGCCGCCTGCTGGCGAGCGCACTCGTGCAACAAGGGCTGTCGCTGGCGCCGAGGCTCTCGCTCAACGCCGCGGATTCCGGCGCGGCCGCTTTCTGGGAAGCCATGGGCTTCAAGCCCGATGGCGGCGGTACACGCCGCAGCCATCTGCTCACGCGCTAGGATCGAAGCCTGGATCAGCGTTCCCGAAAACCGCACCCCACCTTTCGGGCCGATGTGTTAGCGACGCAGGATCAGGCGGTTATTCCAGGGGTCGGCAACGGTAACGGTGCCTCCCTGATCTCGACCGCCGGCAGCGATCATCCGCGTCCGCATCGCCGCGAAGGCCGGATCGTCAGCGGCGACGAGCTCGAAGCTCGCGAGCCCCGCATCGCTGTCAGCCCGCAGGCCTGCCCCCCGGCTGCCCCAGACATTGACGGCGATATGGTGATGGTAGCCACCGGTCGCGAGGAAGCTGGCGCCGGGATAATGCACCATCACGTCAAAGCCGAGCCCATCGCGGTAGAAGCCCTCGGCCTGCGCGGTGTCGCCGACGCGCAAATGAACATGCCCCATGCCCGTGCCAGTCGGCATGCCGGGATAGGCGGCTCCGTCCGACTCACGCAGGAGCAGGTCGAGATCGAGCCGATCTGTCGACATCTTGATGGCGCCGCCATCAAGTCGCGGCCATTCCGGCCGGCTGCGATCACGATAGATTTCGATGCCGTTGCCTTCCGGATCGGAGAGGTAGAGCGCCTCGCTGACGAGATGGTTCGAGGCGCCTTCCAGCGGCACTTGGGTCCTGGCCGCATGCGCCAGCCAGTTGGCGAGGTCACGGCGCGATGGCAGCAGGATCGCGAGATGGAAGAGGCCGGCGGCCGATACCGGTGCGCTCGCCCCCCCTTCGAGCCGCACCAGCGGCACGCCGTCGACACCGAGCACGGAGAGGCCGGGCTCTTCCGAGATCAGCGTCAGCCCGATCGCGTCGCGATAGAAGGCCGTCAGGCGCGGCAGATCGCGCACCCGCAAGGAGACCGCGCCAATATGAAGGGGCGCGTCATAGGCCTCAAGCCGTACCGGTGACGAAACCTTGTCCTGAACCGTGAGCATCGCCGCCTCCGAGAATGATGCGGCCCGACGTCCGCCGCAGTCTTCAAATGGCAAGAAACCGAGCCAGTGTCGCCCCTTGGCGTGGCAAGACCAAGATTGCAGCCGCGCAATATCGCGGGGCCGTCAGACTGGGCTCGGCCGGTCGATCGCAAAATCAGAGAACCAGGCCTTCTCCCTGCCCTCTAGCAGGGCGCCGAGGAGACGAGACGCGAGGAAGCTGAAGGTGATGCCGTTGCCGCCATAGCCATAGGCCGCCAGCAGGCGTGGCTGGCCAGGGACCCGCCCGATCAGCGGCAACCCGTCCCCGGTCTGGCCGAAGGCCCCGGACCAAGTGTGAGCAAGCGAGAGCCGCGCAGCCGGCACAAGGGCCGCGAGCTTGCCGAGCAGCGCCTCTGTCTTCTCCGGCCCGAGACGCTCGCGCAGATCGGCGTCATCGCTCGCCTCGTCCTCGCCTCCGATGACGATGCCTCCATCGTCCGTGGTCCGGCAGTAGACATAGTCCGTCGAAGCCTCCCAGACGAGCGCACGCCGAGGCCAGAGCGCCTGTGCGGGCTGCGGCTGCGTCGCCAATGCCCAACTCGAGGCGATGCGATGCAGATCGCTCCGGACGCAATCTGGCATGACATAGCCGGTTGCCAGCACGACATGTCCGGCTTCGATCGTGTGGCCAGCGCCGAGCTGGACCATGGCGGAGCGACCCTGGCCATCGAATGCCACCGCCTCGTCGCGGATAAGACGCGCGCCCCGCGCTGCCGCCACGCCGAGCAGGGCGTGGCACAGGCTAAGGGGGTCTGCTTCCGCCGATCCGGGCGAGACGATGGCTGCCGCCCGGTCGAATCCGAACTCGCGCAGCAGCAGGTCATGGCCGAGCAGTGAGCCGGGCAGGCCAGCGCGCTCCCGCAGGAGATGCTCGTCCAGCAATTCACGCGCCCCGGTCTCGCCAGCTGCGAGATAGACCGTGTCACGGGGATGGAAGGCGCAGCGCAGTTGTTGGTCCAGGACCAGCTCACGAAGCCCCACCACGGCCCGAAGGCTGCGCCGATAGATATCCGCCGCCCGTTCGAAGCCGTAGAGCGCCGAAAGCCGCCGCAAGGGCTGGTCGATCTCCCATTGCAGCATCGCCGTGCTGGCCACTGTGCTGCCGAAGCCCGGTCTTTCGCGATCGACGAGCACGACCTTCCGCCCACGCGCGGTCAGATGTTCCGCCAGCATCGCGCCGGTGATGCCGCCGCCGATGATCGCCACGTCGCAGCGAAGATCCGCTTCAAGCGTCTCGCCGCGCGGATGTCCGGCATCTGCACGCCAGGGGCTCGAACCGCTGCGCAGGTCGCTCTGGCGCGTGTCGTCGGGATCCAGCATCGCCTACTCGTCCGCCATGGCAGCACCGACCCTGTCCGCCATGGTCGCGCCCCTGCGGCCGAGAGGCTTGGGTCGGCCGATCGTGGTGTCGCGCTCGGTCTGATGCTCGAGTTCGGCATTGAGTTCGGCACCGGCGAGCACGATCATCGCCGACAGCCAGAGCCAGGTCATGAAGACCACCACCGTCGAGAGCGAGCCATAGGTCGCCGTGTAATTGCCGAGCGTGCCGACATACCAGGAGAAGGCCCATGACGCGGCGGCCCAGAGCAGCGAGGCGGCGACCGCGCCCGGCATGACCCAGGCGAAGCGCGGCCGCCGCCTGCTCGGTCCGATCCAGTAGAGGCAAGCGATCGCCAGCGTCGCCATCACGACGAAGGTCGGCCAGCGCACCAGCCGGACCAGTTGCTCGAGTTCGTAGTGGAACGGGAAGAACGCGGAGATGACCGGCAGGATGGCGATCGCGATCAGCGCCGCCATCAGCAGCACGACCCCGCTCAGCGTGGTCATCAGCGAGATCAGGTTCAGCTTGAAGAAGCTGCGCTTCTCCCGTTCGCGATAGATGATGTTGAGCGCATCGAAGACCGCCTTGACCGCGGCGTTCGCACTCCAGGCCGCCACGAGCAGGCTGACCAGGACAGCAAGGGACAGGCCGGTGGTGGATTGTGTCGCAAGCCGCATCGCCTGCTCGCGGATCAACTCGCGTGCGGCGGACGGAAAGACCGTGGTGAGGCTGTCGAGCTGGCCGGCGATGGTCAGCGGGTCGGTGAAATAGCGGTACAGCGCGACAAGGAGCGAGAGCGCCGGGACAAGCGAAAGCAGGGTGAAGAAGGCGACCGCACCAGCCAGAGAACTGAGACGGTTATCGGCAACATTGCCGGCAAAGCGCAGCAGGACATCCTTCCAGCCAAGCCAGGTCATCTCGAGCGGCGAAGCCGCGTCGCGGCCGCGTGCAACCTCCTCTCGCGAAGGCCGCGCACGCCAGCGCGAGATCGCCTCGGCCACGTAGCCCAGCGCCACCCCCGCGCCCGCTGCGCCCGTGATGCGTTTCAAGAAGGCCATGAAAAGTCTCCGCCGCCGCGGTGGGTCGACACGCGGCCTGGCACCAGCCTAGGGCAAACCGGGCGGACGACGAGTTTGTTCCCTGCGCGGCGGGCCACCCCAGGCCGCTTATCCGTTTGTTAACCTTAACAGTTCCTAATCAGAGCCAGAAAACGCGCGCTTCACATGCGTCAGCAAAGGCTTGCGACCTCCTCGTCCCGGATGACGGGAGGCACCGTATCTGGCCACCCGATCGGCGAACGACATACAGAGACCTGCGATGAAGATGTTCCTGAAAGCCGGCCTTGCGAGCCTCGCACTTCTGGCTGGCGGCGCGGCCTCCGCGGCGGACATGCCCTATCGCAAGGGCACGCTGCCGCCGGCTCCTGCACTGCCGGAATTCTTTTCCTGGACCGGGTTCTACGCCGGCGGCCAGATCGGTTATTCCTGGGGCTCGGAGCGCACCCGCTTCATCGCCGCCAACGGCATCGGCGCGGCTTTCACCTCCGATACCGATTCGGTGCTCGGCGGCGGACATGCCGGCTTCAATTACCAGTTCGGCTCCTATGTCCTCGGCATCGAAGGCGATATCGAGGCCCTGAATAGCGATGGGCGCTTCCGTCATGCCCTCGGCATCGGTGAGGTGAAACGCGACTGGCAGGCTTCGGTGCGCGGTCGCCTGGGCTTTGCGATGGACCGCTTCATGATCTATGCCACGGGTGGCGCGACTTTCACCGAGTTCGACCAGCAGCTCTTCGATCCGGCTTCGGGAGCACGTGACAGCGCCCAGACATCGCGCTCGGGCTGGAGCGTGGGCGGCGGTCTTTCCTTTGCGCTGACCGACCACCTGATCGCCGGCGTCGAATACCGCTACACCGATTTCGGCCGGTTCAACCGCCTGGCGCGCGGCGCCTTCCTTGGCGTGACGACCGATCAGGATTCGACGCTGCATAGCGTCCGCACGAGCCTGAGCTACAAGTTCTGACGGGACGAAGCCCGGATCAGAAGCCCGTGCGCTGGCGAATGGCGGCAGCGAGCGTGCCGTCGTCGAGATAGTCGAGCTCGCCGCCGACCGGCACGCCATGGGCGAGCTTCGTCACCTTGACCGGCAAATGGGCAAGCAGATCGGTGATGAAATGCGCCGTGGTCTGCCCGTCGACCGTGGCGTTGAGCGCCAGGATGACCTCCTTCACGGCCGGGTCGGAGGCACGGGCCACCAGCGCATCGAGCGTCAGGTGCTCGGGCCGGATGCCGTCGAGCGCCGAGAGCACGCCGCCCAGAACATGATAGCGCCCTGAAACAGCGCCCGAGCGCTCGAGCGCCCATAGGTCGGAGACGTCCGCGACGACGACGATCACCCCATCGTCGCGGCGGGCGTCGCGACAGACCGAGCAGGGATTGCTGGTATCGATATTGCCGCAGGTCGTGCAGACGACGATGCGTTCGCGCGCGGTCGCCATGGCCTCGGCGAGCGGGCCCAGAAGCTGCTCGCGCTTCTTGACGAGATGCAGGGCAGCGCGCCGGGCCGAACGCGGCCCGAGGCCCGGCAGCTTGGCGAGAAGCTGAATCAGCCGCTCGATCTCGGGGCCGGCAATGGCGCGTGACATGCGGGCCTGCAGCTCAGAGCAGTTTCATGCCGGGCGGGATCGGCAGGCCCTTGGTGATCTCAGCCATGCGCTCCTGCATCACCCGCTCGGCGCGGGCGCGGGCGTCGGTGCTGGCCGCGACGATCAGATCCTCGAGTATCTCGCGCTCGTCGGCCATCATCAGGCTCGGGTCGATCCGGACCGACTTGAGCGCGCCCTTGGCGGTCATCGTCACGGTGACCATGCCGCCGCCGGAGGCGCCCTCGACCTCGATCGTGTCGAGCTCGGCCTGAACATCGGCCATCTTCTGCTGCATCTGCTGCGCCTGCTTCATCAGGCCCATCATGTCGCGCATGGTGTCTCTCCGTATGCGAAAGTGTCAGAAATCGACGCCGTCGAAATCCGGCTCGCTGTCGTCGAACAGCGGCTCGGCATCAGACATGTAATCATCGTCGGCCGAGCCCGAGGATTGCGCCTCGGCAGCTTCAGCCGCGCGCGGATCGCGCACGTTGACAATGCGGGCGCCGGGAAAGCGCTCCAGGACAGCCTTCACCGCTGGATGAGCGGCAGCGTCGCTCTCGCGCTGGTCTTTGGCGGCAACGGCCTGCTCGCGCAGCGTCGCGCCCCCCTCCGTATTGACGATGACGACCATCCAGGTCTGTCCCGTCCATTCCTTGAGGCGGCGCGACAGATCATTGGCGAGCGTGCGTGAACCACCTTCGACCAGGGCGAACTCGATCCGCCCCTGTTCGAAGCGAACGGGCCGCACATCGCGCTCGAGCGCAATCTTCAAGGTGATGTCGCGATTCTGCGAGGCGAGCGCGACGATATCTTCGATCGAAGCGACGAGCACGGCCGGGGCCGCAACCGCACGAGGGGCGGCAGCGGGCGCGGGGTTCGCGCTGGCGAGCACAGGCCGTGCCGCGAGCGCCGTGTTGCCGCCACCGGAGGGAGGGCGGGGCGCTGCGCCCCCCCCGCCATTGCCCGATCCGGCGGGAGAGCCATTGCCGTCGCGCAGCATCCGCATGGCCTCGTCGGGCGTCGGCAGGTCGGCCGCATGGGTGAGACGGACCAGCACCATCTCGGCCGCCATCACCGGCCTGTCGGCCTGTTTCACCTCAGCCATGCCGCGCAACAGCATCTGCCAGGCGCGGGCCAGCACGCGCACCGACAGTCGGGCCGCGAAATCACTGCCGCGCACGCGCTCGGCCTGGCTCAGGCCGTTATCCCGGGCGGCTTCGGGCACGAGCTTCAGACGCGTCACCAGATGGGTGAACTCGGCGAGATCGGTCAGCACCACGACCGGATCGGCACCGGCATCATATTGCGCCCTGAGTTCACCGAGCGCCGCCGCGATATCGCCCTTCATCACCGACTCGAACAGGTCGATGACGCGGGCCCGGTCGGCGAGGCCGAGCATGGAGCGCACATCCTCGAGCGTGATTCGGCCGGCCGCATGGGCGATGGCCTGGTCGAGGATCGAGAGAGAATCGCGAACCGAGCCTTCGGCGGCGCGGGCGACGGCACCGAGCGCCTCCTCTTCGGCGTCGACCCCTTCGGCCTTGCAGATGTTCGAGAGATGGCCGACGAGCAGGCTGCCATCGACCCGGCGCAGATCGAAACGCTGGCAGCGCGACAGCACCGTCACCGGCACCTTGCGGATCTCGGTGGTGGCGAAGATGAACTTTGCGTGCGGCGGCGGCTCTTCCAGGGTCTTGAGGAAGGCATTGAACGCCGCCCCGGTCATCATGTGCACTTCGTCGATGATGTAGACCTTGTAGCGTGCGGAGACCGGCGCATAGCGCACGCTGTCGTTGATCTGGCGGATATTGTCGACGCCATTGTTCGAGGCGGCATCGATCTCCATCACGTCGATATGCCTGCCCTCGATGATTTCGCGGCAATGCAAGCCGAAACGCGAGAGATCGGTGGTCGGCCCACCCGCCCCATCCGCGCTCTGGAAATTCAGGGCACGCGCCAGGATGCGGGCCGTGGTCGTCTTGCCGACACCGCGGACGCCCGTCAGCATCCATGCCTGCGGGATGCGGCCGGCGGCGAAGGCGTTGGTCAGAGTACGCACCATGGCGTCCTGGCCGATCAGGTCGCCGAAATGGGCCGGACGGTATTTGCGCGCAAGCACCCGGTAAGGCGCCGCGGTCGCGACGGGCGCTGGCGCGAGGCCGGGAAAACCCAGCTCTTCAACGGAATCGGCAGCGGCGGTCTCGTCGGTCATCCGCATGCTTTCGCCAATCGGGAGGCGACGGTCAACGCCGGACTTGCAATACTCCGGCCGGGACGAGGCAGGAGCGGCCCCGATCCAAGGCTTGGATCGAAGACCTGGCAAGCGGGAGCAGCGCGCAAGGCAGCCGCAAAGTGGGAGGCTGGACGAAGACCCGTTCGGTCTCGTTAGGGCTGCTTCCTTCCGGACCTGACCCGGTTGGCGAGTGAGACGTCCCTCGCCAACCTCCCGGGCGCTATATCGTGCATGTCGATCGAGAGCGCAAGCGCGAGCTACGCCTTGTCGCGCAGTTCGCCCGGGCGCTTCCCCTCCTACCGCGCGAAGAGATTTTGCCGCGCGAAGAGATGATTTTGCCGCGCGAAGAGATGTTGCGCATGGGCATCAAGGATCGCATCTGACCGAAACCAGCCGCTCGGCCGCCTCCCCAGCGCCGGCGCGAGCCGCTCTATGACAGAGCCGGCCCGATGAACCTCGGCGTCGTCAGCCTTGCCGCACGGGCGGCCCCTGGCGACGCCCTGCCTCTTTTCACGATCGAAGGCCCTCTGCACGCCGACTGCGTCGCGGCTCCTGTTGATCAACGTCTTCAAGGCACGGGCGGGCCGAGGAGCCGGGCCTGTCGATCCGCGCGGCATCGTCGCAGGATGCGCCTTCGGCATTGACTCGCCCCCGCCCTTCCGCCATAAGCCCGCGACCTGCGCAGCCTTTCGGGCGGCGCCGCCCCTTTTGCATGACAGGCTTGGCCGGCCGATTTTCCCCAGCGGGAACCCGGTCGCCATGCCGGAACAAGGCCCCGGAGACGGACCGTGAAGAGAACCTATCAACCCAGCAAGCTGGTTCGCAAGCGCCGCCACGGTTACCGCGCCCGTATGGCGACAAAGGGTGGCCGCAAGGTCATCGCCGCCCGCCGGGCGCATGGCCGCAAGCGCCTGTCGGCCTGAGCGACCGGCGCGTGACCTGCGCGCCGTTTCCGGAAGACAGGCCCATCGCCATGCGCCACGCCCGTCTGACCGAACGCAAACAGTTTCTGGCGGCGGCCGAGCATGGCCGCCGTTTTCGTTCGCCTGCCTTCACGGCGCAGGTGCGCGATGCCGCGGGTGAAGAAGGCCGTCACGGCCTGCGCCTCGGCCTGACCGCTTCCCGCAAGGTCGGCGATGCCGTTGAGCGCAACCGCATCCGGCGCCGTCTGCGCGCCGCCGCGAAACAAGCCCTTGCCGCCCAGGCCGACCGGCCCTGCGATCTCGTGATCGTCGCGCGGCGCGAGGTGCTGACAGCTCCGTTTTCCGCGCTGATCGCCGATCTTTCCGTCGCGCTCGATCGCGCCAGACCCGCAAAACCCGGCCGCAGGCCGACCGATAAGCGCCCCACCAGTGGTGGCACCCGTCCCCAGCCTTAGGCCAAAAGCCCTTCGGGGCATTCAGCGAGATCCGTTTCCGGTCATGATGAAAGAAGACAATCGCAACCTGCTTCTGGCGATCACCCTGTCGGTGGTCGTGCTGCTCGGCTGGCAGTTCTTCTACGGCGTGCCGCAGATGGAAAAGCAGAAGCAGGCCGCGCAGCAGAGCCAGCAGGCGCAGACCCAGACGGCCCAGCCGGGCTCGTCGGCTACTCCGGCTCCGGCGACCGTTCCAGGCCAGCCGGCAGCGACCGCCGCTCCCGGCACGGCCCAGGCCGTCGCTGCTGTCGAGACCCGCGAGCAGGCGCTCGCACGCGGTCCGCGCGTCAAGATCGACACGCCCAAGATCGCCGGCTCGATCTCGCTCACCGGCGCGCGCATCGATGACGTCTCGCTCAGGGCCTATCACGAGACCGTAGACCGCAGCAGCCCGAACATCGTGCTGCTCTCGCCGCTCGGCGGACCCAACGCCTATTATTCCGATTTCGGCTGGGTCGCCGCACCCGGCGCCAATGTGGTGCTGCCGAATGCGACGACCGTCTGGACCGCGGACGCCCAAGTGCTGCGCCCCGGTACGCCGCTGACGCTGACCTGGGACAATGGCCAGGGCCTGTTGTTCAAGCGGATGATCTCGGTCGATGACAACGCCATGTTCTCGATCCGCGACGAGGTCGAGAACAAGGGCGGTGCGCCGGTCACGCTGTATCCGTTCGGCCAGGTGGTTCGCCACGGCAAGCCGCATACGCTCGGCTACTACGTGCTGCACGAAGGCCTCGTCGGCAATCTCGGCGAGCAGGGCCTGCAGGAATACACCTACGACAAGATCGACAAGGAGCCGGCGCTCTCGCCCGGCACCACCGGCAAGGTCTGGAAGGACGCCGTCGGCGGCTTCCTCGGCATCACCGACAAGTACTGGGCGGCCGCGGTCATCCCCGATCAGCAGCGCAAGTATGACGGGCGCTATTCCTCGGTCCAGACCGGCAATTCGCACACCTACCAGGCCGATTTCCTGGGCGAGGCCGTCACGGTCGCGCCGGGCGCCAGCGCGACCGCCAATGCCCGGCTCTTCGCCGGCGCCAAGGAAGTCGCGGCCATCGACGGCTACGAGAAGAATCTCGGCATCAAGCGCTTCGAGCTGATGATCGACTGGGGCTGGTTCTATTTCATCACCAAGCCGCTCTTCTTCGTGATGGACTGGGTCTACAAGCACGTCGGCAATTTCGGCGTCTCGATCCTGATCGTCACCGTGCTGCTCAAGGCCCTGTTCTTCCCGCTCGCCAACAAGTCCTACGCCTCGATGGCGAAGATGAAGGCGGTGCAGCCGGAGATGCTCGCCATTCGCGAGCGCTACGCCGACGACAAGATGAAGCAGCAGCAGGCTCTGATGGAGCTGTACAAGACCCAGAAGATCAACCCGCTCGCCGGCTGCTGGCCGGTGCTGGTGCAGATCCCGGTCTTCTTTGCGCTCTACAAGATCCTGTTCATCACCATCGAGATGCGGCACGCGCCGTTCTTCGGCTGGATCAAGGATCTTGCCGCGCCCGATCCGACCTCGGTCTTCAACCTGTTCGGGCTGCTGCCCTTCGCCGTGCCCGCGATGCTGATGATTGGCGCTTGGCCGATCTTCATGGGCATCACCATGTTCATCCAGATGAAGATGAACCCGGAGCCGCCGGATCCGGTGCAGAAGATGATGTTCACCTGGATGCCGGTGTTCTTCACCTTCCTGCTCGGCTCGTTCCCGGCCGGTCTGGTGATCTACTGGAGCTGGAACAACCTGCTCTCGATCGTCCAGCAGGGCTTCATCATGCGCAAGCACGGTGTGAAGATCGAACTGTTCGACAATCTGAAGAGCATGTTCAGCAAGAAGCCGGCTGCGGCGGCAGCAACGGCGACGCCGGCGCCCGGAAAGCCGGCGAACAGCAACAAGGCGAAGTAAGCCTCCGGGCTGCGACGCGACGCCCCTCTCCCTCGGGAGGGGGGCTTTTTGCTTTTTTCGGACCTCGTTCACGCTGCCTTCGAAAGGGAGCCTCCATGCCGCTTCCCGATCCGCGGACCCTTCACCCGATCCCGGGCTGGAAGGGCACGGCCTTCCTGAAGGCCGTCGTCGACCACCCGCTGATCGAGGTCGGCGACTACAGCTATTATGACGACTCGCGCGGGCCGGAGCACTTCGTCGGCCGCTGCGTGCGCTATCACTTCGACTTCATCGGCGACCGGCTGATCATCGGAAAATTCGTTGCCATCGCCCAGGCGGCACAGTTCATCATGAATGGCGCGAACCACCCGATGAGCGGCTTCTCGACCTATCCATTCCAGATGTTCGGATTCGAGGGCGCTCCCGAGATGACGCCGGACAAGCTTGGCCTGCGTGGCGACACGGTGATCGGCAATGATGTCTGGATCGGCCGCGAGGCGGTGATCATGCCCGGCGTGACGATTGGCGACGGCGCCATCATCGGGACACGGGCCCAGGTCTCGCGCGATGTGCCAGCCTATGCGGTGGTTGTCGGCAATCCCGGTCAGATCGTAAAGATGCGCTTCCCGGCCGAGACGATCGCGGAACTCCTCGCCATACGTTGGTGGGATTGGGATGCAGAGACAATCTCCCGCAATCTCGGTGCAATCGCCGGCGCCAACATCGACGCCTTGCGCGCCGCCGTGTAGGCAGGACCCATGACAGCAAGCACGACAACCCCCTTCACTCCGGACGAGATCGAGAGCGCTCGCAAGCTCTTCGAAGGTCCCTGGGATTTCGTCTGGGCCTCGACCAAGATCGACGACCTGCCCCCCATGGTCGGCCAGGAGATCGCCTTTGCCGGGCGCTCCAATGTCGGCAAGTCGAGCCTGATCAATGCTCTGACGCGGCGCAACGCGCTGGCGCGGACCTCGCATACGCCGGGCCGTACCCAGCAGCTCAATTTCTTCCGCCAGGTCGGGCATGATGAGCGCCTGACCATCGTCGACATGCCCGGCTACGGCTATGCCGCCGTCGGGCGCGACAAGGTCGCGGCCTGGACCAATCTGATTCACGAATATCTGCGCGGCCGCTCCAACCTGATGCGGGTCTATGTGCTGATCGACGCCCGCCATGGCATCAAGGATGTCGACGGCGCGGTGCTGGAGACGCTCGACAAGGCCGCCGTCTCCTATCAGGTCGTGCTGACCAAGGGCGACGCGATCAAGAAGGCCGACCAGCAGTTCATGCAGGAAGCGACCTTCGACGAGATCAAGCGCCGGCCGGCCGCCTTCCCCGAGGTGCTGCTCACCTCGAGCGAAAAGGGCCTCGGCATTCCGGAGCTGCGCGCAGCGATCGCGCGCGTATTGGCAGAGCGGGCATAAGCCTCGCGGCTGCCGTGATGGTGAGGGAGGCGAGGCAATCCGGCCAGTCCTCCTCGCGAGCCCCCGCACGCCAGCATTTCGGTCCGGTCCAGAGAAAGTGATCCTGCCATGAGCGCCGCAAAGATTCATCTCACGCTGGCCGCGCTGATGGGCCTTGCGGGCGTGACGCTCCTGGCTGCGGCAGCGCATGGCCCAGGCACGAGCGGCCTCCAGACCGCCGGCCAGATGCTGCTGACCCACGCTCCCGTGATCCTGGGCGCAACGGCCGCACGCAAGGCCGGGTTGCTCTCCGACCTGCTGGCGCGTGTCGCGCTCTCCGTCATCATCCTCGGCGTCGCGCTCTTTGCCGCCGATCTCACCCGGCGTGGCTTCTATGATGAGCGGCTCTTTGCGGGCGCCGCACCTGCTGGCGGCTTCCTGATGCTGGCCGGCTGGCTCGCTCTGGCCTTCTCTGCCCTGTTCGCGCGGCGTAGCTGAACCGCGCCCGCCGGCTTCCGCCCCGGGCATTCTTCGGCTAGAAGGCCCGGCGCGCGATCCTCGCGTCCCGCGGAGCCTGCCGATGATCAATCCCGCCGTCCACCTGACGCCGTCGCAATCGGCAGAACTGCTGGTTCAGGCGCTGCCGCATATGCAGCGCTACGATCAGGAAATCATCGTGATCAAATATGGCGGCAACGCCATGGGCGATGCCGCGACCGCCGAGGATTTTGCCGAGGATATCGTCCTGCTCGAGCAGTCCGGCTTGAAGCCGGTCGTTTGCCATGGCGGCGGCCCGCAGATCGCCCGCATGCTCGACAAGCTCGGCATCAAGTCGGAGTTCAAGCAGGGCCTGCGGGTCACCGACCGCGCAACCGTCGATGTCGTCGAGATGGTTCTGGCCGGCTCGGTCAACAAGGAGATCGTCGGCTACATCTCGCGCGAGGGTGGCAAGGCGATCGGGCTCTGCGGCAAGGACGGCAATATGGTGACCGCCCGCAAGGTGACCCGCACCGTCGTCGATCCCGATTCCAAGATCGAGCAGGTGCTCGATCTTGGCTTTGTAGGCGAGCCTGAAGCGGTGAACATCAGCGTGCTGGAGGCCGTGCTGAAGGCGGAGCTGATCCCCGTGCTGGCACCAGTCTGTGCCGCCGCCGACGGCCAGACCTACAACGTCAATGCCGATACCTTTGCGGGCGCGATAGCCGGTGCACTCAACGCCAAGCGCCTGCTGCTGCTGACCGATGTGCCCGGCGTGCTCGACAAGGACAAGAACCTGATTCCGGAGCTTACGGTGGAGCAATGCCGCCGCCTGATCGCGGACGGCACCATCTCCGGCGGCATGATCCCGAAGATCGAGACCTGCATCTACGCGCTCGAAAAGGGCGTCGAGGCGGTCGTCATCCTTGACGGAAAGATCCCGCACGCGGCGCTGATCGAGCTTTTCACCGATACCGGCTCGGGCACCATCATCAGAAGGTGATCCACCTTTGCCGGTGATGCGTGCCGGCAACGACAGGTTCATCATCCTCCCGGGGGCGTCTCGGGAGGAGCCATCATGGGTTACTCGATCACCATCGCGCTCGGCCTCGGCCTCTCGCTGGCCATGGTCGGTCTTGCACTCGTCCGCACCACGTCACGACGGCGAGAGGATATCGCGCGTGTCCCGGCGCGAAGCGCCAGGTCATTTCGGGACGAAAGGTAGGGAGACGGGCCGCATGTGTCTCATGCGCGACCCGTTCACGCCACATGCGGCGCTTGAGAGAACCGCCTGATCATTGCTCTGATCGCGGGTCAGCAGCCTGACCGCCGATCGGCCAGTGTCGTCGCACGTCGGTAAACCTTTGCGGAAGACTTGCATGCGACGCTGACGTCGCCACATGACATAGCCCATGAATCAGAAACCGATCATATCCGCCGTTACGCCGCTCCTGCCGAATGCGGAAGCCTTTGCGCATGTCGAGCACTGGGTTTTCGATCTCGACAACACGCTCTATTCGCACGAGGCAAAAGTCTGGCCGCAGGTCGATGAGCGCATCACGCTGTTCCTCGGCGAGCTGTTCGGGCTCGACGGGCTGTCGTCGCGGGCGCTGCAGAAATACTATTACCAGCGCTACGGCACGACCCTGAAGGGATTGATGGAGGAACACGGCGTCGATCCCGACGATTTCCTCGATTTCGCGCACCAGATCGACCTCTCCCTGCTCGATCCCAACCCCGCGCTTGGCGACGCCATCGCCGCCCTACCGGGGCGCAAGCTCATCCTCACCAACGGCTCGCGCGGACATGCCGAGAATGTCGCGGGCAAGCTCGGTATCCTCCACCATTTCGAGGACATCTTCGACATCGTCGAGGCTGGCTTCCTGCCCAAACCCGAGCGCGCGACCTATGAGCATTTCCTGGCGAAACATGCGGTCGATCCCAGCCGCGCCGCCATGTTCGAGGACATCGAGAGGAACCTGCTGGTCCCCAACGCGCTCGGCATGAAGACCGTGCTGATCCTGCCGCAGACGCCGGACCCGTTCCGCGAAGCCTGGGAGCAGGCCGCGATTGAAGCCGGCCATGTCCACCACGTCACGACCGACCTCACCGGCTTCCTCACCCCGCTCGGGCGCCCGCCGAAACCGTCACGCTAAGACATCGGCCCGAAAAGTGGATTGCGGTTTTCGGGGAAGCCGATGCAATCACAGATAGTTAGATCAACGGACCGGATACTATATCCGGCCCGATGATCTAAGGCGCAGATCTCGGGCGTTCCTTCCGGAGAATTTTTGTCCGTCTTTACGAACGATGGCTGAGCTGTTATTCCCCTTGTCCGTTATAACGAACGGTCGGAGTTCAGTTCATGTCAGGCCCAGACGCTGGCGCAAAGGCGCTGCATCCCGAAACGCGGCTGGTTCATGCCGGCACCCTGCGCTCGCAGTTCGGCGAGACGTCGGAAGCGCTCTTCCTGACGCAGGGCCATGTCTATGACAGCGCCGAGCAATGCGAGGCGCGCTTCCTGAACAAGGATCCGGGCTTCCAATATGCCCGCTTCTCGAACCCGACCGTGACCATGCTGGAACAGCGCATGGCCGCCTTCGAGGGGGCCGAAGCCTGCCGCGCTACGGCGACCGGCATGGCCGCCGTGACGGCAGCAGTGATGAGCCTGGTGCGTGCTGGCGACCACGTCGTCGCGGCGCAGGCCCTGTTCGGCTCCTGTCGCTATGTCGTCGAGGATCATCTGCCGCGCTACGGCGTGGAATCGACGCTGGTGAACGGCCCCGATATCGAGGCCTGGCGGAAGGCCGTGCAGCCCAACACCAAGGTCTTCTTCCTGGAAAGCCCCGCGAACCCGACACTCGAGGTCATCGACATCGCGGCCGTCGCCGCGCTGGCGAAGGAGGTCGGCGCCAAGCTCGTGGTCGACAATGTCTTCGCGACCCCGCTCTTCCAACGTCCGCTCGAACTCGGTGCCGACTGCGTCGTCTACTCGGCAACGAAGCATATCGACGGGCAAGGCCGCTGCCTCGGCGGACTGGTCCTCGCCTCGGAGGAATTGATCCAGAGCGAGATCCAGACCTTTCTGCGCCAGACCGGGCCGGCGATGTCGCCCTTCAACGCCTGGGTGATGCTGAAGGCCCTGGAGACGCTGCCGCTGCGCGTCAACCGGCAGGCGCAGAGCGCCGCGATCCTTGCGGCCTGGCTGGCCAAGCAGCCCAAGCTGCCGAAAGTGATCTTTCCGGGCGACCCCAATCATCCGCAAGCCGAGATCATTGCGCGCCAGATGAGCGGTCCCTCGACCCTGATCGCCTTCGAGGTCAGTGGCGGCAAGGAGGCCGTCTACCGCCTGCTCAATGCGCTCAAGCTGATCCGCATCTCCAACAATCTCGGCGATGCCAAGAGCCTGATCGTGCACCCCGCCACGACGACCCATCAGCGCTTCACGCCGGAGATTCGCGCCAGCATGGGCGTCACCGACGGGCTGGTGCGCTTCTCGGTCGGGCTCGAACATCCCGACGACCTGATCGCCGATTTCGAGCGTGCGTTGGCGGCGGTCTGAGGGCCGCCCCTCAGCCAAGTGCAGAGCCGGGACCCAGAGCATTCCGGAATGGGTTCCCGAGCTCCCGTTCGGGAGAGGTCGGCGCGGCTATGCCGCGCGCTTCAGTCCCACCCTGCTCCAGATTTCGGTCAGCGCCACCACGAGCTGATCGATATCCGCATCGCTGTGCAGCGGCGACGGCGTGATGCGCAGCCGCTCGGTGCCGCGCGGCACCGTCGGATAGTTGATGGGCTGGACATAGATGTCGAAGCGCGCCAGCAGCTCGTCGCTGATCGCCTTGCACAGGCCCGCGTCGCCGACCATCACCGGGACGATATGACTGGGATTGGCGAGATGCGCGATGCCGACCGCGTCGAGCCGACTCCTAAACGCCATGACCCTGTCGGCCTGGCGCTCGCGCTCCACTGAGCTCGTCTTGAGATGACGGATCGCGGCGAGCGCCCCCGCCGCAAGGTTCGGCGGCAGGGAGCTCGAGAAGATGAAGCCCGAGGCAAAGCTGCGGACATAGTCGCAGAGCGCGGCCGAGCCAGCGATATAGCCGCCCATCACGCCGAAGGATTTGGCCAGCGTGCCCTCGATCAGGGTCAGGCGATCGCTGAGGCCGTCGCGCTCGCTGATGCCGCCGCCACGCGGCCCGTAGAGGCCAACAGCGTGGACCTCGTCGATATAGGTCATGGCACCGAACTCGTCGGCGATGTCGCAGAAAGCGGCGACCGGGGCGATATCGCCGTCCATCGAATAAACCGACTCGAAGGCGATCAGCTTGGGCCGGGCCGGATCGATGCTCTGCAGCTTGCGGCGCAGATCGTCGGGATCATTATGGGCGAAGATCAGCTTCTCCGCGCGCGAATGCCGGATGCCCTCGATCATCGAGGCATGGTTCAGCGCATCGGTCAGGACGACGCAGCCCGGGAGCCGGGAGGCCAGTGTCGAGAGCGAGGCCCAGTTCGACATGTAACCGGAGTTGAAGAGAAGCGCTGCCTCCTTGCCGTGCAGGTCGGCCAGTTCCCGCTCAAGCAGCACATGGTAGTGGTTGGTGCCGCTGATATTGCGGGTGCCGCCGGCACCAGCGCCGCAACCGGCAAGAGCCTCCTGCATCGCGGCCAGCACGTCGGGATGCTGGCCCATGCCGAGATAGTCGTTGGAACACCAGACCGTGATCTCGCGGGGCCCGTCCGCGCCATGGTAGCGCGCACGCGGAAAGCGCCCGACGATTCGCTCCAGATCGGCGAAGACCCGGTAGCGTCCCTCCGTGCGAAGCGCGTCGAGCTCCGTGCGGAAGAAGTGTTCGTAGTCCATCGGTGGCCTCCTGCGACGGGCCTCTCCTACGAGAGAGGAGCCTAACGCGAAATGGTGCGCGGTGTCGCGGGGGCGGTTACGGAACGACCGTTACGGCATGTACTGGCCGCCATTGACCTCGAGAATCTGGCCCGTGACGAAGCTGCCGAGTGTCTCGGAGGCGAGATAGAGGAACGCGCCGACGCATTCATCCGCCTTGCCGAGCCGGTCCATCGGGATGCCGGCCTGCATCGCGGCGAGTTGCTCGGGGGTCGAGTAGCGCTCGTGGAACGGTGTCATGATCACCCCGGGCGAAACGGCGTTGACCCGGATCCTGTGTTTGACCAGTTCGCGAGCCCAGCCGCGGGTCGCCGTCGAGATGAACCCCTTTGAGGCGGCGTAGAGCACGGAGCCTGGGCCGCCACCAATGCGCGCCGCGACCGAGCTGACATTGACGATGCTGCCGCCCGTGCCCTGCGCGATCAGGGTCCTGGCCGCCTCGCGCATGAAATGCGCGACCTGGCGGATGTTGAGATCGATGATGTCGTCGATGATGCCATCGTCATAATCGGTGACCGGCACGCGCTTCACCAACCCGCCGGCATTGTTGATCAGCACATCGAGTCCGCCGAGGCCCGAAAGCGCCTCGGCCATGATGCGCGGAATCTCGCCGCTCTCCGTGACGTCGCCGCCAATCAGCACAGCCTTGCCACCGGCCGCCTCGATCTCGCGGGCCACCGCTTGCGCCTTGTCACGGCTGGCATTGTAGTGAACGCCGACGCGAGCGCCATTGGCACCGAAGGCCCGCGCAGCCGCCGCGCCAATGCCGGTGCTGGCCCCGGTGATCAGTACTCTCTTGCCCCTGAGATCAGCCAATTGCGGCCAGTTCGGTGTCGAATGATGCTGTGTCATCGCGCTCGGCTCTCCCTTAATCGATTGAATTCTTGAGCACGCCAAGGAGGCGTTCCTGAACCATATCGCGTGGGGCACGGCATGCCAGCGCCTCGGGCGCAGGGCACCCGAGGCGTCGCGTCAGATCAGCTTTGCGAGAGGCTGATCAGGCTTGCGGGAGATAGGCAGCCCGCCCGCTCGCCAGAGCGGAGTCGAGGAGTTCGATGCGATCCTGGCCCCAGAAAACCTCGCCATCGAGCACATAGGAGGGCGCCCCGAAGACACCGGCAGCGATCGCGTCGACGCGATTGGCTTCATAGCGCTCAGAACTCGCCGCACTCTCGGCGGCCGTCAGCAGGGCCTCGGCCGGAAGCCCCTCCGCAGTGGCCAGCCCGGCGATCACCGAGCGATCGCCCATGTCCCGCTCGTCCGACCAGATGGTGTGGAAGGCGCGGCGCAGGAACGCATCGGGATCATGGCCAGCCGCCACCACGGCGGTGACGAAGCGATCCGCCAGGGAAGGATCGAACGGCACATGCTTCGGCTGCAACACCAGCGGCAAGCCACGCCGTTCGCGCCAGCGCTGCAGCTCAACGAGACGATAGCGCTGGCGCGAGGGGTGGCGCTTCGGTAGCGGCAGTCCGCCCGTCTCGTCGAAAACCGCCCGCACCGGCATCGGCCGGTAGGTCACCGTCGCGCCATGGCGCTTGGCGGTCTCGAGGAAAGTCGCATGGCCGAGATAGGCCCAGGGCGAGGACAGCGTGAAGAAATAGTCGATCATGCGAGGCATTGGCAGGCGAATCCGTTGTCAGGAGCGCTCAAGATGAGGCGTTCGGCGCACAATGCGCTGCCGGGGGCTGAGCCACCAATTCCAAATCTTGACCTCGCCCATCAGTGCACGGCCGTTTTCATTGCTGCAGCCACGCCACAAGGACCGGCCGATTATTCACGAAACGGCAAAGCTGCTTGGTTTGAAACCTGAATCCGTCTTGGATCAAGGAGTTAGGGCGCAAAAACCGCCGGAAAGCCGGTTTCCCCTTTCGGATGCCATGCTCTAGACCAGAGGAAACAGAACGGACCACGCGGAAGGGACGAGCATGGCGGTTTCGATCGACGGGCGCACGCTCAAGGGCAAGCAGGTTCTCAAGGTCGCAAGGCCGGGCCCTTCCGGTCGCTACGAGAAGGCCGGCCTCGCCAAGGCGGCACACGAGCGCATTGCGGCGACACGCGCCCATATCGATGCGCATTTCATGACCGACGATGCGCCGTTCATGTATTCCTTCAACACGGGTGTCGGCCTGTTCAAGGACCAGCGCGTGCTGATGTCGGAGATGACCGAATATCAGCGCAAGAGCGTCTACGCGCACGCGACCGGCATCGGAGAGCCATTCGCTGAAGACGTGACGCGCGCCACCATGCTGTTGCGCGCCAATGCCTTCGCCTCGAATTATTCCGGCCCCCAGGTCGAGCTCGTCGAGCGCCTGCTCGCCTGCCTCAATGCCGGCGTGCACCCGGTGATCCCGCAGAAGGGCTCGGTCGGCGCCTCCGGCGATCTCGCCCCGCTCGCCCATATGTCGGCGGCTGTCTGTGGCTTCGCCGAAGCCGAAGCGATCTACAAGGGCAAGCGCATGCCGGCGCGCGATGCGCTGGCGAAGGCTGGCCTCACACCGGATTTCCCGCTCGGCGCCAAGGATGCCTCTGCCCTGATCAACGGCTCGACGGTTTCGCTCGCGCTCGGCGTCCTGGCGAGCGAGGATGCCAAACGCCTGGTCAAGGCGGCCGATATCGGGCTCGCGCTTTCGCTGGAGGCGATGCGGGGCGAGCTTGCAGCCTTCGATCCGCGCGTCCACGCCGCGCGTCCCCATCCGGGCCAGGGGCTGGTGGCCCGCAATATCCTGAAACTGACGCAGGGCTCGAAGCGCTGCTCGGCTTCGGCCCGCGAGACGATCTACCCCGACGAGATCGGCCGCACCCCCGGCAAGCCGCCGTCACCACGCGTGCAGGATGTCTATTCGCTGCGCTGCGGCCCGCAGGTGCATGGTCCGGCACGCGAGGCCCTCGACTACGTGCTGCGCGTCATCGGCACCGAGACCAACTCGGCCACGGACAACCCGCTGATCTTCGAGGAAAGCGGCAGCTACACCGTGATCTCCGGCGGTCATTTCCACGGCCAATACGTCGCGCAGGCGATGGACCTGCTCGCCATTGCCATGACCGATCTCGGCTCGATCTGCGAGCGCCGCCTCGCCCGGCTGATCGACCCGACGCTCAGCTACGGCCTGCCGCGCAACCTGCTCGCCGGCAAGCGCGGCCTGAATACCGGCTTCGCCACGGTGCAGTGCTCGATGTCGGCGCTGGTGATGGAGAACCGGACGCTGTCGTCGCCGGGATCCGTCGATTCGATCCCCGGCAAGTCGAATGCCGAGGACCATGTCTCGAACTCGACCTGGTGCGGCCGAAAGGCTCGCACCGTGGTCGAAAATGTCGAGATGATCATTGCCATGGAAATCCTGATGGCCTGCCAGGCGCTGACCCTGATCGCGGAGACCGCCAAGGGCCATCCGCTCGGCCGGGGCACGCAGGCGGCGCTCGACGCCTTGCGCGAGACGATCCCGCCCGCGCTCGATGGCGACCGCTGGTACGCCGCCGAGATGAATCAGGCGACGGCGCTGGTGCGCTCGGGCGCGATCGTCGAGGCGGTCGAGGCCGTGGTCGGGGCGCTCGAGTAAGGCCAGCCGTCACGCGGCTTTTGCACGAAAATAGCTGCTCGGCGCGTACAGCCGAGCAGGACGAGGGGTTACCCCTCCTGCCGCGCCAGCTCCAGGATGGTCTCGAGTAGCACCCGGATCGCGATGCCGGCGTCGAGTTCGGTCATGTTCTCGAGCGGAGAATGGCTGATGCCCCTCTCGCAGCGGACGAAGAGCATGGCTGAGGGACAGAGGCGTGCCATCGCCATGGCGTCATGGCCGGCGCCGGACGGGAGACGGCGAGCACCGAGGTTCGAGCCCGTACGCGCGATGCCCGTCGCAAAGGCCCCCTGCAGCCGCTCCGCCATCGGCGTCGCATCTTCCTGCGAATAGGGCGTGATCTCCAACCCGACACCGCGCCGAGCCGCGATCGCGGCGAAGCGCTCGGCAATGGCCTTGTCCATGCTCGCGAGCGTCTCGTTGCGCGGAGAACGGAAATCGATGGAGAAGTCGACCGCGCCGGGCACGACATTGGTGGCGCCCGGATCGGGCCGGAACACACCGACCGTGCCAACCGCCTGCTCATGCGCAGCCGCGATGTCCTCGAGCGCCAGCGCCATCTCCGCGGCAGCGGCAAGTGCATCCTTGCGCAGCGCCATCGGGACCGTCCCGGCATGGCCGGCCTCGCCGGTGACGCGGACCCGGGCCCGCTTCTGGGCGTTGATGGCCGTAACGATGCCGACGGCCTCGTTTTCGCTCTCCAGCACCGGACCCTGCTCGATATGGACTTCGAGATAGGCCATTACGGTGCCGGGCTTGCGCTTCAGCGCAGCAATTCCCGCCGGGTCGCCGCCGAAGGCGACGAGGGCGTCGCGCAGCACCACGCCATCCTCATCGCGCGAATTGAGCCAGGCCGGATCGTAATGCCCGATCAGGGCCGATGAGGTCGAAAGGGAGGTCGGAAAGCGCACCGTCTCCTCGTCCCCGAAGGCGACGACCTCCAGCGCGAAGGGCAGGACGATGCCGGCATCGCGAAGGGCCTGTGCTGCAAGGATACCGGCGATGACACCGAGATTGCCGTCAAACCGGCCGCCATCCTTCACCGTATCGATATGCGAGCCGATCAGCACGGCGGGAAGGCCAGGCTTTGCGCCGTCGCGTCGGCCCTGGACCGATCCGGCGGCATCGATGAAGGCGTCGAGCCCCGCCACTTCCATCGCGCCCTTCGTCCACTCGGCAGCCTGCCGATGCGAAGGGGACAGGTAGAGGCGGGTGATCTTGCCCGGCTCGTCGGTGAAGCGGTTCAGTCCATCGAGTGCGGCAAAGGCGCGGGCACCAAGGACGGCGGCGGAGGGAAGCGAGGCGGTCATGGCGAAACCATAGCGCATCGGCCCGGTGGGGGAAGCAGCCAGAGGCGCCCCAGGATCGAATTTCCATGACTGGCATGACGGCCCATCCGCCTGCTAATCATCCAGCCGGAGCACCGTCTCTCTTCACCCCCCTGGAAAGCACTCGTCCGCGCCGCACCGCCGGTACCGGATGAAGCGGCTCCCCATCGCGAGACGTTGCCATGACCGACCCAACCGACCACGGAATCCGCTTCGGACGGATTGCCGCTATGTTGCCAGTACGCGACATGGAGAAGGCCCACGACTTCTACACACGGGTGCTCGGCTTCCGAAAAATCTTCGAGAACGGTGTGCCCGTCGGCTTCATGATCCTGAAGCGCGATGAAGCCGAACTGCATCTCACCCTGCAGAAGACGCATCCCGCTGCGCCATTCAACGTCGCCCATCTGATGGTCGGAGATGCCGAGGCCCTGCACGCGATTTGCCAGCGCGAAGGGCTGCGCATCATCAAGGGGCTGCGGGACCAGAAATACGGGCTGCGGTCCTTCGTCTTCGCCGATCCGGACGGCAACCGGATCAATGTCGGCCAGCGCCTCTGACCGAAGGGGATCCGCGCCGCGCAGAACCGCGCGGCGCGGATCGGGATCAGTAGGTCGCGCGCCCGCCCGACAGATCGAACACCGCGCCTGTGGTGAAGCTGTTTTCGGCGGAAGCCAGGAAACCGACCATCGAGGCGACCTCGTCAGGCTGCAGGAAACGGCCGCGCGGGATCTTGGCCAGCATGTAGCCGATATGCTCCTCGCTCATCTGGTCGAAGATGCGGGTCCGCGCCGCCGCGGGCGTGATGCAGTTGACCGCGATATCCTTGTCGGCGAGTTCCTTGCCGAGCGATTTGGTCAAGGCGATCACCGCCGCCTTCGAGGCGGAATAGGCCGAGGCGTTGGGGTTGCCTTCCTTGCCGGCGATCGACGCGACCAGCACCAGCCGGCCGTAATTGCGCTTCAGCATTCCAGGTATCACCGCCTGGCAGCAATGCAGCGTGCCATCGACATTCAGGCGCATGATCTTCGCCCATTCGTCGAGCGGGTATTCCCAGGTCTTCAGGTTGGGGCCCGCGATGCCGGCGCTGGTGACGAGGATATCGACACTGCCGAGGCGAGCCTCGAGCGCGTCGGCCGCCCGCTTCACGGCCGCAGCATCGGTGACATCGATGGCGATCCCGGTCGCGCCCTTGCCGATCTCGCCCGCCGCCTTCGCCGCAAGCGCACCATCGAGGTCCCAGATCTCGACCTTGGCGCCACTCGCCGCGAAGCGCTCGGCAACCGCACGGCCAATCCCCTGCGCTCCACCGGTCACAATGGCGACGCGACCGTCTAAATCGATTTGGTTCATGGCAAGCCCCCGGCTGAGAAGTCGGACTGCACGGTAGCGGCCTGATTTCCGCTAGGCCAGCGCGCTCGGTGCCATGCCGGTCTGCGCAAATCGGGGCAGAGCCGCGCGTCGACTATTGAGCGTTGAGATAGGCGCGCGCGCTGAACACCGTGCGCAGGAGAATGCCGAGATCGAGCCAGAACGACCAATTGTCGATGTACCAGTGATCGAATGCGACACGCTTGGCCATTTTCTCGTCCGTGTCGGTCTCACCGCGCAGGCCGTTGACCTGAGCCCAGCCGGTGATGCCCGGCTTCACATTATGGCGCCGGGCATAGAGTGCGATCTTGCGTTGGAACGCGTGATCATGGGCGAGCGCATGCGGGCGCGGCCCAACCAGAGACATCTGACCGGCGATGACGTTCATGAGCTGCGGCAGCTCATCGAGATTGAAGCGGCGCAGCAAGCGGCCGATGCGCGTGATGCGCGGGTCGTTACGCGTCGCCTGACGAATGACGTCGCCGTCATCGGTCGTCGTCATCGTGCGGAACTTGAAGATCCTGAAGGGCTGCTGGTTGAAGCCGTAGCGCCGCTGCAGGAAGAACACCGGTCCGCGCGAGTCGAGCTTGATCAACCCGGCAATGATCAGCAGAACCGGCAACGCCAGAAGCAGGATGGTCGAAGCGGCAATGATGTCGAAGCCGCGCTTCGCGACGATCGCAGCGGTGGACAGCGCCGGGCGCGTCAGCCGCAGGCTGGCGAACGAGCCGATGCTCACGATATGGGGGCTGTCGAACCGATCCATGATCCGCTCGGGCGCGAGGTGGATCGCGACCGGCAGGTTCATGAAGGCATCGATGCAGGCATCGATCGTCTCCTGATCCGACCAGGGCAAGGCGATGAACACCGCGTCCGGCCGCATCTGCCGGCAGCGCCCTGCAGCGGTGACCAGATCGGCCTTGAGCGCGGCCATCGGATCGTTGATGCGGCGCGCGTCGTTGCTGTGCAGGAAAGCGACGTCGACGATGGCGAAGCCCATGTTCCAGGGTTGATGGCGCGAGACGAAGGACATCACGTCGGGTTCACGGCCGATCAGGAACACCCGCTCCGTGGTGATGCGGCCGGTCTTGCTGGCCACTGAAATGATGCGGGCAATGCCGGCACGCGCCAGAGTGATTAGCGGAATACCGGCCAGGTAGGTCACGAGCACGACGGCGCGTGAATAATGATCGACGATCTTGGCGAGGAACGCGACGGCGATGAAGGCCACCATCGTAATGTTCCAGACCGTGAAGGCCGAGGCCATCTGCCCCTTGGCAGAGAGATAATGGCTGAGCTGGTAGCGACCGCGCATCACATTGGTGAAGACGAAGACCGCCGCGATCATCATCGCCAGCTCGCGTGTGATCCTGACATCGCCGAAATGGCCGTAGGCCTGGAGGTGGTAGACCACGGAGGCGAGCGACACGATCGTCAGCACCACGACCGCGTCCGTCAGCGCCGTGACGAGACCGATCCAGTGCCGCCAGGCATTGGCGCGTTCGTCGGCAGCAGCCGCCGCATAGTTCAGATCGTTGACGCTCATCATCGCGGCAGGCTCTCCGGAGCCACAACGGCCTGACGGCCGGCGGCGAGCGCTCCGGAACGGAACAGGACGCTCCCTTCCAACTGCTCTCACGGCTGCGAGCGGCAAGCGCCATGCCGCTCGGTCACGCGCCGGAATGAGACGCCGAGAGCGGAGTTCGGCCGCGACACGAAGGGGCCAGGGAATCCGGCTGCAACGACCGACATGACGGCGTCCCGTTATGAGACAGCGCCAATCCCGTTCCGCAACTCCTCGGCAGCCGGTCTGATGGTAGTCAGGGTCAAGGGCTGTTCACCGTCCATCGGGCTTGGCGTGATCCACCGGCGTGAGCGGCCAAGACGGGAACCGAAAACGCCTCGAAATGAACGAGATCGTGACTGCCATTTCATTCTTCGACATGTCATCGCACACGCAGCCAACCGACCATCCCGACCATGCCCGCCGCGATATCGGCGGCATCGATGTGGCTGTGCTCGATCGCGCGCAGGCGCTCGCCGTGCTCGACACGGCCCTTGCCCGTCACCGCCAGGTGAAGCTCGCCTTCTGCAATGCGAACCTCGTCAACCTGGCCGCCGTGGACGCAAGGCTGCAGGCGCAGCTCAAGGATTTCCTGGTGCTTGCGGACGGAATCGGCGTCGATATCGGCTCCCGTCTTCTCTATGGCGCGTCCTTCCCCGCAAATCTCAATGGCACCGACTTCATTCCGGCCCTGCTCGCCGCGCAAAACCGTCCTCTCCGCGTGACGTTGCTGGGCGGACAGCCAGGTGTGGCCGAGCGCGCTGCGGCGCGCCTGACTCAGGATTACCCACGGCACGGCTTCACCGTGCTGAGCCACGGCTATTTTGCTCAGAGCGAAGAGGCCGGGCTTCTGGCGCAGCTGGCCCAAAGCCCGCCCGATCTCCTGCTCGTGGCCTTCGGAAATCCGCTTCAGGAACGCTGGATTGCAGAGAAGATCACGCTCCGGCACGCGACGATCGCAGCGGGTATTGGTGCGCTGTTCGATTTCGTGGCAGGCGAGGTCGAGCGCGCGCCAGACGTCCTGCGGCGTCTGCGGCTGGAATGGCTCTACCGCCTCCTGCTGGAGCCCCGCCGGCTGTGGCGGCGCTATGTGCTCGGCAACCCCGCGTTCCTGCTGCGGATGCTGCGCATCAGGTTCCAGCCCCGCGGTCCGACGCAATGAGCCTCAGCTACGCCATCGCGACGCCGAGCTATGCCGGGGACTTCGAACGCTGCCGGCTGCTCTGCGCCAGCATCGACCGTTTCGTCACCGGCCACACGGCCCATTACCTTCTGGTCGAGGATCGGGACGTCGCGCTGTTCAAGCCGCTGGAAGGTCCGCGACGGCGGGTGATCGCGGAAGCAGAGCTTCTGCCCTCCTGGCTGAAACCCCGGCCCGATCTCCTGAGGCTCGGACGTCGCCGGGTCTGGACGGGCCTCGGTGCCCTGCGGCGAGGTCTGCCGCCACTGCGCGGCTGGCACGCACAACAGCTGCGCAAGTTTGCCTTTCCGATGAAGAGCCACGAGGACGTGGTGATCTTCGCCGATTCCGACATGATGTTCCTGCGGCCCTTCGACGTCACGCGCCTCGGCCGGGACGGGACGGTCCGCCTCTACCGCAAGCCCGACGGCATCACCGGCGCCATGGCCCAGCATACCGACTGGTGCATGATGGCGGCCCGCCTGCTCGGACTGCCGGAACCAGCATTTCCCAGTCCCGACTACATCAACAATCTCGTCAGCTGGCGACGGGACGCCGTGCTGGCGATGATGACGCGCATCGAGGAGATAGCCGGGCGCAGCTGGGTCGAAGCGATCGCCACGCACCGGCAATTCTCGGAATACATGATCTACGGCTACTTCGTCGAACGCGTGCTCGGGCTCGAAGCCGCCGGCCACTGGCCGGACGAGCACGAGCTCTGCAAGGTTTACTGGTTTCCCGAAGATGTCGGCGAGCTGGCGACGTTGCGCAGCTTCGAGGACATCCTGGAACCGGGACAGGTCGCGGTCGGCGTGCAATCCTTCATCGGGCAGCCCGTCGAGCGCCTGAAGGAGCTGTTCGAAGCACAATAGTCCCGGTTCAGCGGGCCCGGCCAAGCAACCGATAGGTGACCGTGGCGGAGAGCAGATAGACTGCGCCGAAGACGGCGTTGAACCAGGGGGCCCAGGCCTCTTCCTGGCCGAAGCGAATCATCACCCAGGCGATCAGTGCCGCCTTGAGCGCGGTGATGGCGCAGAGCAGCGCGATACGCGAGCCGGTGCGCTCCCGCGCATAGAGCAACTCGGCGTGATACTCGACGAGGTTGCGGAAGGCAGGCACCGCGAACATCGGCAGGAAGAGATAGGCGGCCTCGGAGACGTTGCGACCGAGCGCGCCGGGAAACGGCATCAGCAGAATGACGATGGCGACCAGTCCGCCGATCGAGACCAACGCGATCGCGAGTTCGACCAGCATCTTGCGTCGCCAGCCGCCGCCGAGGCCGCGATCCTTCATGATCTTCTGGACCAGCATCTGGTTGAAGCTGCGCACCGGCATCGCGGTAAGATCGATGACGCGCATGGCGATGGCATAGAGCCCCGCGGTGCGTTCTCCCGCGAGCGCCAGCATCAGCAGCTTGTCGAGTTCGGATTGGACGTAGAACACGATGTCGGCCGCGCCCGCGAATACGGCATCGGCCATGCGGCGGGGATAGAGCGCCCTAACGAAACGCAGGCGCAGCGGCGGCAGAAACAGCGTCAGCGCGATCACCGCGGACAGGATCGTAGTGCCGAGATAGGCCCAGACCCAGGTTTCCAGGCTCGCATGGCCCAGACCATAGAAGGCAACCGCAGCAAGCGTGCGCAGCGAGGAGCCGATGATGACGAGCAGGGCGGACTGCCTGAAACGCCTCAGGCCGTTATTGATGATGGCGACGACCTCGACGAGGCGCCAGCCGAGCACCTCGGCGACGATGATCAGGGCGAAGGGAAGAAGATCCAGCCGCTCCCTGAACAAGGCGACATAGGCCAGGGCGGCAACTGCAGCGATCAGCGGCAGCGACAGGACGGCAAGCCCGCCAAAGCCGGCGAGATAGGCGCCGAGGAGACGCGGCTTGACCGTGGCGACGCGATAGACCGGCGAGACGAAGCCGAAAGCCAGCAACCGCGAGAGAATGAGTCCTGTCGAGGAGGCCGTCGCGAACAGGCCAAACTCACCAAGGGTCAACGTATTCGCAACGATGAGGAAATATACAAGAGAGATAATGAGACGACCGGCTGAGCCGCTCAGGATCGTAAGGTAGGCGGATATGGTGGCACGATCTGGCGACATGGAGTCCATTGCGGCGGCGGCGAGAGCTGGCTCGGGCCCTGCTCACGCCAAAATTGAGCCCGAACCTGGCTTAACGCAAAGGCATTGAGCGACCCTAAACGAAGCACGGGAAGCGCTGCCCCGCGCAGCTGCCTGAATCGGAACGGAACATGAGCCGCATCACCAGGCGCGACGCCCTGGCCGGAACTGCCGGCCTCGCCCTGGCGTGGCCGAGCGCCGGTCTCGCGCAGGTCGGCCGACCCGCCATTCCATTCGGCTCGGCCGCGCAGATCGAGCCCTTCCGCGCCGACCCGCGCTACCGCGAGGCTTTGAAGACCTATTGCAACGTCATCGTCCCGATGAACGACCTCAAATGGGAAGCGCTCCGGCATGACCGCTCCCGGTTCGACTTCTCCGGAGCCGACGAGCTGGTCGCCTTCGCACGCGGCAACAAGCAGGCCCTGCGCGGCCACGCCTTGCTCTGGGGCATGGCCTTGCCGCCCTGGGCCAAGGAGATGAGCACGAAGGCGGAAGCCGAGCGCGAGCTGATCAGCCATATCGAGACCGTCGTGGACCGCTACAAGGGCGTCATCGCGACCTGGGATGTGGTCAACGAGGTGATCGCCCACGATCCGACCCTCGAGGAGCCCTATCGCGACACGATCTGGCAGCGCCTGCTCGGCCCCGAACATATCGAGATCGCTTTCCGGACCGCGGCCCAGATCGATCCGGAGGCGCGGCTGGTGATCAACGACTATGATTTCGAGGATACCGATCCGCGCATCGTGAGGCGCCGCGCCGCGGCTCTCTCGATCATCCGGGACCTGCGCGACAAGGGCATCCCGGTCCATGGGCTCGGTATGCAGGCCCATCTGTACGGCGAACGCGCCATCGATACGGCCGGCTTGCAGCATTTCATGCAGGATCTCGGCACGCTCGGCGTCGATGTCGAGATTACCGAACTCGACGTGATCGATTGGAAGCTGCCGGCTGTATCGCGGGAGCGCGACAGCACCGCGGCAAACCTCGTTTCGACCTTCCTGAATGCGGTGGTCTCCGCGCGCCAGCCCAAGGCGATCGTCACCTGGGGCCTCAGCGACCGCTATTCATGGATCGGAGAGACCTTCGCGCGTAAGGATTCTGCCAAGGCCCGGCCACTCCCCCTCGATGAGGACTACAGGCCGAAGCCGATGATGAAGGTACTTGACCGTTATCGGCTGGGGACGAGCTGAGCGGTGTTGGTGAGTTCGATGTCCGCCGGGGTGACGACCATCATCATCCCGGGCCGGGCAGGTTTGAGTGAAGCGTAGCGTCATGTTCACGACCGAGACCGCCGATGGCGAGCTCAGCAGAACCGAACAGGCCGGCAGCCGCACGGAGCCGGCGGCCGGCGGAGCCGTGCCGTCAGCATTGGCGCGCCTGACCAACCCGGCCTGGCTCTTTCAGACGCTGTGGAGCCGAAAGGGACTGATCATAGCGGCGGCGCTGGCAGGCGCCCTCCTTGCCGCTCTGGCAAGCCTGTTCATTCCGCCGAAATACGTCTCGACCGCCCAGCTTTTCATCGATCCGCGCGATCTGCGCGTGCTGCAGAACGAAGTTTCGCCCAATGCGGTCGGCAGCGACCCGACCTCGCTTACGGCCTATCTCGAAAGCCAGGCGCGCATCATCGCCTCGGACAGCATCAAGGCGCGCGTCGTCAAGAGCGAGGGCCTCGACAAGGATCCGGAATTCGGCGGCGAGGCCCCCAAGAGCGGGCTGGGTCGGCTTCTCTCCGGCAGCAGCACCTCCTCTCGAGACGGCCTGCTCTACGCGCTCGCAGCGCTCGACAAGAACGTCACGGTCCGGCGTGGCGAGCGGACCTTCGTCATCGACATCTCGGTGACCTCGCGCGATCCCGAGAAGGCGGCGCGGATCGCCAATGCGCTTGCCACCGCCTATCTCGACGACCAGGCTTCCGTCCGTGCCGACGCTGCGCAACGCGCCACCGGCGCGCTGACCGGGCGCCTGGAGGAACTGCGCAACCGCCTGCGCATCGCCGAGGAGAAGGCAGAGAAATACAAGGAAGCCAACAGCCTCGTCGGTGCAGGCGGCAAGTCGATCGGCGAAGAACAGCTTGCGCTGAACAATGCCCAGCTCGTCGCCTTGCGCACCAGGGTCAGCGAAGCCAAGGCGAAATACGACCAGACGCTTGCGACGCGCGCCTCGAGCATCGAGGCCGGCGCCATACCCGAGGCGGTCGCCTCGAACACCATGACTGCACTCCGGTCCCAGTTGGGCGCGGCGCTCAGCAAGGAAGCCGATCTGCTGGCCTCGCTCGGCTCGCGTCACCCCGCGCTCGCCGCGGCGCAGGCTCAGGTGCGCGATGCGCGCCGGCAGATCAACGAGGAACTTGCCCGGATCGCGCGCGCCGCCAAGATCGAATACGACCGCGCCGTCGATGCCGAGAGGCAGATCGCGCGGCGCGTCGAGGAGCTGACCAGGCAGCAATACAGCGCCGGCCGCGCTTCGGTGCAGTTGCGCGAGCTCGAACGCGAGATCGAATCCTCGCGCGCCGTCTATGACGCCTTCCTGCGGCGGGCACGTGAGACCGGGGAACTGTCCGGTATCGACACGACCAATGCGCGCGTCATCAGCATGGCCATGCCGGCGCTCGAGAAGAGCGGCGTCAGCAGGCGCACCGTCGTCATGCTCGGAGGCATCGCCGGGGGCGGTCTGGGCGCGATCGCCGCACTCGGATTGGCGCTGTTTGGCGGCTCCCTGCCTGCGCCGCCTGCCGGGCTGCGCCGCTGGCCATTCCGCAATCGCCACGAGCCTGTTGCCGCTCAGGCATCGCCCCCGCCCGCTCCTGCCGATCCCGTCCCCGTGGTCGCTGCGGCCACGGAACCGCCTTCCCCTGATGCGGTCGCGGCCCCCGCCAGGACCGGATGGCGGCGTTTCATGGCGATTCAAGGCGGTCAACCAGCCCGTACTCCGGAGGTCGTGCGAGCCCCCGCAGCTCCCCCCTTGGCCTTGCTGGCAAAACTGCCTGCCGTGAGGCATCGACGCTGGCGGCGGGATGGCGAAGTGCGCTCGGTCTTTCAGGCCAAGGCTCATCTCGTCGACGTCATCGACAAGCCGAATGCCTCCTTCGCCCGGGCGATCCGCGGCATCCGAACCGAACTCGCCAGCCAGGGCAGTCCCAGTCGGCGGGTTTTCGTCGTCGGATTGCGCCGCAATGCCGGCGCCTCGACGCTGGCGCTCAACCTCGCGCTCGATGCCGCGCAGGCGGGGTTGCCGGCCATGCTGGTCGATGCCGGCCTCGGCGGAAACAGCCTGACATCGGTCTTCGCGCCGGACGCGCAGGCAGGAGTGCACGAGATCGTCTCCGGCAGCGCCAGCCTGATCCGTGCGGCGCTGCAGGACGAGGGCACCGGCCTGTTTTTCGTCCCGCGCAAGGGGCATCCGGAACTCGTCACAGCCGAACAGATCAGCCACGACTTCTTCAGCGCGGCCCGCCGCTTCGGGCCGGTCTTCATCGATGGTGCCTCGCTGGGTTCCGACGCTTTCACGGAGCGTTTTGCAGATGCGGTCGACGACATCGTGCTGGTCGTTCGCGAGGGTGAGGTCGGCGCGGGCGAACTCCAGCAGGCAAGTACGGCGCTGGGCCGGAACGCAGCCAAGATCCGCGGCTTCGTCAGCAACGAAGCCTGAGCGCCGCCGTCGCCATCGATCGCCAGACAGGACACCGTGATGAAGATCGCGCTTATCGGCACAGGATTCGTGGCCGATTACTACATGACCACGCTGGCCAACCATCCCGGGCTTCAGCTTGCCGG
The DNA here is from genome assembly GCF_052115465.1 of Allobosea sp. 2RAB26. Lineage (NCBI taxonomy): Bacteria > Pseudomonadati > Pseudomonadota > Alphaproteobacteria > Hyphomicrobiales > Alloboseaceae > Allobosea > Allobosea sp. 2RAB26. The sequence goes on along the minus strand of NZ_JBFRGS010000007.1, from coordinate 4,683 downwards.
CGTCTATGATCGCTCGCCGGACCGCCTCCGGGCGTTCTGCGCCTTTCACGGCGCGAGGCCTTATGAGAGCCTGGAGGCTGTGCTCGCCGACTCGCAGGTCGACATCGTCGTCAACCTGACGACGCCCGAAAGCCATTACGAGATCACCAGGCAGGCGCTCGCCGCAGGCAAGCATGTCTATTGTGAAAAGCCGCTGGCCATGCAGCTCGAGCAGGCCAGCGAACTCGTCGCCCTTGCGGATGCCGCTGGATTGACGTTGGCCACCGCACCGGCGAACGGCCTCAGCGATGCTCATCGGCTGGTGAGAGATGCGCTCTCGCAGGGGGCCATCGGAACGCCGCGGCTGATCTATGCCGCCATGGAGGACGGTCCGGTCTTCCGGGGCAATTGGGCGACCTGGCGGTCGCGTTCCGGCGCACCATGGCCTGGCCTGCATGAGTTCGAGATCGGCTGCACGCTGGAGCATGCGGGCTACGCACTGTCCTGGCTCGTCTCGCTCTTCGGCGCGGTCGAAGCCCTGACCGCGTTCTCCGCGGTGACATTCCCGGACAAGGGGCCCGGCACCGAGACCATCACCATGGCCCCGGATTTCTCGGTCGGCTGCCTCACCTTTCGCTCCGGCCCCGTCGCCCGGTTGAGTTGTGGCCTGGCCGCACCCAAGGACCGCTCGCTGCAGATTCTCGGAGACAAGGGAACGATCACGGTCCGCGACCTTTGGGACAACCGATCCGCAATCCATCTCGAGCGCACGGATGCACCGCGCAGCCTCCCCCGCCTGCTGGCGAACCGCGTCGAGGCGCGGCTCGGCCGCTTCCTGCCCTGGAAGCCGGAGCCCGGCCGCAAACTCGCCTACCCCGCCGCCACGGGCCGGTCCGCGCTGCCGGCTTTCCCCTCGCAAATCGATTTCGCGCGCGGCATCGCCGACCAGGCAATCGCGATTGCGGCGAAGCAGAAGCCCGTCTTCTCGGGCGTGCTCGCACTCCACATCACCGAGCTTGCGCTGGCGTTGAACAATGCCCGCGACCTGCCGCAGCCCTATCGGATGCAGAGCCGTTTCTGATCAGAAGGTTTTGACTGGCGGCTGCGCCAGGACCGTCTCGATGATATTCAGTACGGCCGCGCTTTCGGTGAGCGGCATGGTTGCGCAGCCAGTCTCGCCGCTCCGAACGGCATCCATCACGGCACGGGCCTGGAACTGCAGTCCATTGCCGGCAAAGCTGTAGATCTCTCGGGTGCGTCCCGGCATCGGCAGGCGGTCGAGCAGCTTTCCGGCCGGTCCATTCCGGAGCCGTGGCCCTCGCCACGAGCTCCCAAGTGCCGCGGTGGTATAATGGGTCAGCCGCTGCGCCTTGAGGAAGGGCGCATCCAGACGGATCGCGCCTGCGGCCCCCTCGATCACGAACTGGTTTCCTCCATTGCGATCAAAGCCGCAGGAGAGCTCCGCCACCGCCTCCCGATAGTGCAGGACGATCTCGCAACGCCGGTCGACTCCACTGCGCGCCTCCAACCACCGACCTGTGACGCGCTCGGGACTGCCAAGCCAATGCAAGGCAAGCGAGACCGGATAGACTCCAAGGTCGAATGCCGAGCCTCCGCCCAGCGCGGGGTCGAAGAAGCGGCTGCCGGGGATGTCCTCGCGGACATAGGAGAGATCCGCCCGAATGCGCCGAACCTTGCCGATCCGCCCCGCCGCCACCTGCTCGCGCGCCGCCACCACGGCCGGCAGGAAGCGCGTCCACATCGCCTCCATCGCGAAGACGCGATGCGCCCGGCTCGCCTCGATCACGCTGTGAACATCGGCCGCGGTGAGGGCGATCGGCTTTTCGATCAAGACCGGCTTGCCGGCAGCAATACCCCGGAGGCCCTGTGCGACATGCAAGGCGTTCGGCGTCGCGATGTAGAGCGCATCGATGGCCGGATCGGCGAGAAGGGTCTCGGCATCGCCATAGGCGACGGTAGCGCCGAACTCGGCCGCAAAGGCTTGCGCCTTCTCCAACGCACGGGACTGGACCGCGCCGATCCGCGCGTCCGGCAGCAACGCGAGATCGGCCGCAAACTGCCGCGCGATCACGCCGGTTCCGATAATGCCCCAGCAAAAGCGCTCCGCTCCGATCGGAGCTGCATCACCGCTCGCCATGCCGCACGTCCTAGTTCTTGTCCGGCTTGCGGTACTGCTCGTTGCTGACGCCGAGCTCCGACATCAGGCGACCGAGCGCCACCTGCGCGTGATAGAGCCCGATCGTCGCCGAGCCGGTGCGCAAGCCGAGCGCGAGCCCGCGAAAGGGCGAGGCTGCGAGCAGCGCTAGACTCTTCGCCAGAACCCTGAGCCGCCCCCGCGCCGATGGATCGAGTCGACGCTCGATCGTGGCCGAGATCGCGCCGTTGCGCAGGCTGCGGGCCGCGATCCAGCTGAATTCCGTGCGGCGCCTCGGCATGGTCTCGCGCATCGCGGCGTCCTGGACCCACCAGAAACGGAAGCCGGCTTCCTTGCTGCGCCGGAAGAAGTCACTGTCGCCGCCGCCGGTGAAATCGAAGCTCTCGTCGAGAAAGGGAAAGCCAAGTGCCTCCAGCACCTCGCGCCGGATCAGGTAGTTGGCGCTCGAGAACAGGATCGGCACTTCGCCCGAGACAGCATAATGCGATCGAAAGACCGGGTGTGCGCTTAGCCAGGCTCGCGATTGATCGTCGAAGACCGGGGTCACCGAGCCGCCGAAGAGCTGGGCCGGCGCAGTTGCCGCAGCACGCAGAAAAGCGTCGAGCCACAGCGGCAGCGCCTCCTCGTCGTCATCGATGCCGAGGACCTGCTTCAGCGCGGGAAGGCGGGTCAGCCCGCAGCGCCAGGCGGCATTATAGGCCTTGCAGTTGCCCTGTCGCGGCTCGACGATGACATATCCCTTGAACAGCCCCGCAGCGTGAAGGGCACTCGCCCGCTCCGCGCCGGCGCGTTCGACGCCTTCGTTCTCGACGACGATGATCGCAAAATCATGCCCGCCTTGCTGCGCGGCCAGAGAGCGCAAAGTGCGCTCCAGCAGCTCCGGCCGCTTGAAGGTCGGCACGCAAATCACGCTTTCGACGCCTTGCAGCGCCGCCTCTGGCGAAGCTGCGACGATCTCGAAGGTCTCGGGTGCATCGAACCCGGGAATGGCGGGGCGTCGCGAGGCGCCTTCCAAATTGCCGGCGGAATGATGGAGGGGGTCAGCCATGGTGCCCCAGCATGCCACATCTCCGCTTAAGGTTCGGTGTCGGCGATCCTGCGCCGGCGCGCACACTCTCACACCTGATGTTCAGGATAGTTCGTCGCCGAACTTGACCCGACCGAACATCTGACGCCTCTCTCACGGCCATCCCTATCGTCAGGATCGGCCCCGTTGCGTCTTGCCTTCATCACCTCGCTGATCCCGGTTGCAAGGCCCGATACCGGCTTCGAGATCGCCAATGCCGCAATCCTCGATGCGCTGCGCTCCGCAGGGCACGAGGTCACCGCCTTCGGTTTCCTGCGCCCGGGCGAAGTGCCGGCCGACCCCTCTCAGGCCATGGTGATCGGCGCCGTCGATATCGAGAATGCGGTCGCGCCCGCCAGCCGCAAGCTGCAATGGCTCGGATATGCGCTCAGCCACGGCCTGCCTGTCGCCTGCGCCAAGCTGCGGCTCGCCGGAGCCGGCAAACTGGTCGAGGCAGTAAGGGCGCGCGGCCCTTTCGACGCGCTGATTCTCAACTCGGTGATGCTGCCTGGCGCCTTTCCGGAGCTGACCACGCTCGGGCCCTGCGTGCTGGTGGAACATAATATCGAGCATGTCTCCGCCCGGCAGAATGCAGCGCATGCCGGCACCGGGCTGATGAGTTGGCTCTATGCCCGCGAGGCCAGGTTGCTGGAAGCCGTCGAGACGCGCCTCTGGAACGAGGTGAGCTATATCTGGACGCTGGCCGAGGAGGACCGACGCGCACTCGGCCCTGCCGCAGGGAAGGCGGCGGTCCTGCCACTCGTCTCGGGCAGTGGCCCGCAGCCGGCCGCCATGGCGGAGCCGGTCGCACCGGCCTTCGACATCGGCATGATCGGAACCTGGACCTGGCAGCCGAACTTCATCGGTCTCGACTGGTTCTTGCGCGAGGTCGCTCCGCTCCTTCCGACCGATATCTCGGTTGCCGTCGCCGGACGCCTTCCGGTGGAGATGCCACCGGTCCCCGCCCAGGTGCGACTGATCGGGCGCATCGCTGACGCAAATACCTTCCTCCAATCCTGCCATGTGCTGGCCTTGTCGAGCCGCGCCGGAACCGGCGTGCAGCTGAAGACGATCGAGGCGATGCAGCTCGGCATGCCAGCCGTGGCGACGACACTCTCCTGTCGCGGCTTTACAGCCCTGCCGGCGAATTTCTCGCTCGCGGACGAGCCGGTGGCTTTTGCCCAGGCCCTGACCGAACGGGTGCGACGCGCGCGCGGGGGAAACCCGCAGCGCATCGATGGAGCGGCGTTCATGGCCATCCAGAGAGCTGCCCTGGCGAGCGCACTGGCCGCCGGGCTCGAGGCCGCGCGCCGCTAGGCTCAGGACCTATTAATTAGGAATGATCTGTGATTCACCGTCTCTGATGAGGAGGCGGTGATGGATGATTTGTTCCTGCTGAGCGAGCCGCAGATGGCGCGGATTTCGCCGTACTTTCCGCTGTCGCACGGGGTCGCACGGGTCG
>NZ_JBFRGS010000006.1:462500-552354 GCF_052115465.1 Allobosea sp. 2RAB26 | reverse complement strand
CGGGTGCTCCGGGAGCGGGCCGCGGGCGTTCGGCCCCAGGCGGGCGCGCCTCGCCGGGCGCGGCTGGGGCTCCCGGGGGGCGAGGCCGGCGCGGCTGTCCGGGCTCTTCGTCCGACGGCGCAGGAGCCTGCGCTAATCTCATCGGTGCCTGCGCCGGTTCGACCGCGAAGCCGCCATGCGACAGGGTCAGGCCGGGAAGGACAGTACCGATCAGAAGCCAGTTTTTCGTGCGCGTCATGAGTTCCGTTTCCGTTTCAGTGGCTCGGGCTATCAGCGCGCGTGCGCACTGAACCCGCCATGAACCGAAAACGGCCGAAATCGGGCAGGGTTCCTCCCCGCCCGACCCGAGCTGTGCGGGCTAAAGCCCGGCCTCGGCCTTTACATAGCGCGCGATCTCGGCGTGGCTGGCAAACCAGCAATCGCCCTTCGCCTTGGCATGCCGGATCAGCTCCTCGAGGATCCAGATGCGCGAGCGGTAGGTGATGACATGGGGATGCATGGTCAGCAGGAAGAGCCCGCCTTCCTCATGGGCGCGGTCGAATTCGCGGCGGAAGATGTCGAATACGGCTTCCGGCGCCGTGTAGGGCCGCAGCGCCTGGAAGCGGTTCATGTTGAAATAGACCGCATCGTCGCGGATCCATTCGACCGGAAGCTCGACCATGCCCGTCGGCTCGCCCTTCTCGATGATCTCGTAGGGGTCGTCATCTGCAAAGAGCGAGGAATCGTAGAGCAGGCCGAGTTCGCGCTCGATGCTCAGGGTCACTTCCGAAAAATCCCAGGACGGCGTGCGCATGCCGACCGGCCTGACGCCGGTGATCTTCTCCAGCGTATCGGCTGAGCGCAGATGCAGTTCGCGTTCGGCCGCGGGCGGCACGGCGGTGTTGACCTCATGGATCCAGCCATGCAGGCCGATCTCGTGGCCTTCCGCTATGACGCGGCGTTGCTCGTCGGGATAGAGCAGGGCGGTTACCGCCGGCACGAAGAAGGTCGCCTGGATCTGTTCCTTCGCCATCAGGCTGAGGATGCGCGGCATGCCGACGCGGTTGCCATACTGGCCCCAGGAGAGGCGGCCGACCGATTTGCCGCCATCGCGCAATTCGTTCGTCTCATGATCGACGTCGAAGGAGAGGGCGACGGCGCAGCGCGCGCCGTTCTTCCATTTCGTGGGCTTCAGGTTGCGGCCTGCGCGCACGCGCTCGACCTTGTCGCGCCAGACCTCCTCGGGCCATTGCCAGGGTTCGAGAGCAGGTTCGGTCATGGCGGATGTCCTTCAGGCTGGCGGGGCGGTCGGCAGGACCGGCACGGCGGCCAGGAGCCTGCGTGTGTAGTCGTGGCGCGGATTGTCGTAGATCTGGCCCGCTGGCCCCTCCTCGACGATCTTGCCGCGATACATGATCGCGACCCGGTCGCAGAGATGGCGCACCACCGAGAGGTCGTGCGAGATGAAGATCAGGGTCAGGTTCAACTCGGTCCGCAACCGCATCAGCAGGTTGATGATCTGTGCCTGGATCGAGACGTCGAGCGAGGCGACCGGCTCGTCGCAGACCACGACATCAGGCTGCATGGCGAGCGCACGCGCGATCGCGACGCGCTGGCGCTGGCCGCCGGAGAATTGATGCGGATAGCGGCCGGCGAAGGCGGGATCGAGCCCGACGGCGGCGAGCCATTGCCGGACATATTCGGCCGCCCCCGCCCTGGTGACGATGCCATGCGTGATCGGCCCCTCGGCAATACTGTCGCCGATGCTCATACGCGGATTCAGCGAGGCGAAGGGGTCCTGGAAGATGGTCTGGATCCGGGTAGTGTTCTTGTGCGGCCGCGCGCCGCCGCCCATCACCGGCTCGCCCTCCAGCCGCACCGTGCCGGAGTTCGGCGCATAGATGCCGGCCGCCATACGCCCGAGCGTCGATTTGCCCGAGCCCGATTCGCCGACGAGGCCGAGCGCCTCCCCCCGCGGGACGGTCAGGCTGACGGAAGCGACAGCCTGGACCCCACGGCCCGGTTGCGACAGTCCAAGCTTCTGGCCGAGCAGGCGCAGGATGCCGGGCGGGGTCTGGAACAGCTTGCTGACGTCCTGAATGACGAAATAGGAGGCGTCCGCCTTCGATCCACGCGACGGTGAGGCACCGGAGGTGCGTGCCGGCGGCGATGCATCGGGGACACCGCCGCCCCGGGCGAGGAAAGTGCCCGGCTTGGCGCGGGACGGCAGCGAATCGAGCAGCGACTGGGTGTAGGGGTGCTGCGGTCTGGTCAGCACGTCGAGCACAGGCCCGGTCTCGACGATCCTGCCGTAACGCATCACGCAGACGCGGCTGGCGATCGAGGAGACCGTCGCCAGATCATGGCTGATCCAGATCAGTGCCGTGCCGAGCTCCGCCACCAGCTCCTTCATTTCGGCCAGGATCTCGGCCTGGATCGAGACATCGAGCGCCGTGGTCGGTTCGTCGCAGATGATCAGCTTTGGCCGGTGCAGCAGAGCGATGGCGATGGCGACGCGCTGGCGCATGCCGCCGGAGAACTGATGCGGGTAGAAATCGACCTTCGCCTCGGGCTCCGGAATCCGGACCTGGGCAAGCGCCGCGATGGCGCGCCTGCGCCCTTCTTCTGCCGAAACCTTCTCATGCGCCTCCAGCGCCAGCAGGATCTGGGCGCCGATCGTCAGGACCGGGTTCAGCGTCATCAGCGGGTCCTGGAAGACCATCGAGATGATCTTGCCGCGAATTGCGCGCAGGTCGCGGGACGGCAATCCGATCAATTCGCGCCCTTCGAGGCGGATCGAGCCGCTCTCGATTTTTCCAGGCGGGTCGATCAGGCCGATGATCGAGAAGCCCGTGATACTCTTGCCGGAGCCGGATTCGCCGACGAGGCCCATGACCTCGCCGCGCTTCAGTGAGAAGGAGACGCCGTCGACGGCCTTCACGACGCCGGCACGGGTGTGGAAATGCGTCGCGAGGTCACGGACCTCGAGCAGCGGCACTGCCTCGGCCGAGCCACTCATCGCCTGAGCCTCGGGTTGACCTGGTCGCGAATCTGGTCGCCGACGAGGTTGATTGCGACGATCAGGATGATCAGCGCGACGCCGGGATAGATCGAGATCCAGTAGCGGCCCGACATCATGTACTGGAAGCCGTTGGAGATCAGCATGCCGAGCGAGGGCTCTGTCACCGGCAGGCCGACGCCGAGAAAGGAAAGCGTCGCTTCGAGCGCGATGGCGCTCGCCACCTGCACCGTCGCGACCACGATCAGGGGCGGCAGGCAGTTCGGCAGGATATGGCGCCAGACCACCCGGCGGGCCGGCAGCGGCGTCGAGAAGGCGGCCTCGACATAGTCCTTGCCGCGCTCGGCCGCGGCTGCGCCATGGGCCGTGCGGGCAAAATAGGCATATTGCGCGGCTGCCAGCGCCGCGATGAGCTGGAATTTGCCCTGGCCGAGCACGGCCGAAATCACCAGCGCGAGCAGGATCGCCGGGAAGGCGAGCTGGAGATCGATGATGCGCATGATGAACGCTTCCCAGCGGCCGCCGAGATAGGCGGCGGTGATGCCGAGCGTGACGCCGACCGTGAAGGCGAGCGAACCGGCGATCAACCCCATCTGCAGCGAGATGCGCAGGCCGTAGAGGATGGCCGAGAACAGGTCGCGGCCCTGCGCGTCGGTGCCGAGCAGATGGGTGAAGCCGCCGGAGCCGACATAGCCCGGCGGCCGGCGCGCATCTGACAGGGTGAGATTGGCGAGATCATAGGGATCCTGCGGCGCGATCCAGGGCGCTAGGAGCGCCACGCCGATCATCAGCACGACGACGACGAGGGCTGCGAGCGCCACCTTGCTCTCGCGGAACTCGTTCCAGAATCGGGCGAGGGGCGAAGCCTGCTTCATTACGCGCGCGCCTTTCTCAGGCGCGGATCGAGCGCGACATAGGTCAGATCGACCAGGAAATTGATGGTGATGAAGACGAAGGCGACGAGCATCAGATAGGCGACCATGACCGGCCGGTCGAGCGACGTGATGGAGTCGATGATCAGCTTGCCGATACCGGGCCAGGAAAAGATCGTCTCGGTGACGACCGCGAAGGCCAGCGTCGAGGCGAATTCGAGCCCGAAGACGGTGACGATCGGGATCGCGATCAGGCGCAGCACATGCCGGCGCAGGACGGTCCATTCCGAAAGTCCGGCGGCTCGGGCAAATTTCACCGTATCGGTCAGCATCACCTCGCGCGTCCCGGCCCGGGCCAGCCGCGTCATCAGGGCGAGCTTGAAGAAGGCGAGGTTAAGGGCCGGCAGCAGCAGATGGCTGAGCCCGTTCAACGTCAGAAAACTCCACTCGACGCCGAAAAGCGAAGCGGTCTCGCCGCGGCCACCGGCAGGCAGCCATTGCAGCTCGACTGCGAAGGTGATGATCAGAACCAGGCCGATCCAGAAGGTCGGTACGGAGAAGCCGAGGATCGAGATCGCCATGATGATCTTGGCGAGCAGGCTGTCGGGCTTGTAGCCGGCATAGATGCCGGCCGGCACGCCGATCAGGGCCGCTCCGAATACGGCAGCCAGCGTCAGCTCCAGCGTCGCGGGCAGGCGCGACAGGATAAGTTCCAGCACCGGCATGCCGAAGACGAAGGAACGGCCGAAATCGCCGTGGAGCACACGACCAAGGAAGGTGAAATACTGTTCCCAGAGCGGTCGATCGAGCCCGTAGCGGGCAATCGTCTCGAGTCTCATCTCCTGGCTGACATCGGGCCCGATCAACACGTCGATCGGGTTGCCGATGGCGTAGACGCCGACGAAAACCAGCGCCGACATGACGAGCATCACCAGCAGAGCCTGGACGATGCGCCCGAGGATGTGCCCTAGCATCTGACGAAGCGCCTGGCGCCTGCGGTCACGGCCAGTTCTCCGCGATCACCGCCCGCGTCTCCTCGACGCCGACCTGCCAGAGGCTGAGCATCTCGTTGTCGGAGCGCTGGTAGCGCCCGTGGAAATTTCCGTCGCCCAGGATCTCGCGCTTCTTCGCCGGGTTCGAGGCCTGGTAGAGCGCGCGATCGAAGGGCGGCTTCACTGCATCCGGCATGGCGACGCCGTCGAGCCGGGTCCAGGGGAAGTTCTCCATCCAGGAGGCATGCGAGGCAGCGGGATCGACCGCCTTCACCGCCGCCTGGAAGCGCGGCCCTGCCCACCAATCATGCAGCTTGACGCTGGCATCGGGGCGGCGGCCCATCCATTCCGTGCAGAAGGTCATCACGGGTGCATTGCCGCCATGGCCGTTGACCAGCACGATGCGGCGGAAGCCGGAGCGGTAGAAGGCCTCCAGCATATCCTCGATCAGCGCGACATAGGTGCTCATCCGCAGCGAGACGGTGCCGGGGAAGGCGACGAAGCCTGGCGTCATGCCATAGGCCAGCACCGGGAAGACGGGTACGTTCAGCGGCTCGGCCGCATCGCCTGCCACTTTCTCTGCCAGGATCGCGTCGGTGGCGAGGCTCAGATAGGCGTGCTGCTCGACACAGCCGAGCGGCAGCACACAGCGGTCATCCCGCTGGGCCTGCGCTTCGATCTGCATCCAATTCATCTCGGCGACACGCACGGCCCGTTCCTTGCTTTTCTCTGGCAGTGCGCCATCCTTGACTCCCAGTCAGAACGTCGTCAAGTTCCATTTGGAACTAAACGGGAGCTCATCATGCGCCGCGCCCCCACATCACTCTCGCGTCTCGACCATGAGCGCGAAGCGGCGTTGCGCGATCTCGACCCGCTCACCGTCACCAAGCTCTGGGACAATCCCTGCTGGCTGTCGTTCCGGTTGAACTTCGTCGCCTTCCGCTTCAACGATCCGGTCTATCGCTGGATAGAGACCCGCTACGGCCTGGTCCGCCCGGAATTCGTCGCCCTCTACGCGGTCGGCCTGAAGGAGGGTGTGGCTGCAAAGAACATCGTGGCCTCGTCCGGTTTGCCGAAGAACACGCTCAGCCGCGCCATCCAGAAGCTGCTGACCCGGCGCCTGCTCAAGCGCGAGACGGACCGGGACGACCTGCGCAGCTTCGTGCTGCGCCTGACGCCTGCAGGACGCGCCATTTTCGAGGAGACCATGCCGCTGATGGTGAAGCAGCAGAGCGCCATGCTCTCGGCCTTGACCGAGGCCGAGCAGCGCCAGCTTTGCGAATTGATGGACAAGCTCGTCATTGCCTCTCCGGTGTGGCCGGCGGATCTCGAGCCCCAGTCATAGACCGGGTCGGGCGAAGCGTTCTTCCAAAGAATTGCGGGATGGTGGTGGGTCTTCACTGCCGTACCGCGCCAATTGAGAACAACAGTCGAGTCAGGATCGCCTAATCAAGTGACACCAGGGCGCCTCGTTGCGTGGGCCGACTGCCACCGCCGAGGCCACATAATAAACCAGCGGGAGGGCCGACATGTCGGCCTTTACCGAAACAAAACAGGGGAATTCGTCATGAAGCTTGCCACTACCGTCCGCATCTTCGGACTCGCGGCCGCACTCAGCGCCTCCGTCTCCGGGGTCGCCCTAGCGCAGACGCTTACAATCGGCGTTCGCGCCGGCCCGGAATCGATCGATCCGCACTTCACCGCGACCGGCACCCATGCCGAAGCGCTGAAGCATGTCTTCGACACGCTGACCTGGTCGGGCGACAAGCTGCAGATCGAGCCGCGGCTTGCGACGAGCTGGAAGGCGATCGAGCCTTCGGTCTGGGAGTTCAAGCTGCGCCCGGGCGTCAAGTTCCATGACGGTTCCGACTTCACCGCCGAGGATGTGAAATTCTCGATCGAGCGCATCCCCGTGGTCGCCGGGCCGAACCCGACCACGATCTATGTGCGCCGCGTCAAGGAGGTGAAGATCATCGATCCGCTGACGGTCCATATCGTCACCGACGGGCCGGCCCCGAACCTGCCGAACGACTTCATCCGCCTCTTCATCGTCTCCCACAAGGCGGCGGCCGGACTGACCAAGGACAACGCCAACGAGGCCTTCAATACCGGTAAGGCAGCGGTCGGTACCGGCCCCTACAAGTTCGTGTCCTGGACGCCGAAGGACCAGCTCGTGCTGGAGCGCTTCGACGGCTATTGGGGCGAGAAGGAGCCTTGGGCCCGCGTGCTGCGCAAGGAGCTGCCGAACGACGCCGCCCGCGTCGCCCAGCTCAAGGCCGGGCAGGTCGATATCATCGTGCGGGCGCCGGCATCCGACGTGCCGACCCTGAAACGCGACTCCAAGCTCGCGGTCACGACGGTCGACACGGTCTATGTCTTCAACATGGAGCTCGACATGCGGGACAAGTCCCCGCAGGTCAGCGCCAAGGATGGCTCACCGCTGCCGAAGAACCCGCTCCAGGACGTCAAGGTGCGCGAGGCGATCGATCTCGCCATCGATCGCCCGTCCCTGGCGGAGATTGCGATGGAAGGTCTCGGCTCGCCGGTGAACCAGCTCGTGACGCCGGATATCGCGGGCTACAATAAGTCGCTGCCGGCGCTGAAGCCTGACCTCGCCAAGGCCAAGAAGCTGATGGAGGAGGCCGGTTACGCCAACGGCTTCAAGGTCGCCTTCTCGTTCACCAATGACCGCCTTCCCGGCGACCGTCAGGTCGGCACGTCCATCGCCCAGATGCTGGCGCGGATCGGCATCGACGTGAATGCCAATGCCCAGCCGGGCGCGGTCTTCTTCCCGGCCCGCCTGCGCGGTGATTTCTCGATGTCGATGTCCGGCTGGGGCACGCTGACCGGTGAGTCAAACTACACGCTTTCCTCGGTGGTGCACTCGAACGATCCGGCCAAGAAGCTCGGCGCCTTCAACGTGCTGGGCTACAAGAACGCCGCGCTCGACAAGCTGATCGAGGATGCGGCGGTGGAGATGGATGAGGCCAAGCGCAACAAGTTCCTCTCCGATGCCAACGCCATCGTCGCACAGGACCGGCCACGTCTGCCGATCGTCGCCGTCGGCTCGGCCTGGGCCATGCAGAAGGACAAGGTCGTGATCAAGCCGCGCGTGGATGAAGACACGCTCGCCATGGACATCAAGCCCGCCAAGAAATGAGGCTTCGGCCTCGCTCGCCCGGTTCCTGCAAATATGCAGGAACCGGTATAAAAACGCGCCGAACGAGTATCGGGCATGCGTGGAGAGACTAGCCGCAAGGCCAGTAGGTGGGGTATGTGCCCCGCCGCCTGCTCTCCCCTTTCCCGACTACACGGTTCGACCTCTCCCACTGCGGGAGAGAGGGAAACGCACCAGGATTACCCATGACAATCTCACCTATTGCCCTGGCCATTCATGGCGGTTGTGGCACCTTGCCCAAGGCCGAGATGACCGAAACGGAGTGGACCGAGGCCAAGGCGGATCTCGCCGCCTCGCTCCGCGCCGGCTGGGCCGTTCTCAGCAAGGGCGGCTCGGCCGTCGATGCGGTCGAGGCCGCGGTGCTGGTGATGGAGAATTCGCCGCATTTCAATGCCGGCCACGGGGCCGCGTTCAACGCGGATGGCGAGCATGAGCTCGACGCCTCCATCATGGATGGCGAGACGCTGGCCGCCGGCGCCCTTTGCGGCGTCAAGCGCATCCGGAACCCGATCGGCGCCGCCAAGGTGCTGATGCGCCGCGGCGATCCGCTTTTCCTGGCCGGCACGGCCGCGGACAGCTTCGCCGAGTCGGAGGGGCTCGACATGGTCGAAAACGAGTATTTCTCGACCGAGCGGCGCCGCAAGAATCTGTCCTCGATGAAGATCCGCGAGCTTGTCGGCACCATGTCCGAAGCAAGCGAGGCCGAGAAGCACGGCACGGTCGGTGCGGTCGCGCTGGATGCCCAGGGCCATCTCGCTGCTGCGACCTCCACGGGCGGCTACACCAACAAGCCGGCCGGCCGTGTCGGCGACTCGCCGATCATCGGTGCCGGTACCTATGCGCGCGACGGGCGTTGCGCGGTCTCGGGTACGGGCAAGGGCGAATATTTCATCCGCTACTGCGTCGGGCACGAGATCGCCTCGCTGATGGCCTATGCCGGCCTGAGCCTCGAGGAGGCGACCGCCCGGGCGATAGCCGAGCTCACCGAGCACAGGATCGGGGCTGGCCTGGTCGCGATTGGTGCCGATGGCAGCATCGTCGCGCCCTATAATTCCGCGGGCATGTATCGTGGCTGGGTGACGCCCGATGGCTTCATCCATGTCGCGACCCATCGCGATGTCGAAGTCGCCGGTCAGCTCGAGGCGGCTGCGTGAGCACGCCTGAGCCGATCGTCATCTGGGGTGCGGGCGCGATCGGCGGCACGCTTGGAGCCTATTGGGCGCGCGCGGGCATTCCTGTCCTGCTCGTCGATGTCGTCCCCGAACATGTCGAAGCCTGCCGGACGACGGGCCTCGCGATCAGCGGGCCGATCGAGGAATTTCGCCAGGTCGTGCCCGCGGTGACGCCGGCGGAGCTGACAGGAACCTACAAGCGCATCGTGCTCGCGGTGAAGGCGGGCGCCACGCAAACGGCACTCGACGCGCTCGCCCCGCATCTGGCCGAGGACGGTTTCGTGCTCTCTGCCCAGAACGGCCTCAACGAACTGGCCATTGCCAGGCACGTCGGCGAGGCCCGGACCATGGGCTGCTTCGTCAATTTCGGCGCGGACTGGCACGGGCCGGGCGAGATTCTCTACGGCAACCGCGGTGCTGTCGTCGTGGGCGAGATCGATGGCGCGATGACGCCGCGCGCCCTCGAAATGCACAAGCTGATGCTGCTCTTCGAGCCCGACTCGATTTTGACCAGCAATATCTGGGGTTATCTGTGGGGCAAGCTCGCCTACGGGGCGATGCTGTTTGCCACGGCGCTGACGGATGATTCGATGTCGGCGAATTTCGCCGATCCGAAGCGGCTCGCCGTCTGGCTCGAACTCGGGCGGGAGGTCGGTGCGGTCGCGGCGGCGCGTGGCGTCTCCTCGCTCGGCTTCGGCGAGTTCGATCCGATGGTCTTCGCGCCGGGCCGGCCGGAATATCCGCAGATCGCCGCGATCGCCTGGCTCGCCGACTACACCTCGAAGACGGCCAAGACGCATTCCGGGATCTGGCGCGACCTTGCCGTGCGCAAGCGCAAGACCGAGGTCGATCCCCAGATCGGCATCATCGCGCGCCTCGGGCGCGAGGCCGGCATTCCGACCCCGACGATCGAGACGCTGGTGAGACTGATCCACGAGGTCGAGGACGGCGAGCGCCCACTCTCGTTCGATATGCTGAAGGTGCTGATCGACCAATGCAACTCCGCTTCGACAATCGCGTAGCCCTCGTCACAGGCGCTGCCCAGGGCATCGGCCGAGCCATCGCAACCGCCCTGGCTCGGTCCGGGGCTAGGGTGCATCTCGCCGATATCGATGCCGAGGGGGTCGCGAAGACCGCAGCCGAGATCGGGGCCAGGTTTCATGCCGTCGATCTCGCGACGCCGGACGCAGCGCGCGATCTGCTTGGCACGATCTCGGCCGAAAACGACTCGCTCGACCTGCTCGTCCATGCGGCGGGCGGGGTGCGCGGCCAGGTCGGGCGGCCGATCGAGGAGATTCCCGAGGCGGACTGGCGCAGCATTTTCGCCGCCAATGTCGATGCCGCCTTCTTCCTGGCGCAAGCCGCAGCACCGGTGATGAAGCAGGCCGGCTATGGACGCATCGTCACCATCTCGTCCGGTGCGGGATTGCGCCCGAGCCTCACCGGCATCCAGGCCTATGCCAGTGCCAAGCACGCGCTGGTCGGGCTGACGAAGCAGCTCGCCTGGGAGCTCGGCCCGCATGGCATTACGGTGAACTCCGTCGCGCCCGGCTTCGTGCGCTCCAATCCGGCAACGGAACGGCAATGGCAAAGCTATGGCGAGGCCGGCCAGAAGAAACTGGTCGAGAGCATCCACACCCGACGCCTCGGTACGCCCGAGGACATCGCCAATGCCACGCTGTTTTTCTTGAGCGAACAGGCCGGCTGGATCAGCGGCCAGGTGCTTTCCGTCGACGGCGGACGCTCCTGAGCATTGGGGCGTTTTGCGGGCGCCGACGCGGTTTTTAACGGCATCATTGCCACATGCGTATTTTCGACCCTACAGTGGTCCCCGGGCTGGCATGAGCCAACCTGAATAGTGACTGAAGGGATAGCACGTGAGCACGGGTACCGTGAAATGGTTCAACGAGACCAAGGGCTATGGTTTCATCACCCCTGACGCGGGCGGAAGCGATATTTTCGTCCATATCAGCGCTGTCGAGCGCTCGGGCCTGCGCGGCCTGAACGAAGGCCAGAAGATCAGCTACGATCTCGAGGCCGATCGCAAGACCGGCAAGTCCTCGGCGGTGAACCTCAAGACGGCTTGATCTCCGCCTTCTGCGGGAGGGCGATCGGCGGCGTCACCTCCCGAGCCAATGCGAATCTCTATCTCTCTATCCGGACTGAAGACGATTCCCGGCATGCCCGTCGCCCCAAGGCGGCGGTAGAAAGGACCAGGGCCAGCCCGAAAAAGGCCGGCCCTCCCAATACGCATCTAGAGCTTGAACAGCTCCCGCCCCGTCTGATGGGCACGGATGTAATCCCAGTCATAGCTCACGCCGAGGCCTGGCCCCGTGGGCACGGGAAAACAGCCATCCTTGTCGACACCGTCGAGCTGGTCGCTGTACCCGCAGGTGTAGACCGGTGGCACGGCGTTGGGGCAATCCGGGCCGACCAGCGCAAGCTCATAGAAATTGGTGTTACGAGTCGCGGCCATGCAGTGGCGATGCGCAGGCCCGCAGGCATGGATCTCGACGTCGACGCCAAAGGCCTCGGCGAGATGGGCGATCTTCATCGCGCCGGTGATGCCGAGATCGTATTCCGGATCGGAGCGCAGCATGTCGGTGCCGCCATTGATCAGGAAATCGGCCTTGGGCTCGAAGCCGCGCAGATACTCGGTCTGCAGGATCGGCGTTTTCAGCATCTCGCGCAGCTTCTTGTGGGCGAACGCGGAGACGCCACAGTCACGCATCGGGTCCTCGTACCAGAAATAGCCCCCCTCGTCGCAGGCCCGCCCGACATAGAGTGCGTCGGCGAAGGTTCTGAGCTCATTGGCCGGGTCGAGCATCAAAGTCATGCGATCACCGACCGTCCTGGCGACATGCAGGACGTTTGCCGCCTCCTCGCGCGCGTCGCCCTCATGCCAGCCATGGAGCTTGAAGGCGCGGTAGCCCAGTGCGTAACAGGCCTCGGCGAAGTCGGAGAAGGCCTCCTTGCTGTCGAGCCCGCCATTGCGGTCGCCGTGATAGGTCGAGGCATAGGTCTTGAGCCGCGTGCGGAAGCCGCCGAGCAATTGCGACACAGAGGCGCCGAAGCGCTTTCCCGCCAGGTCCCAGAGCGCGATGTCGATCGGTCCGATCCCCATCCCGTCATGCTGGCGGAGCTCCCGCTTCATGTCGTTCCAGATTTCCTCGCGGTGGTCCGGATTGCGGCCGAGCAGGTTGGGCGCAAGCGAGAGTGTCTGCGCCATCGTGGCCCGGGTTCCGCCCCAGTGCATGACATATTCGCCCTCGGCGCCGTCATCGCTGCGAATGACGATCGCAAACTTGGTCAGCTCGAGCTCTGAATTCGGCTTGTATCCGACATTGTAGACCGCCCGGGCATTCTCGGCCGAGCGGCCGAGATTTCTGCTCTTGAACGAGAATTCGACGACCTCAACCTCTGCAATCCTGGTCATGATGATCCTCTCAGAAACCGGCGATCCGGGGGAGCCAGAGGCTCAGGGCCGGCACATAGGTGATGATGGCGAGCGCCACGACGAGCGCGATCAGGAAGGGCCAGAGCTCCCGCAGCAGGGCCCCGAGCTTGACGCGCGTGATCGCCATGGCGACGAAACAGAGCACGCCCACGGGCGGTGTCACCTGGCCGATGACGAGGTTGACCAGCAGCACGATCCCGAAATGCACGAGGTCGATCTGCAACGCGGCCAGCAGCGGCAGCAGGATCGGCACCAGGATGATCATGATGGCGATCGTCTCCATGATCATGCCGGCAATCAGCAGGGCGATGTTCAGGATCAGCAGAACGACCAGCGGATCCGTCGAGATCGAGGTCATGAAGCTGGTGACCAGCTGCGGCGCCTGCTCGATGGCCAGAATCCAGCTGAAGGGCGAGGCCGCGGCGACGATGGCGATGACCACCGCCGTCTCGCGCGCCGTGCCGATCAGGATCGCCGGGAGGTCGGCAAGCTTGATCGAACGGTAGATGAACATGCCGACAACCAGGGAATAGGCGGCGGCGACGCCGGCGATCTCGGTTGCGGTGAATAACCCCGCCCGGAAGCCGACGATGATCAGCACCGGCATCAGCAGCGCCAGCGAAGCGTATTTGAACTCCTTCCAGAGATTCGGGAACGAGAAGGAGCCGGCCGGCTTGAAGTCGCGCCGCAGCGCCAGGATGGCGATGGTCGCCATGATGCAGCCGGCCATGACCAGGCCAGGAATGATGCCGGCGACGAAGAGGCTGCCGAGCGAGACATTGGCCTGCCAGGCATAGACCACCATCAGGATCGACGGCGGGATGATCGGGCCAAGCGTGCCGGCAACCGCTGACAGCGCCGCTCCAAACGCACGTGGATAACCCATGCGTTCGAGCTGCGGCACGAAGACCCGTGCGGCTGCGGCCGTATCGGCGACGGATGATCCGGAGATGCCGGAGAGAAAGACCTCGCCGACGACCAGCGTATGGGCCGGCCCGCCGCGGATATGGCCGACCAGTGCCTTGGTGAAGCTGAAGAGCCGCTCGGAGATGCCCGACGCGTTCATCAGGGAGCCGGCGAGCGTGAAGAGCGGGATCGCCAGCAGGGGGAAGGACTGCACGCCGGCCACGATGCGCTGGGCGGCGACGGTGAGCGGCACGCCTTCGATGAAGATCGTCAGCAGGGCCGAGCCCGCCATCGCGACCCAGATCGGCGTGCCGACTACGAGCAGGACCGCGAAGGTCAGGAGAAGGATGGAGACCATGCCGCTAGTCCCGCGTCGTGATGTCGGACCAGAGTGCGCCGGTGACGCCTTCGTCGATCAGGTTGCGCAGGAGATGCAGCAGCGACAGCAGGCTCCCGACGAAGAGCGGCGCCACCGTCCAGCCGGCCGAAATGCCGAGCATCGGCGTCAGGTTCGGCAGTTCGCGCTGGAGATAGCGCCAGGAAAACCAGGTCAGCGTGCCGAGAACCGCCGCTGTCGCGAGCAGCGCCACGACGCCGAAGAGGGTGCAGAGCCAGCGCGGGGCGAACAGCACCACGACATCGATGATGATGTGGGTCCGGGCATGGAAGGCGTTGGCGATGCCGAGGAAGATCATCCAGCCGAACAGCAGCAGGATCAGTTCCTCGGACCAGGTCAGCGGATCGTTCAGCGCGTAGCGGAAGACGACGGCGGCGCAGACCAGCGTCGCGATCGCGCCGTGCAGCGCGGCAAGGAAGGCGTTCTCCAGGCGGCTCGACCAGTCGTCGAGCCGCCGGATCAGGTCGAGCCCGGTCATGCCGGTCAGCGCTTGCGCTGAGCGCCGATGGCGGCGAGCACGCTGTCGAGATGGGCCTTGCCCCAGCGGCCTTCCATCGCGGTTGCCACGACCTTGGACCTGGCGGCGAAGGCGTCGCGATCGACATCCTCGACGATCTTGGAGCGGCCGGACTTGCGGATGTCCTCGAGCATCGAGGCCTCGCGCTTCTGCTGGAGATAGGTGTTCAGGGCCGAGGCGCGGGCGGCTTCGGCGAACAGGACCTCGCGATGCTCGGGCTTCAACCGGGCGAGGCTGTCCTTGTTGATGACGATCATGTTGTTCTGGAGCATGTGCTTCGTCATCGCGACATAGCCCTGCACCTCATAGAACTTGCGCGAGAAGATCGTCGGGATCGGGTTTTCCTGGCCGTCGACCGTCTTCTGCTGGAGCGCGGTGTAGACCTCGCCAAAGGGGACCGGCGTCGGAGAGGCGCCATAGGCCTTGATCATCTCGACCCAGACCGGGCTTTCCGGCACGCGGATCTTGAGGCCCTGCAGGTCCTCCGGCTTCTTCACCGCGCGGTCGAGCGTCGTCATGTTGCGCCAGCCCCAGTACCAGATGCGGCTGACCGGGACGATGCTATGCTTGTCGCGGAGCTCGTCGAAGATCGGGTCGAAGGCAGCAGAGCGAATGATCGCCTCGGCCTCGCTCCAGTCCTTCCAGAGGAAGGGCGCACTCGGAATCTCGAGGGCGGGTACGAGCGCGGAGGCGGCCGCCATCGAGGGCGCTGAGATGTCGAGAGCGCCTTCCTTGACCTGCTTGAACAGGTCGATTTCCTTGCCGAGCTGCTCGGCCGGGAAGACCTTGATGGTGACGGCGCCGCCGG
The DNA here is from genome assembly GCF_052115465.1 of Allobosea sp. 2RAB26. Classification (NCBI taxonomy): domain Bacteria; kingdom Pseudomonadati; phylum Pseudomonadota; class Alphaproteobacteria; order Hyphomicrobiales; family Alloboseaceae; genus Allobosea; species Allobosea sp. 2RAB26. Next base: position 537,057 of record NZ_JBFRGS010000006.1, on the reverse strand, counting down.
TCGATTTGTTCACGCGATCGGCGAATTCCTGGAACAGTTCGCCGGCGATCTCGGTGGTGGTGTTCGCATGGCCAAAGCGCAGGGTCTGTGCCTGGGCGGCTGTCGCGAGGAAGCTGCCTGCGATCAGGCTCGCAGCGGCAAGGCGTCGTAGAAACATCATATCCTCCCGGATGTTATGGTGGTTCTTGCACAGCTGCCTCTGACGGGCGGCCTATTTGATCAGCCTCTCATGGGAGCCCTCGAGATGCCGTCGCATCGCCTCGGCGGCAGCTTCGGGATCGCCGGTCTCGAGCGCATCGATGATGCGGAAATGCTCGGCATGGGTGATCCCGACATCCTGCTCGCGGCTGAGGTAGAGCCGTGAAATGTGCAGATGGAAGCGCAGGTCGTCATAGCTCTTCAGCGCGACCTGATTGCCCGCCGCTGTCAGGATGAGGCGGTGGAAGCGGTCATCGGCTTCGGTGAACGCGCGGTGGCTGCGATACTCGCGGGACGGCGGATCGGCCATCATGACCGCGACGGCGTCGCGCAGCGCCGTGATGACATCGGCGCCCGGGCGCCGCCTGGCGGCCTCTGCCGCGGCCCAAGGCTCGAGCACGCTGCGAAAGCTGTAGACGTCCTCGTAATAGTTGCGATCGGGCAGCGCCGCGGTCGCGAAGCCGACGAAGGGGACGGCCGACACGAGCCCTTCCGCGACGAGCCGCGTCAGCGCCTCGCGGATCGGCGTCGAGCTGACGGCCAGTTCGCGCACCAGCCCATCGACATTGATCTTTTCGCCCGGCGCATAGGCCTGATCGAGGATGCGTTCCTTGATCGCCTCATAGACCTGGTCGCCAAGGACGACCCGTTCGATCTTTCGCGCCCCGTTCAATGCCTATTATCCTGCATCTTGGATCGTGCACGATTTAGGGATGAACTTGCTTTGGAGTCAATCCAAATCGTCGACGTGCCGCGACTTCACTTGGCACTGGCCAATGAGTGGACGACCTCGATGTGCCGCAGACGAGTGCCGCACCGGCGATCGCGGCTCTTGCAGAGTAGGAGCGGGCAGCGAATAGTCGCCGTCGACCACTGCTCTGGAACTGGGGGCCATCGTGGCATTTGTTGAACAGCCGGTTGTTGCACTGTTCATTTCGCTGGCTCTTGGCCATTTGATCGGAAAGATCAGAATTGGCCCCGTTCAGATCGGCGGTGTCTGCGGCACGCTCTTCGTCGCATTGGCCCTTGGGCAGCTTGGTGTCACCATCAGCGCGGACCTGAAGAACACGGCGTTTGCGCTGTTCATCTTCGCTCTCGGGTTTACGGCCGGACCGCAGTTCTTCAACAATATCCGTGGTGGCTGGCGCTACGGAATCCTGTCCTTCGTCGAGGTCGGGACGGTCCTGCTGCTGCTCACAGCGGCCATCATCTTGTTCCGCCTGGATCCCGGCACCACGTCGGGGCTCTTCGCCGGCTCGGCCACGGAATCGGCTGTGCTCGGGACGGCTTCGGATGCGATCGCCCGGTTGGCCCTGCCGGCAGCCGAAGTGGCGCGGCTGCAATCCAACATGGCGACGGCCTATAGCGTCACCTACCTCTTCGGCCTCGTGGCGATCGTCGTCTTCACGACGCAGATCGGTCCCCTGCTGCTGCGGATCGACGTGCGCGAGGAATCCGCCGCGCTTGCAAAACAACTGGGAGCCGAGGACGACGCGGGCAAGGAGAACGGCGTGCCCGAGATCGTCTCCCGCTGCTTCCATGCCGGGCCGATTGCGGGAAGCAGCGTCGGCGCCTTCGAAAACAGCGTCAATGGCGTTGTGACCATCGAACAGGTCGGCCGCGGCGAAGGTTTTACCAAGGCAACCACGGACATGGTGCTGGAGGCCGACGATGTTGTCCTCGTGCTCGGCCGCCGCCGCGCCGTCATCGCGATCAGCGAGAGATTGGGCGCCGAGGTGCCGATGCCGGCAGGCGACAACGTGCCACTCGTCGAGCGCGAGGTCGTGCTCGTCCGTAGCGAGGTGATGGGGCGCCGGATTCGGGATCTTCGTCGGCTGGCGAGCGCGGAACAGCGGCGCGGTGTCTTCATTTCGCGCATCAGGCGGCTCGGGCATATCGTTCCGGCTTTGCCGGGCACCGTTCTCGAGCAGGGCGACGTCCTGACGCTCTACGGCTCCGAGGACGCGATCACGCGGGCGGCCCCGGAGCTCGGCCACTTGCTCCCGGCGACTTCGAGTACCGACTTCGTGATGCTCGGGCTGGGAGTGGTCGCGGGTCTCCTGCTGGGAGAACTGAGCTTCAGGGTCGGCGCCCTGAACCTGACGCTGGGGACCGGCGGTGGTGCGCTCGTCTCCGGCCTGGTCTTCGGCTGGCTCCACATGCATCGCCCGCATTATGGCGCGATACCGCTGCATGCTGCGGAGTTCATGAAGGACTTCGGCCTGGCGACCTTCATCGCCGCAATCGGTCTGTCGGTGGGGCCCGATGCCTTCGCGCTGCTCAAGCAGTACGGGCTGGTGCTGCCGGTCCTGGCGATTCTCGTCTCCGCACTGCCGGCCCTGGCTTCTCTCTATATCGGGCATTACCTGCTGAAGATCGAGGCTCCGATCCTGCTCGGAGCCATCGCTGGCCAGCACTGCAGCACCCCGTCGATCAGCGCATTGGTCTCCCTCGCTGGCAATTCGACGCCGGTGATCGGCTACACCGTGACCTATGCGATCTCGAACGTCCTGCTGCCGCTGATGGGGCCGGTCGTGGTTGGCATGGTCGGGCTGATCGGGTGAAGGGCGTCCGCTGCGGCTGCTTCAGCGGCAGCCCGAAGGGCTCGAAGAGGCGTCGTGAGCTCGCGCTGTGTCTGGGTGGGGTCGATGGCCGCACAGGGGCACGCAAGGCTGCGGTCCTGCTTCGACGACAGGTTGCATTGACAAATTGGTCACAATCACCCATATAGGGGCATCGATCTTAGGCCGAATGAATTGGCCCCCGCGCTAATGGCGCGCTAGCTGACGAACTTCCCGCTCAAAATCGAACACCGTGTGAGGCGTCGTCTCACGCGAATTAATGCCTTGCGAGAAGGAATTCGTCATGGCCACCGGCACTGTTAAATGGTTCAATTCGACTAAGGGTTTCGGCTTCATTCAGCCCGATGATGGCGGTCAGGATGCTTTCGTCCACATCAGCGCTGTCGAGCGTGCTGGTCTGCGCGAGCTCCGCGAAGGTCAGAAGATCACCTTCGAGCTCGTCCAGGACAAGCGCTCTGGCAAGATGTCCGCGGACAATCTTCGCGCCGAGTGATCTGCATGACCGTGCAAACGTAGCATTCCGAATCGAGTGGCGACCACGGATGTACTGGCGCCCCCCTTTCAGGACGATACGCAGCACGGTTGGACGAAGGGTCGGGATTACCCGGCCCTTTTTTCTTTTCTGAAAGGAGCCCGAGATGCAGGTTCTCGTTCGCGACAACAATGTCGACCAGGCGCTGCGCGTCCTGAAGAAGAAGATGCAGCGCGAAGGCGTCTTCCGCGAGATGAAGCGGCGTGCGGCGTATGAGAAGCCGTCCGAGAAGCGGGTTCGCGAGAAGGCTGACGCCATTCGGCGTGCACGCAAGCTGGCGCGCAAGCAGGCTCAGCGCGAAGGACTGATCGCAGCGCCGAAGCCCAAGGCCAAGCCTGTTCGTCCGCCGCGTCTTGCACCGGCGGCAGCCTGAGCTCAGGCCAGCCTGACGATGCCGGCGCAAGGGTCTGCTCGACGCAGTCCAGTGCGCCTGGATGCGCGCTACCGATAGGGCGCGTCGCTGTGAGTGCCGCCAACCGGGCGGCAATCGTGAAGGAGTGGACTGCCATGTCGACCAAAGGACTCTCGGCCGACGAAGCCAAGCGCCGGGCCCAGGCGAATTTGGAGAAGGCCGAGCAAAAGCGGCAGGAAGCCCAGCGTGGGCTGGATGCGCAGCGCGCCGCCCAGGTTGCCGTCACGGAGAAGACCGCGCGCTTGCGCGCGCTGCGGCTGGCGAAGGAAGCCGCAGACGCAGAGGCCGCCGCGATCGCCGAGGCTGCACGGCCCAAGACCGTAGCGTCCAAGCGCACGAAGCGGGCCTGACGGACCGGCGGCTTGCGACCCGCGCGTGCCCGGCCTGGAACGACGTTCCGCGCCCAGAGGGCAGGCCGCTAGCTGCGCCCCGGCGCCGGGTGAAAGAGCCGCCCCTTCTCGACCACCAGAACCACCGCGAGCGCCATGAGCCCGCAGAGTGAGAAGCCGAGTGTCAGCGGCACGACCGTGCCGTTGAAATGCTGGCCGACATAGAAGCCGAGCAGTGCTCCGCCGACCGTGGTGATGAAACCCTGGACGGACGAGGCCGTACCCGCGACATGGCCAAGCGGATCCATCGCCATCGCCCCAAAATTCGGCGCCAGCAGGCCAAAGCAGAACATCGTCCCACCCTGCATGATGGCGAAGAGCCAGAGCGTTTCCTTGCCGGCAAGGGCCAGCACCGCATGCAGGCTGGTCAGCGTGATATAGCCGAGCAATGCACCATGCGAGACCCGGCGCATGCCGAGTCGGCCGACGATGCGCGAATTCAGCAGTGACGCGACCGCCATGCATGCGGCGATCAGGGCGAAGATGGTGGTGAACCATTCCGGCGCCCGGAAGACATCGACAAAGACCTGCTGTGCCGAGTTGATGAAGCCGAACAAGCCGCCGAGAACGAAGGTCATCGCCAGCATGTAGCCGACGCCGATGCGCGAGGTCAGCACCGTGCGGAAGGCGGAGACGATGCTGGCGAACTTGATCGGCGTACGGTCCTCCTCATGCAGCGTCTCGGGCAGGCGCATTGCGGTCCAGAGCATCACGATGGCGCCGAAGGCGGTCAGAACGCCGAAGATCCAGCGCCAGGGTGCGACCCAGAGGATCGCCTGGCCGATCGAGGGCGCCAGAATCGGCACGGCCAGGAAGACGATCAGGGCCAGCGACATGACGCGGGCCATGTCGCGGCCGGAATAGCAGTCCCGTACGATCGAGACCGCGAGCACCCGCGTCGCGGCTGCTCCGACGCCCTGCAGCACGCGCGCCGCCATCATGATCTCGAAGGAGCCGGAGAAGGCAGCGAACACACTGGCGACGACATAGATGCTGAGCCCGGTCAGCAGCACGGGCCGTCGGCCGAAGCGGTCGGAAAGCGTGCCGTAGATGATCTGGGCCACACCAAAGCCGAGCAGATAGCTGGTGACGATCCACTGCCGGTCGTTCGGCTCGGCAATGCCGAGTGTCTCGCCCATTTGGGGCAGGGCCGGCAGCATGGCGTCGATCGCAAGCGCGTTTGTCGCCATCAGTGCGGCCATCATCGCCACGAAGGGATAGAAACCCATGCCGTGGCGCGGCCGGGCAATGTCGAATGTGTCGGTCATTTCTGCCTGCTGCCGGGCACAGCCCGGAACGTCCCGTCTCGCAGATGGGAGAGGCCAGCAAGATAGCCGGCCGATTCTCGCAGGATTAGGCGATGCGCCGCTGCGCAACAACCCGGCCAGAGGCCGGGTTTGGCATGCACTCAGCGTGGAACGACGCCTATTCCGCCGCCGGCTGCTGCTGCGGCATCAGCGCATTGTCGATCTCATTGGCGCGGATCGCTGCCGGGCGGGCCTGCAGTCGTTTGGCATAGGCCTCGAAGGCCGGCCGCCGCTCCATCGTGCCGAATTGCAGGCCCCAGCCGATCTGTGCGCCGAGATAGACATCGGCCGCGCTGAACCTGTCGCCGACCAGATACTCGCCCTGCGATACCGCTTTTTCCAATGTGTCCATGACATCGGCGAAGCAGCCATAGCCGACCGAGCCGGTCTTCTCCGGTGGCACCTCGACGCCAAGCATCTTGTTGGTCACCGCAGCTTCGGTCGGGCCGGCGCCAAAGAAGAGCCAGCGATAATAGGGGCCGCGCTCCTTGCTGCCCGGTGCCGGCGCCAGCCCGGCCTGGGGAAAGGCGTCCGCGAGATAGGCGCAGATCGCGGCGCATTCGGTGACGATCATGTCGCCATGCTTCAGGGCCGGCACCTTGCCCATCGGATTGAGCGCCTTGTACGCGGCCGCCTTCATCGGCGGGCCGAAGCCGACCAGCTCGGTGCGATAGGGCTGGCCGACTTCCTCCAGCATCCAGCGCACGATCCGGCCGCGTGACATCGGGTGGGTGTAGAAGACGAGTTCATCGCTCATGCTGCGTTCCTCCTGTGGAGGGCGAGACTAACCACGACGCATGACCGCGCAATGGCAGCAATCGAAACCGCGGCGGGCCTGCTGCGTTGTCTGAAGCGAAAGGATGACGTCCATGTTCGAAATCCTCGCTGGGCCCGATCATGTCGCGGCCTACCGCCTCTCCGGCACGCTGACCGTGGAGGATTATGACAGTGTGATCGCCGATATCGACGCACGGCTGACCCGGCACGAGAAGATCGGCGTTCTGGTCGATCTGACCGGCTTTCACGATATCACGCTCCGGGCGGGTGCCAGGGATCTGCGCTATGGGTTCAGCAAGCTGTCGGAACTCAGGCGCTTTCCGCGTGAGGCCCTGATCAGCGACAAGGGCTGGATCGAGACGTTGGTGGCGATCGCCAATCCGGTCATCCCCTTCGTCGAGATCCGCTGCTTCAAACCGATCGAGTACGAGGCGGCGCTGGCCTGGGCCAGCGAGATCGAGGGCGGGCCCGAGGCTTAGGTTGCACGTGCCCGGAGCGCGTTGCCGCGACAGCGAACCGCGCGCCTCACCCATAGCTGACATCGCGCGTCAGGACTGCGCGTGCGTGGCCTGTCATTCCTCCCCAGCGGTGCTATCGACATGCTCTGGTCGACGGAGGAATTCAGATGCGGCAGGACGCATTGTTCGAGCGCCTTTGGAGTGGCGCAGCGCAGATGGAAGAATGGACCGAGGCGGTCTCTGCCGGCGCCATCACTGCGGTGGCAGAGAACATCATCACCGTCCACACCACCTATTTCTGCGGCAGCGTCACGGCCATTCGGACGAGTGAAGGCCTTGTCCTGATCGATACGGCCAAGCCAGACACCGCCGCCCAGACGCTCGCGACGATCCGCAGCTGGGACGACAGCCCCATCCACACCGTGATCTATACCCACGGCCATATCGACCACACCAGCGGCATCAAGGTCATCGACGAGGAGGCCGATGCGAGAGCGAGGCCGCGGCCGAGAATCGTGGCTCATCGCAACGTCGCGCGCCGGATGGAGCGATACGAAGCCTCCCATGGCTTCAACAGCATCGTGCAGGGGCAGCAGTTCAACAAGCCGGACTATGTCTATCCGATAGGCCAGCGGCGTCCCGATGACGTCTATGACGACACGCTATCGCTTGCGATCGGTGGCGAACAGCTCGAACTCATCCACGGGCGCGGCGAGACCGACGATGCCACATTCGTCTGGCTGCCGCGGCGGCGCGTGCTGGCGAGCGGGGACTTCGTAATCTGGGTTTTCCCGAATGCAGGCAATCCGCGCAAGGTCCAGCGCTATGCAGCCGAGTGGGCTGTCGCCCTGCGCCGGATGGAGCGCCTGAAGCCGGACATCCTGATCCCCGGACATGGCCCGGTCATTGTTGGGGAGGGCCGGGCAGCGCAGGTGTTGCGCGACGGGGCCGAAGCGCTTGAGCATCTGGTTCGCGATACCCTGGCGCTGATGAACAAGAGTGCGACGCTCGACGAGGTGCTGCGCGCGGTCAAGGTACCGGCCGCCTATCTGGCGAAGCCCTATCTCGTGCCGAAATATGATGACCCCGAATTTCTGGTCCGGGGGATCTACCATTTCTATGCGGGTTGGTTTGACGGAAACCCCGCAAACCTGAAGCCGGCGAAGAACGCTGATCTTGCGTCCGAACTGGCTCGGCTTGCGGGTGGTGCCGAGAAACTGGCTGAGCGAGCCGCGGCGCTGGCCGAGGACGGCCAGACGCGCCTCGCCGTTCATCTTGCCGAGTTCGCGAGTTCAGCAGCGCCCGAGGATCGAGGGATCCAGGCAATCCGGGGCGCGGTGCTCCGGAAAGCCATCGATGGCGAAAGCTCGTTGATGGGCAAGGCATTCCTCGCCGTCTACGAGCGCGATGCAAAAGAACGGTCGGCGGGCTGAGCAGCGCATCCAGCGGCTGTTTCCGGCCGCTGGAGATCGTCCGCGGTCTATCCCTCTTATTCGCGCCCGAGTCGGACGCCCGATTGCGCATCGAAGACGTGGACTCGGTCGGGGTCGACCGAAATCCACAGGCGCTTGGCCTCGGCGGCGACATCGCCGGTTGCGGCCTGCATCACGAAGGGCTGTCCGGCAAGCTTGCCGTGGAAGAGCTGGGTCGCGCCCAGCTCCTCGATGAACTCGACATCGAAGGGCAGGGCCCCGGCCTGGCCCTCGGACGCGATCTCGATATCCTCCGGCCTCAGGCCCACCTCGACCTTCGTTCCCGATGCAAGGTTCTGCTTGAGGTCACGCGCTTCGAGGAGCGCGTCGCCGAGCGCAACGATGCCGGGTCCGTCGATGGCTGCCGGCAGCAGGTTCATCGGCGGCGAGCCGATGAAGGTCGCGACGAAGCGGCTTGCCGGTTTGCGATAGACCTCGGCCGGGACGCCGATCTGCTCGACTTGGCCGCCATTCATCACAACGAGCTTGTCGGAGAGCGTCATCGCCTCGACCTGATCGTGCGTGACATAGATCGCGGTGACGCCGAGCGCCCGCTGCAGCTTCTTGATCTCGACGCGCATTTGCACGCGCAGTTTCGCGTCGAGATTGGAGAGCGGCTCGTCGAACAGGAAGACCTGGGGCTTGCGCACGATGGCGCGGCCCATGGCGACGCGCTGGCGCTGGCCGCCCGAGAGCTGGCGCGGCCGGCGCTCCAGCAGGCCTTCGATCGCGAGGATGCGGGCTGCTTCCTTGACCCGCTTCTCGATCTCGTCCTTCGGCGTCCCGCGGTTGCGCAGGCCATAGGCCATGTTGTCGTAGACGCTCATATGCGGATAGAGCGCATAATTCTGGAACACCATGGCGATGTCCCGGTCCGCCGGTTCGATCTGGTTGACAACCCTGCCGCTGATCGAGACTTCGCCGGACGAGATCGTCTCCAGGCCTGCCACCATCCGCAGCAAAGTGGACTTGCCGCAGCCGGAGGGGCCGACCAGCACGCAGAAGCCGCCATCGGGAATGTCGAAAGAGACGCCCTTCACGGCCTCGACGCCGCCGGCATAGACCTTCTTGACGCTGGAAAGAGTAACCTGGGCCATTGGGTTCCTTGGTCAGTCGGTAACGGATAATCGGCGATCGGCTCAGCGGGCCGGGCTGCCGGTACGCAATGTCACTTCTCGGTTTCCACCAGGCCCTTCACGAAGAGCCGCTGCATGGCGATGACGACGAAGACGGGCGGCAGCATCGCCAGCATCGCGGTTGCCATGGCGAGCTGCCATTCGGTGAGCGCATCGGCCGTGGTGATCATCTTGCGGATGCCGATGACGATGGTCTGCATCGAATCCTTGGTGGTGACCAGCAGCGGCCAGAGATACTGGTTCCAGCCATAGATGAACTGGATGACGAAGAGCGCCGCGATCGTGGTGAGCGAGAGCGGGACCACCGTATCCTTGAAGAACTTGAACGGACCGGCGCCATCGATCTTCGAGGCCTCGAGCAGTTCGTCGGGGATCGTCATGAAGAACTGCCGGAACAGCAATGTGCCGGTCGCCGAGGCGATCAGCGGCACGGCGAGGCCCTGGTAGGTATCGAGCATGCCGAGATCGGAGACGACCTTGAAGGTCGGGAAGATGCGGACTTCGACCGGCAGCATCAGGGTGACGAAGATGATCCAGAATGCCGCCATCCGAAACGGGAAGCGATAATAGACGACTGCGTAGGCAGAGAGCACGGAGATGAAGATCTTGCCGAACGCGATGGCCAGCGCCATCACGAAGGAGTTGAACATCATCACGGCCACCGGCTCGCGGGTCGAGCCCGAGGTCCCGACGAAGAGGATGCGGTAGTAGTTCTCGAAGAAATGCGGGCCAGGATAGAGCGGGAGCTGGCCGTTGATGATGGTCGCAGCATCCCAGGTCGAGGCGACGAAGGTCAGCCAAACCGGAAAGGCGACGATCAGCACGCCGATCGTCAGGATGATATAGGCGACGATGTCGCCGAAGCGGCGGTTCTCGACCATCAGTGCCAGGCCTCCCCGTCGCGCAGCAAGGCCGCGAGCGCCTCGGCGCAGGCGTTGAGGAATTCCTCGCCCTTCTTCGGCGTCGCGCGCCGCGCATCGCCGATCACGCCGGTCTCCGTCATCTCACGGAAGGGGCGGTAGCGCGCGACGGTCGGGCGCATCAGGCCACGCGGATCCGCGCCGAGCATGCCGAAGGCCTGCCCCAGCCGCTCCTGCTTCACCGTTTCCGGCGCCAGCACCATCATCATCGAGGTCTCGATCTCGCAGGCATGCATCACGCTGGTCTGATCCTGCATGAAGGGCAGCATCGCAGTCTGCGCCAGCTCGAAATAGGTGGTCGCGATGATGCGCAGGCCGGTCTCGCGGGCGAAATCCGGCAGGAATGCACCGAGCGCGGCGATATTGCCGCCATGGCCATTGACGATCACGACCCGGCGGAAGCCATGCCGCTCGATGCTCCTGAGCAGCGAAAGCAGCACGGACCGATAGGTCGGGATGTCGAAGGTGAAGGTGCCGCCGAAGGCCATGTGATGCTCGGCCATGCCGCACCAGAGCGTCGGGGCGACCACGACATCGGCCTCGTCCAGGCGCTCGGCCGCGGCCTTGCAGACGCCCTCGCACAGGATGGTGTCGACGCCGACCGGCAGGTGCGGCCCGTGCTGTTCCATCGAGGCCACGGGCAGGACGACGATCGCATCCTTCGCCGCCTTGTGACGCAGATCCTCGGCCGTCAGTTCCTTCCAGAGCACCGAGGCCATCAGTAATTCACCTTGCGCTCGATGAAGCGGAACTGCACCGCCGTCATGGCGATGACCATCACGAGCAGGATGACCGATTGTGCCGCCGAGCCACCAAGATTGGAGCCGCCCTTGCCGTCGGAATAGACCTTGTAGACCAGCGTCTCGGTCGCGCCCGCAGGCCCGCCGCCAGTGACCGTGTCGATGATGCCGAAGGTGTCGAAGAAGACATAGACGATGTTGACGACGAGCAGGAAGAACGTCGTCGGCGAGAGCAGCGGGAAGATGATGGTCCAGAAGCGGCGCATCGGCCGCGCGCCGTCGATCACCGCCGCCTCGATCACGCTCTTGGGGATCGATTGCAGCCCGGCGAGGAAGAACAGGAAATTATAGCTGATCTGCTTCCAGGTCGCGGCGAGGATGACCAGCGTCATGGCGTCATTGCCGTTGAGCCGGGGATTCCAGGCGATGCCGAGGTTCTGCAGTCCACGCGCGAGCATGCCGAGCGAGGGATCGAACATGAAGATCCAGAGCACGCCGGCAATGGCGGGAGCCACGGCATAGGGCCAGATCAGCAGGGTCTTGTAGATCTCCGCGCCGCGGATCTGGCGGTCGGCCATGACGGCAAAGAGCAGCGCGATCGAGAGCGAGAACACGCAGACAAAGGTCGAGAAGATCGCGGTGTTGCGCAGCGCCTTGAAGTAACCCGGATCGGAAAAGAGGCTCTGGTAGTTTTCGAACCAGACGAACTGGGTCGACGTCCCGAAGGCGTCTTCCAGCAGGAAGGACTGCCAGACCGCCTGGCTTGCGGGCCAATAGAAGAACACGACCGTGATCGCGAGCTGCGGCAGGAGCAGCAGGAGCGGGATCGTCAGGCTCCGGAAATAGGCGTTCTTCTGCATGCAGCCCGTGAAGCAAGAGAAAAGCCGGGGCGGAATGCCCCGGCTCTGGATCGTAGCCGGTTCAGCGCGAGGCGGTCCGTTCGAACTGACGCAGTGCCTGATTGCCACGCTCGACGGCGGCGTCAAGCGCAGCCTTCGGTGTCTTCTGGCCGTTCAGCGCCGCTTCGAGCTCTTCCGACCAGATGTCGCGGATCTGGACCAGGCCGCCGAAGCGCAGGCCGCGCGAATTCTCGGTCGGCTCCTTGTTGTTGAGTTCCAGCAGCGGCGTCTCGAGATAGGGCTTGTCCTTGTAGAAGCCCGAGTCCTTGACCTTGGCATAGGCGGCCTTGGTGATCGGCAGATAACCGGACTCGGTGTGCAGCTTCACCTGGCGGTCGACATCGGACAGGAAGGTGAAGAACTTGGCGACGCCCTTGTATTCGTCAGCCTTCTTGCCGCCCATCACCCACAGCGAAGCGCCGCCGATGATCGAGTTCTGCGGTGCCCCGGCCGCTTCCGGATAGTACGGCATCGCGGCGTTGGCCCAGTCGAACTTGGCATTGGCCTTGACGTTGCCGAAGAAGCCCGACGAGGTCAGCATGATCGGGCATTCGCCCGAGGTGAAGCGGCCTTCACCGTTATTGGTGCGGCCGGAGTAATCGTAGGTCTTGTCCTTCTGCAGCTCGACCAGGTTGGTCCAGTGCTTCAGGAAGAGCGGGCTGTTGAAGTTGAGGACGGTGTCGAAACCATCGAGACCATTCGCCTTGGTCGCGATCGGGATGTTGTGCCAGGCACCGAACTGCTCGATATTGGCCCAGGTCGCCCAGGCATTGGTGAAGCCGCACTTGTCATATCCGGCGGCCTTCAGCTTCTTCCCGGCCTCGAAGACTTCTGGCCAGGTCTTCGGCGGGGCGTCCGGGTTCAGGCCCGCCTTCTTGAAGGCGTCCTTGTTGTACCACATCACCATGCTCGACGAGTTGAACGGCATGGAGAGCATGTCGCCCTTGGCGGTCGAGTAGTAGCCGGTGATCGCCGGCAAATAAGCCTTGGGATCGAAAGGCTCGCCGGCTTCCTTCATCAGTTCGTGCACGGGCTTCACCGCGCCCTTGGCCGACATCATCGTGCCGGTGCCGACTTCGAAGACCTGCAGGATGTGCGGCGCGGTTCCGGCGCGGAAGGCGGCGACGCCGGCATTCAGCGTGTCGGGATAGGAGCCCTTATAGGCCGGAACGACCTTGTATTCCTTCTGGGAGGCGTTGAATTCCTCGGCCAGCTTTACGACAACGTCGTTATTGGCGCCGGTCAGCGCATGCCACCACTGGATCTCTGTCTGCGCGACGGCCGGAGCCGCACCGGCCAGCGTCAACACCGCGGCCGAAATCATCAAGCGCGATCTGGATGTCATCTATCTCTCCCTTATGCCCCGCTCGTGCGGGCGGCTCTTGTCGTTGGTGCGCAAGCTAGCATGAAGAACAGGTGACGTTTCAATGACAATCGCACGACATGTGCGCCATGTCTGATCCGCGTCCCTGCACTCTTGCACATTGGCTGCGAAGCGGCTGTTCTCGCCTGCGACTTTCAACGTGACAATTCCACCAACGGACGATCGATCATGCCCGAGCTTGCCCTGACGCCACGGAACACTTTGCCGGCGGACGCCGCAGCCGCCGCGCTCGCTGGCCGGGTCTGGCGCCCGGACGTCGCCGGTCCCGCGGTCGTTGTTCTGCGCGGTGATGAACTTGTGGATATCACCGCTGCCTTCGCCACGATGCGCGATCTCTGCGAGACGGCCGATCCCGCAGCCGCCCTGCGCGCCGCCAAGGGCCAGCCCATCGGGACGCTCGCCGACATCCTTGCAAACACGCCGCCTTCGCGTCGCGATGCGACGAAGCCCTGGCTGCTCGCACCGCTCGACCTGCAGGCGGTCAAGGCCGCCGGAGTGACCTTCGCGGTTTCGATGCTGGAGCGCGTGATCGAGGAGAAGGCGCGGGGCAACCCGGCCGCCGCCGCCACGATCCGCGAGGAGATCGGCAAGCTCATCGGTGACGATCTCTCGAAGCTGAAGCCCGGCTCGCCCGAGGCGATGCATCTCAAGGACGTGCTGATCAAGCAGGGAGCCTGGAGCCAGTATCTCGAGGTCGGTATCGGGCCGGATGCCGAGATCTTCACCAAGGCGCCGCCGATGTCGGCCGTCGGCACCGGTGTCGATGCCGGCCTGCACCCGGCCTCGACCTGGAACAATCCCGAGCCGGAGATCGTGCTGATCGTCGCCTCGACCGGCGCCATCGTCGGAGCAACGCTCGGCAATGACGTCAATCTGCGCGACGTCGAGGGCCGTTCGGCGCTGCTGCTCGGCAAGGCCAAGGACAACAATGCAGCGGCAGCGGTCGGTCCCTTCATCCGCTTCTTCGACGCCGGCTTCTCGCTCGACCATGTCCGCAGGACAACCGTGACGCTGACGGTCGAGGGCGAGGACGGCTTCAGGCTCGAAGGCTCGTCCTCGATCGCAAAGATCAGCCGCGACCCGGCTGATCTTGCTGCGCAGATGCTCAATCGCAACCATCAGTATCCCGATGGCGCGGCGCTCTATCTCGGCACCATGTTTGCTCCGATCAAGGATCGCGACACGCCGGGCGGCGGCTTCACCCACAAATATGGGGACATCGTCACGATTGCCGCGCCGGAACTGGGAGCGCTCGTCAATTGCATGCGCCGCACCGATGAATGCGAACCCTGGACCTTCGGCGCCTCGCATCTGATGCGCAATCTGGCGAAGCGCGGGCTTCTGTGAACCAGGGGGCGGTCCTCGTCTTCGGCGAAGCGCTCGCCGATCTGGTGCCGGAGGATGGGTGCGGCGAGCGCTATCAGTGCGTGCTGGGCGGATCCGGTTTCAACACGGCGCTGGCGCTCGCCCGCTGCGGCACCTCCGTGGCTTATTGCGCGACGCTCTCGCGCGACGTCACGGGGCGGCGCTTCCAGGCCCGGCTTGTGGCAGAGGCGATCGATCGGCGCTTCGTTGCTGAGAGCGATGCTCCCACACCGTTGGCGGTCGTTGCCCCGCTTGGGGTCGATGGCGGGGCGCGATATCACTTCCACCTCGCCGGTACGGCACTGGCCGAGCCTCCGCCATTGCCCGACCTCACGGGTTTTGGCCATCTGCATGTCACCTCGTTCGGAGCGACGATCGGCCCATCCGGGGACGCGGCGTTGACGCTGCTGCGCCAGGCGCGCTCCGCCGGCCTGAGCACCAGCTATGACGTCAATATCAGGCCGCCGGCGCTGCCGGATCGGGAGGCGGCGCTTGCCGCCATCGAGCAGCGCATGGCTCTGTCAGACCTCATCCGGCTCAGTACGGACGATGCCGACTGGCTCTATCCCGGCGGCTACGTTGCGCCGCTGCGCCGTTGGTTCGACCGGGGCGTTTCAGCGATCCTGCTGACCGAGGGCGATCGCGGAGCGGCGCTCGAACGGCCAGGGAAAAAGACTGTCCGCGGCTTCGTTCCGGTTACAGAGCTGGTCGACACGATCGGCGCCGGCGACAGCTTCATCGGCGCATTTCTCGCTTCGCTCGCGCAGGCGGGCGAGCTCGGAGCAGGACTGCGCGGATTGTCAGACAGCGTTGCCGCATCCGCAATGGGTTTCGCGGCAGAGGTCGCAGCCGAGACCTGCGGCCGGCGCGGCTGCGATCCGCCGCGTCTCACACCCAAACCACCCTATGAGTGAGGGGAACGCGCCAATGCGCCTGAGCTATCTCGACTACCACACCTGCGGCGAGCCGGTGCGCATCGTTACGGGTGGCTATCCCGAGCTGACCGGCGCGACGATTCTCGACAAGCGTCGACAGGCGCGCGACAGCCACGATCAGCTGCGCCGTGCGATGATGCTGGAACCGCGCGGCCATGCCGGAATGTACGGTGTCATTCCGGTCGAGGCGAGCCATCCCGAGGCTGCCTTCGGCGTGCTCTTCACTCATAACGAGGGCTACTCGACGATGTGTGGCCACGCCACCATCGCGCTCGGCCGCTATGCGATCGAGCGCGGCCTGGTGCCAGCGGTCGAGCCCGTCACGCACTTTGCCATCGAGGCGCCCTGCGGCCTGCTGCGGCTCGCCTGCGACGTCGCCGACGGGAAGGTCGGGGAGGTGCGCTTCGAGAGTGTGCCGGCCTTCGTCCATGCCCGCGACCGTGTGGTCGAGGTGCCCGGCTTCGGAAGCGTCACGACCGACATCGCCTATGGCGGAGCCTTCTACTGCATCCTTCCGGCTTCACGCTTCGGGCTCGATCTCTTCGAAACCCCGGTCGAGCAGTTGACCGAGGCTGCTGCTGCCCTCACCGACATTGTGCGGGCCGGCGCGCCGATCACGCATCCCACCGAGCCCGATCTCGGCTTTCTCTACGGGACGATCGTGACCGACGAGGCCGGACCGGGCGAGACCAGTTTCAACCTCTGCATCTTCGCCGAGCAGCAGATCGACCGCTCACCGACCGGCTCGGGCGTGACCGCCCGCATGGCGCTCGACCACGCCAAGGGGCTGGTCGGGTTGGGGCGGACACGGAGTTTCCGCAGTATCACAGGCGGGCGTTTCTCGGGGCGTGTCCTCGGGCCTGCTGCCTATCCCGCCGAGGGAGCGGTCACCGTCGAGGTCGGCGGCCTCAGCTACCTCGCAGGCGAGGGCGCCTTCATTATCGAGGCCGACGATCCGCTCGGACTGGGTTTCGCTTTGCCTGCCCGCTTCGCGGAGATCAGTCCTCTCCGCGACGGATGATAACGATCTGCGGCCGGCCGCTGTCGTCGGCGGCGCCATGCTTCGGACCGTCTTCGTTGGCTGAGCCCCGCTCGGCGCTGCACATGGCCGCCGCGAGATCGCCGGGCGCGGGCCCCTTCACTCGACCGCAGAGTGCATTGGCCTTGGCTTGTGCAGGATACGAGTAAGGTTTCTCTGTCATGTTGGCTGTGAGGCCAAGGATCTGGGCATGACGGTTGGGGACATGAGAGAGGGCAGAAGGCCCGGCTCCGCGCTTGGCGTCGTGCAGATGTTAAGTCGGCTCGCTGGAGCACCGATGATCTGGCTGGTCGCGTTCGCAGCAGCGGTTGTCATTGGCCTGATGCTGCCCCTGCGCCTGCCGCTGGGGCCCAACTACTGGGACACGAACATCTATCTCGATGCTGCGCAACGCATCGAGGTTGGGCAATTGCCCAATATCGACTTTTTCGCTCCTGTCGGCCCTCTCGGCTACTATCTTGTGACCTGGCTCCACGCCCTGTTTCCGCAGGCGCAGCCGATGCTGCTGGCGAACTGGGGCATCTTGCCGGTCGCCTTGCCAATGATGGCGCTGATTGCTGCCCATGTCGGGCAGCGCTCGCGTGGCCAGGCTCTGGCCCTGCTGCTCCCTTTCCTGTTGTTCGCGTCGCTGCCGATCAACCTGCACAGCCTGTATCCGATGCCAGGCTTCGATGGCTTCGGGCACTATAACCGCCATATCAGCCTCCTGCTTTACCTGCTCGTGTCGACACTCCTCTTCGTCGAGGCGCGCCGCCTGCAAGTGGGGCTTGTCGTCCTGCTGATGCTCACCCTCTTCCTGGTCAAGGTCACGGGAGCGGTGTCGGGGACGTTCCTCGTCGGCTATGCGGTTCTGTCCGGACGGATGCGCCTGCGCGACGCGTCCGTCGCCGCAGCGCTGGTCATTGCCGTGCTCGCGCCGCTCGATTTCGTGACCGGCATCGTGCGCGCCTATGTCGATGACATCCTGACCCTGCTCGGCCTGAACACCGGCGCCTTGCTGCCGCGCTTTCTCACCGTCGCTTCGGTGAAGTTCAATGTCGTCGGGCCGAGCCTGCTGCTGCTTGTCGCGCTGGCCTATGCTGCCTGGCTGGAGGGCGGCAAGCTTTCCCGGGCCCGATTGCACGGGCTCCTGGCCTCGCCGTTGGGATGGTTCGCCGCGGTTCTGCTGGCGCTGACCCTGTTCGAGACCCAAAACACGGGCTCGCTCGAATTCATCGGGCTCTGGCCCGTCCTTCTGGTGATCCTGGCGGAATGGAGCGGTCGCACCGACCGGCTCGGCAGGATCGTGACGGTGCTGGCCCTGGTGGTTGCCCTGCCGTCGGCCTTGATCTTCGTCGAGCGCAGCGCGCGCGCGGTCCTTGGTGCGGTGAACTACAAGGCGCTTGCCGTGCCCGATCTCGGCCCGCTCGGTCGGGTCAGCGTCAAGCCCGACATCGCCGAACGAGCGGTGATCATGCTCGCACATTACGCGGCGCAGCAGGCGGGCTATCGCGATCTTGCCGAGCGCGGCGAGCTGCCCTCCTACATCCTCTATTCGGAGATCGACTATCAGGCGACCTGGCTGCTCGAAGTGCAGCAGGGCATCACTGCGATTCGCGCCTGGGAAGCGGCCAATGGGCGCCGGCTCGACAGCCTCTTCACGCTCGATTTCACCGATCCGTTCAACCAGCTGCTCGACCGCAGGCCGCCGCGAGGCGTGCCGATCGGTGTCGATCCCGGCCGGACCACGCCGGAGATCGATCCGCCAACGCTGGAAAGCCTGAAACAGGTCGATGCCGTCCTGGTTCCGAAATGCCCACTGACGACGGCGCGCGAAACCATCGCCGCGCATTTCTCAGAGGCCCTGAAAGGGCGCCGGCTGGTCGCGCTGGCGCCCTGCTGGGACATGTATCTGAAGGCGTAAGGGAACTGCCTCTCAGGCCGTCACCCCGCCGGTCTGCCCTGCCTCCCAGCCGAGGATGGCGCGCTTGCGCGTCAGGCCCCAGTGATAGCCGGTCAGGGCCCCGGACTTTCCGATGACGCGATGGCAGGGCACGACGAAGGAGATCGGGTTCTTGCCGACCGCCATGCCGACCGCCCGCGCCGCCGTTGGCCGACCGAGATGGCAGGCGACATCGCCATAGGTCGTCGCCCTGCCGACCGGGATCTTCAACAGGGTCTCCCAGACGCGCACCTCGAAATCGGTGCCGATCAGCACGACGCGCAATGGCGTCTCGGCGGCCCAGGCCTTCGGGTCGAAGATCCGGCCTGCATAGGGCCGGGTCGAGGCGGGGTCGAAGCGATAATCGGCATGCGGCCAGCGCCGCATCATGTCGGCTAGGGCCTCCGCCCGGCCGCCAACGACCTTGCCGCCATCGACGCTGGTCGAGACCCAGCCGAGCCCCGCGAGCCCGCGTTCCGTCACGACGATCAGTGCTTCGCCGAAGGGGGATTCATGGAAGCCGTAGGAGAGGCGCAGGCCCTCGCCGCCGCTCTTCCACTCGCCGGGCGACATCGCCTCATGCGTGACGAAGAGGTCATGCAGTCGGCCGGGGCCGGAGAGCCCAACCTCCAGCGCCGTGTCGAGCACGCTGGCCGATGATCCGAGCAGGCCCTTGGCATGGTCGAGCGTGATCGCCTGCAGAAAGGCTTTGGGGGTCAGCCCGCACCAGCGCCGGAAGAGATGGTGCACGTCGGTCGGGGTCGCGCCGGCAGCGTCCGCGATCGCCTCGATCGTCGGCTGCTCGCGCCAGTTCTCCGTGATGTAGGCCAGGATGCGCCGGACGGTATCGTAGTCGGACCCGGGCGCAGCGGCGGGAAAATCCGCCTCCGCCGGCATGGCCTGCGCGGCGCGGGCGAGCACGGCATTGGAGAAGCGGGTGGGTGTCATTGCCGTTTTCATCGGGACCTGAGCGTTCATGGTCGTGAGCCTCGTGTCATGGATCATGACCGGGAATCTAGGGCCGGGAGGATGCCGCCTCCACCCGAAAGCTGGCAAGCTCTGCGGCCTTGCCACGCGATTCGAGCCGTCTGCCACCATGTCCCGTCCCGACCAGGACATCATCGGCCTCTACCAGCGCCATGCCCGGGCCTTCGACGAGCTACGATCGAGGATGCTTGTCGAAAAGGCCTGGCTTGATCGCTTACTGCAGCTCCTTCCGGCCGGGGCATCGATTCTCGATATCGGCTGCGGCGCCGCGGAGCCGATTGCGCGCTATTTCATCGAGAGTGACTATCGCGTGACCGGCATCGATGCCTCGGCCCCTCTGATCGATCTCTGCAGGCAACGCTTCCCGGCCAATGACTGGCAGATCGGCGACATGCGCAAGCTTTCACTGAAGCGCCGCTTCGACGGGCTGATCGCCTGGGACAGTTTCTTTCATCTCACCCCCGAAGACCAGCGGCCGATGTTCCCGATCTTCAGAGAGCATGCTGCGCCGGGCGCGGCGCTGATGTTCACCAGCGGGCCCCGGCATGGCGAGGCAATCGGCTCCTTCGAGGGCGAGCGGCTCTATCACGGCAGCCTGGCCCCGGCGGAGTACGGGGCCCTGCTCGACGAGAACGGCTTCGACGTCCTGTCCCATGTCGCCGAGGACCCGGACTGCGGCGGGCACACGATCTGGCTCGCAAGATTGAGATAGCCACCGGTCCGCAATTGAAACCTGCGCTCCTGTCGGGGCAGTATTGTACTGCTTGTTAATGACATTCCTGCATATGTCGAAGACGACGTGAAGGCGTGTACTCCATCTTGTGGTAGGCCTTGGTTCCCTAGCGTCATGTCGCGAATCATCGAGCTGTTCCATGAGCGAGCCGCCTCATCTGCTTAACCTCGGCAGCGACATGCGGGCTCCGCCCAAGGACGTCCCTTACGACGTCCCGCTGACTGACCTCGAGGAGCTATCCCTGAGCCTGTCGATGGCGCGGGGCCTCGACGAGATCATGGCGATCGTGCGGGGCAGCGCGCGAAGGCTTGTCGGGGCAGACGGAATCACCTTCGTCCTGCGCGAAGGCGACCAATGCTACTATGCCGACGAGGATGCGATCGCGCCGCTCTGGAAGGGCCAGCGCTTTCCCTTCGAATCCTGCATTTCCGGCTGGGCGATGGGGCATCGCGAAGTCGTCGTCATCGACGATATCTATGCCGACAGCCGTATCCCGCACGCGGCCTATCGTCCGACATTCGTACGCAGCCTCGTCATGGTTCCGGTTCGACCGGAGGACCCCGTCGCTGCAATCGGAGCCTATTGGGCAAGCAAGCAGCCGCCGTCCGAAGCCAGCGTCATCGTGCTCAAGCGCATCGCCAACAGCGCTGCCGTCGCGATGACCAATGTCGCCCTCCTCAACTCGCTCCGGGCAGCCAAGGAAGAGGCTGTGCGGGCGAAAGAGGCAGTCATCCTGGCAATGGCATCGCTGGCGGAGACCCGGGACAGCGAGACGGGAAACCACATCCGCCGCACCCAGCATTATGTTCGTGCCCTCGCCAGGGCTTCGCGCGATCGGGGCTTGTACATGCAGGTGCTCGACACGGATATGGTCGATCTGATCTACAAATCCGCGCCGCTGCACGATATCGGCAAGGTCGGCATTCCCGACAGCATCCTGCTCAAGCCAGGCAAGCTCGACGCGGACGAGTTCGCCGTGATGAAGACGCATGCCGAGTTGGGCCGGCAGGCCATTGCCGAGGCCGAGCGGCATCTCGGCGGAGTGAGCTCGTTCCTCAGCCTGGCCATGGAGATTGCCCATAGCCATCACGAGAAATGGGATGGCAGCGGCTATCCACGAGGGTTGAAGGGAGAAGAGATCCCTCTCTCGGGGCGGTTGATGGCGATCGCCGATGTCTATGACGCCCTCGTCACCGAGCGGGCCTACAAGTCGGCGCTCCCGCACGCCCAGGCGGTTGAGATCATCGCCGGCGACCGAGGGCGCCATTTCGATCCCGCGCTGACCGATGTCTTCATGGAGATCGCCGCCAGCTTCGAGACGATCCACCGGACGTTCTCGGACGGCCCTTAGGTCGCGACTCTGACGGCCTGTTCGGCTCGCATCCCGGCCACAGCCCTTCAAGTCTGGAGTGGATCGCCTGCCGCTTCCGCCACACTCGGATCAGCCCATCTCGGTCAGCAGATTGGCATCCCGTGCGAGCTTCCAGCGCCCGTCAGGCTCCTTCTTGAACAGGGTCAGCGTGTAGCCGGCCCTGTGCCGCGATGAGCCTGTGGCGAGAGATGTTGCGGTCATGTCGAGATGACTGCGCACGAAGGCCCAGTCGCCGAGGACCTTCAGCTCGTCGATCGTGCTGCTCCCTTCGATTTTGAGGTCGCTCATGGTGTCGGACATCGCGGCGAACGTCGCCTTGCCGAACGGGGCCTGCCCCGGGACCATGAAAATGGCATCCTCCGTCATCAGCTCCAGCACCGATGCCACATCGCCAGCCTTGCTCGCGGTGAGCCATTTCTCGATGAGCGCGCGAATCTCCCTCTCGTCATCACTCATGCCGCCTCCTTCAAGGGTTGATGACCAGCGCAGGGGCCATGGTTGCTGGGTGCGGCAGGTTGCCGGCCTTCACGCCGCGCTGAAATCCGTCCCTCGCCTTGCGCTGGCGAGCGCGGCGCCGAGTGCGTCCGCAAATCCCTCCCGCTCCTGCGGAGAGAGCGCGGCAGCCACCGATACGCTGCGGCCACGCGAGACCAGCGAGAGCCCCATCAGCCCGTAATCCTCGTCTCGCTCCTTCTCGAGTTTGGTCCAGGCTGGATTGGAGCGCCAGATTGCCTCCGTGCCGTGATGCGAAACCTTGCGCAGCAGCACCTCGAGCGGGGTCACCACGAGGCGCTCGAAGGCGCGCGCCGCGTTGAAATTGACCTTGAAGGCGATGAAGAGTGCGAGGATGTCGAGGCCGAAGAAGCCGGCGACGGGCCAGGCGCCCAGCACGACGAAGGGAATCGAGGAGACGACGCTGGCGAGGCAGACGAGCGTCATCACGATGCGAAAGCCGTTCCGGCCGAGCGAGCGATGCGGAGTAATGGTCGCGTCGAAGACCGGCCGCTCCGAGGCCACCTGCATCCGCTCTCCGGCATATCCATCGCGATCGTGCTTGCCGATGCTCATCGCGTAATTATAACGCCCACATGAGCGAACGGAACAGGCCCGCGGGCCGCGCCCAGGGCCTGGCAAAGATCACGACACCGAGACCGCGCAGCGCGGCGGGCATCCGTGAGATCTTTCTGCGCTTCCAGGCCGCCAATCCCGAGCCCAAGGGCGAACTCGAGGCGACCAACGCTTTCACGTTGCTGGTCGCCGTCGTGCTGTCGGCGCAGGCAACCGATGCGGGCGTCAACAAGGCGACGCGCAAGCTCTTCGAGCTTGCCGACACGCCGCAGAAGATGGTGGCGCTCGGCGAGGACAATGTGCGCGAGCTTGTCAGGACGATCGGCCTCTTCCGCACCAAGGCGAAGAATGTGATCCTGCTCAGCGAGAAGCTGATTGCGGAATTCGGTGGCGAGGTCCCTGCCGACCGTGCCGCGCTCGAAAGCCTGCCTGGCGTCGGGCGCAAGACCGCCAATGTCGTGCTCAACATCGCCTTCGGCGAGATCACCCACGCCGTCGACACCCATGTCTTCCGCATCGCCAATCGCCTGCGCATCGCGCCGGGCAAGACCGTGCTCGCAGTCGAGATGGGATTGGAGAAGGCGGTGCCGCCGGAATTCGGCCGCCATGCCCATCATTGGCTGATCCTGCACGGTCGCTACATCTGCAAGGCGCTGCGCCCCGAATGCGGCCGCTGCCTGCTCAACGATCTCTGCGACTCCCCCGACAAGCGGGTGGCTTGACGCCTTTCTCGCGATAGGCTGTCCTCTGAATGTGAGGCGCTCCGGACGCTGACCAGGCGATCCCCCAAGAGAGCGCACGGCCAGAGGAATCGCGGGAGATTGCCATGCTCAGACATATGATGCTTGCCGCCGGTGTTACCCTGGCGGCGGCGGGCGGATTCTCGCCTGCCTTTGCCCAGACGAAGGGCCCGGTCGTCGGGGTCAGCTGGTCGAATTTCCAGGAAGAACGCTGGAAGACCGACGAGGCCGCGATCAAGGCGGCGATCGAGAAGGTCGGCGGCACCTATCTCTCGGCCGATGCCCAATCCTCTCCCGCCAAGCAACTCACCGATGTCGAAAGCCTGATCGCCCGTGGTGCCAAGGCCCTGATCGTCCTGGCCCAGGATGCGCAGGCCATCCGGCCCGCCGTCGAGAAGGCGGTCAATGAAGGCATTGCGGTCGTCGGCTATGACCGGCTGATCGAGATTCCGCAGGCCTTCTACCTGACCTTCGACAATGTCGAGGTCGGTCGCATGATGGCGCGCGAGGTCCAGAAGGCGAAGCCAGAAGGAAACTTCGTCTTCATCAAGGGATCGAGCTCCGATCCGAATGCGGGCTTCCTCTATCAGGGCTCCGTCGAGATTCTGAAGCCGGCAATCGATTCCGGCAAGATCAAGAATGTCGGCGAGGCTTTTACCGACGGCTGGCTCCCTGCGAACGCCCAACGCAACATGGAGCAGTTCCTGACCCGCAATGCCAACAAGGTCGACGCGGTGATCGCGGCCAATGACGGCACGGCGGGCGGCGCCATTGCGGCAATGGCCGCGCAGGGGCTCGCCGGCTCGGTACCGGTTTCCGGCCAGGATGCCGATCGCGCGGCATTGAACCGCGTCGCGCTCGGGACGCAGACGGTGACGATCTGGAAGGATGCACGCGAGCTCGGGCGTAATGCGGCCGAGATCGCGATCAAGCTTGCCGGCGGCGCCAAGCTGACCGAGATCGCGGGTGCGGCAAGCTGGAACCAGGGCCCGAGCAAGCAGGCGATGACGGCGCTCTTCCTCAAGCCCGTACCGGTGACGAAGGACAATCTCGGTGTGGTGATCGAGGCGGGCTGGGCTCCAAAGGCCGCTGTCTGCCAGGGCGTCGCAGCCGGCAAGGTCAAGGCTTGTGACTGAGGTCGCTCCAGCCCCGGTTTCTGAGAAGGTGCCGGGGCCAGGCGCAAGGAGCGTGGCCGACCACATGCGCGAGATCGAGTTCGATCCGCGCATGATCGGCATGGTCGCCGCGCTTGGGGTGATCTGGCTCGGCTTCAACTGGCTTTCCGACGGAGCCTTCCTGACTCCGCGAAATCTCTGGAATCTGCTGGTCCAGACGGCATCGATCGCCGTCATGGCCTGCGGCATGGTGCTTGTCATCGTGACGCGCAATATCGACCTCTCGGTCGGTTCGATGCTCGGCTTCGTCGGCATGGTGGTCGGGCTGGTCCAGGCGCGACTGCTGCCGGAGCTGCTTGGCTTCGAGCATCCCGCCACATGGTTCATCAGCATCCTGGTTTCCGTTGCGCTCGGCGGCGTCCTCGGCCTGTTCCAGGGGGCGTTGCTAGCCTATCTCGCCATCCCCTCCTTCATCGTCACGCTCGGTGGCCTTCTGGTCTGGCGTGGCGCAGCCTGGTGGGTGACGCAGGGCCAGACCATCGCGCCGATGGACACGCGTTTCCGCCCCCTTGGGGGCGGCATCGAAGGCGCGATCGGCACGGGTGCATCCTGGGCGATCGGTCTGGTGATCTGCGCCTTGATCCTTGCCGGGATCGTGCTTGCCCGCCGCCGGCGGCGGCGCTTCGGTTTCGGCCTGCGGCCGGTCTGGGCTGAAGGCGCCATTGCCGCGCTTGGCTGCGGCGCGGTGCTCGGCACCGTGATGGTCGCCAATGCCTATCCTCTGCCGGCCGGCGTTGCGCGCCGCCTGGTCGAGGCCAGAGGCCTCGTCTGGCCGGAGGGCGGGCTGACCATCGGCCATGGCCTAGCGGTTCCCGTGCTGTTGGCGCTGGCGGTCGGCATCGTGATGAGCTTCCTGACCAAGCGGCTGCGGTTCGGCCGCTATGTCTTCGCGATCGGCGGTAATCCCGAGGCAGCGCAGCTTTCCGGCGTCAACACCCGCAAGGTGCTGACCCTGGTCTTCGGGTTGATGGGGGTGCTTGTCGGCATATCCGCCTGCATCTCCACGGCCCGCCTCAATGCCGCGACGAATTCGGCCGGAGCCCTCGACGAGCTCTATGTCATTGCGGCGGCGGTGATCGGCGGCACATCGCTTGCGGGTGGCGTCGGCACGATCGCGGGTGCGATGCTGGGCGCGCTGGTGATGCAGTCGTTGCAATCGGGCATGGTGCTGATCGGCGTCGATACGCCGCTGCAGAACATCGTCGTCGGCGTGGTGCTGGTCGTGGCCGTCTGGCTCGACGGGCTCTATCGTCGCAAGCTGAGCTGAGGGAGGAGGGACGTCATGAGCCTCGCCACGGCCCGGGACATCGAGACCCCACCGCTCGTCGAGATGCGCGACATCTCGATCGCCTTCGGTGGCATCAAGGCGGTCGACACTGTCAGTGTCGACCTCAAGGCCGGCGAGGTTGTCGGCCTGCTCGGTCATAACGGTGCCGGCAAATCGACGTTGATCAAGATCCTGTCGGGAGCCTACCAGGCCGATGCCGGCGAGATCCGCATCAGCGGCGAGCCGGCTGCGATTGCCAATCCGCGCGACGCCAAGCGCTACGGCATCGAGACGATCTACCAGACCCTGGCTTTGGCCGACAATGTCGATGCCGCAGCCAATATCTTCCTCGGACGGGAGCTGCTGACGCCCTGGCACACGCTGGATGATTCCGCGATGGAATCCGAAACGCGCAAGGTGATGGGACGGCTCAATCCGCATTTCCGGCGCTTCAAGGAGCCGGTCAAAGCGCTCTCGGGCGGTCAGCGCCAGTCGGTTGCGATCGCGCGCGCGATTTACTTCAACGCCCGGGTTCTGATCATGGACGAGCCGACGGCAGCGCTCGGGCCTGCGGAGACGAAACAGGTTGCCGATCTCATCCTTGAACTGAAGCGTCAGGGGATCGGCATCTTCCTGATCAGTCATGACCTGCATGACGTCTTCGATCTCGCCGACCGGGTCAGCGTGATGAAGAACGGCCGGGTTGTCGGTACTGCGCGCACCAGCGATGTGACGCAGGACGAGGTGCTGGCGATGATCATCTCAGGGAAATGTCCCGCGGGCGCCATTCCGGGGCCGGGCGCGCTGCGCGGCCAGGCGTAGTGTGGGTCGTCGGACCATAAGAACCCGCCGCCTCGCAGCGGCGGGTCAGGAGATCGCGCGGTGTCGCGACCCGTTCAGGCCGTCGCGTGCGGCTCGTGCCGGTAGTCCCAGACAGCCCAGGCCGAGATCGCAGCCGTCAGCACGCCGAGGACCGTGTGGGTCCAGAACGCGTTGAAGTTGCCGGTAAAGCCGAGCACCCAGGGAGCTGCCATCAGCCAGACGCCGAGCACCAGGTTCACCCATTCCTCCCATTCCTTGAACATCGAGAGCGCCGCGACCGCCACAAGGGCGAGCACGATGCCGATGATCCAGGCGTTGCGGGCGGCCATCATGTCGCCCGTAAAACGCATGATCCAGGGAGAGATGAACAGGCACGCGGCGAGGAGAAGATTGCACAAGTCCTGCGGCCGTTTGCCTTCCGTATTCGCGGTCAACATGATCACCTCCATTAGTGACGATCATCCAAACCACCATGCCTAGCGCCCGAAGGCGCTTGGTAAGGAAAATGTGGTGTTGGCGGAAGAGCTGTTCAAGCTCGCCGGATCGAAACGAGAATGGCCGGCGCGAGGCCGGCCATGACGTTGCGAGTGCTGCACACCGCGAGAGGCTTACTTGGCAACGACTTGATCGTTGCAAGCCCGGCTGCCTCGCTCACTTGGCGTCGAGCAGGTCCTTGACCGAGAGCAGCACGAGTTCGTTGTCATCGGCCTTCTTCGGGTCGCGCGACGAGGAGAAGGGCAGGTTGTTGTCGTTGCCGACGACGATGATGCCATTGGCGCGGTCGACGACATCGACGTTCTCGATGGTGAAGAATGGGAAAGGCAGCACGCCGTCGATGGCACCCTGCTTCGCCTTCTTGTCCGGGTCGGCGATCTTCATCAGGTCGATGAAGCCGATCTTGCGCACCGACTTGCCGACATTGGCGTCGGTCATCTCGATCTTCACGATCCGCTTGAACTTGGCGAGGTCATGGAAGCAGTCCGGGCCCTTCTGGCCGGCCGCGCAGCCCTTGTCGGCAGTGCCTTCGCCATTGTCGCGCTCGATGATCAAGGCGGTGGTGGCGTCGATCATGTTGAAATCGCCGATGGCGAGCCCCTTCTGCTCGAGCGGGAAGAGCCAGGAGCGGCCGGTCCACTTCTCGTTCTGCACGTCGAATTCGAGGATGCGCAGCACTTCCTTGCCGTCGACTTCCTCATTGCCCTTGGTCTCGGCGTTCCAGAGCGGGCCTTCGAGCAGCGGGTAGAGGAAGCGCCCGTCCGGCGAGGCCGCCATGCCCTCATAGCCCTTGGAGCGGCGTACATTGAACTCGACGGGCAGGTTCGGCGCGCCGGGCGTCGTCACGGCGTAATGGTCGGGCGAGCGCGCCGGCTTGCCGTTGACCGTGGTCTCGAACACCGCCTCGACCTTGCCGTTGGTGTCGACGCGGATCAGGTAGGGTCCGAATTCCTCACCGATCCAGAACTTGCCGCCGATCGGCTGGATGGATTCGGGGTCGAAATCGGCGCCGGTCAGATAGCGCTTCTCGGTGCCCTCGTGGACGATGCGGAACGGCACCTTCTTGTCGGGATCATGCAGGAAGGTGGTCGCGAGACGTTCGATCTTGCCGCCGTTGAAATCGGTCTTGAGACGATGGAAGAACAACATCGCGTCGGGCGAGTTCACCTTGGAGCCGAAGCCGTTATCGGTCAGCACCAGGAACTCGCCATTGCCGAGCGAGCGGATGCCGGAGAAGCCCTGCACCGGCTGACCGGCAAATGGCGTGGACAGCCCGGTCGGGCGGCCGCCCGACGTACCCATCACGGTGCCGACGGCCTCGACGCGTTTGCCGGGCTGGACGAACTTGCCGGAGACCTTGAGGTCAGCCGGCGCATCGGCCGGGGCCGGGATGATGGTGTTGGCCGGCAGGAGCGCATGGCCGACAAGCTTGGCGGGGAATTCCTTCGGCGCGTCCTGCGCACCGGCGAGCATGGTCGAGGACAGCAGCAGGGCTGCGGCGAGGGCAAGGCGCATGGGTCACTCCGGCGCGGGGAAGAAGACCGCGCCGGCTTGGCCGTGCAGCATCTCAGCACAACGACGGTGCCGTGACGCTTGCGTGACGGAGCGGCAGGCCGCTCAGTAACCTCGGGCGGGATCGACGACATGCTCGAGCGCTTCGCCGGCCTGCAGCCGCCGGATTTGCGCCGCGATCAGGGTCGCGATCGCCTCCGGGTCTGACATCGCGGCATTATGCGGTGTCACGGTCACGGCCGGATGGCTCCAGAGCGGGGAATCGGCCGGCAATGGCTCAGTCTGGAACACGTCCAGTATCGCCCCCCTCAGTGTGCCGGTTTCGAGCGCGGACAGGATATCGGTCTCGACCTGCAGGCCGCCGCGACCGGCATTGATCAGGAATGGCCCGCCGAGCCGCCCGCCCTGCGCGAGACCGCCGAGCAGCTTTGCATTGATGACCCCGCGCGTATCCGGTGTCAGCGGCAGCAGACTGACCAGGATGTCGGTGCGAGCGAGGAACGCTGCCATGCCGTCTTCCCCGGCGAAGGTGACAAGCCCGTCGACGCTCTTCGGCGAACGGCTCCAGCCGGCGACGTCGAAGCCGAGGACCTGCAGTTTTCGCACCGCGTCGAGCCCAAGCTCGCCGAGCCCCATGACGCCGACACGCACCGAGCGGGCCGCCGGCTGGTTGCGATCGTCTTCCCAGGATTTGGCGAGTTGCTGACGGTCATAGCGGCGCTGCTGGCGCAGATGCATCAGGCAGTGCAGTACGATGTATTCGCTCATGCGCGTCGTCAGATCAGGATCGACCACGCGGGCGATCGGCACCGGCGGCAGGCGGCTATCGGCGAAGATGTGGTCAACGCCGGCGCCGAGCGAGAAGATCGCTGCGAGATTGGGCAGGCCCGCGAGGCTTCCCTCGGGATGCTTCCAGCTCGCGACGTAATGCACGGCGCGGCGGTCGAAGGGCTCGCCGAGCGTGACGACCGGGAGTTCCGGCAGCAGGGCGGCAAAACGCCCCCGCCAATCCTCGATATGCCAGCCGGTCATTGCCAGAAGCAGACTCATGATCCTGAAGTCTCCGTGATGCGTTGCGCGATCAGCGGACCGTGTCCGGCCGCGTCCTCGCCGAGTGTATAGGCTCGCCGCAGCCGGGCCTCGGCCGCGGTGAAGCTGGCCTCGTCGCGGGCATGGATGATTGCGAGCGGCCGTTCCGGCCCGACATCCTGGCCAAGCCCTGCCAGTTCGACGAGGCCGACAGCATGGTCGATCGCGTCCTGCGGCCGCGTCCTCCCACCGCCGAGCGCCACCACGGCAAGCCCGACGCCGCGCGTGTCGACGGTGCGCACGGCTCCGCTCGAGGCCGGATAGGCCGCCCGGATGACCGCGGCGGGCGCGAGATGCTTTGTCGGCTTCTCCAGCAGGTCGGCCGGGCCACCAAGCGCGACGACCATTTCGGCGAAGCGCTCCGCGGCGGCGCCGCTGCTGAAAGCTGCCTCGATCTTCGCCCGGGCTTCGTCGAGGTTATGCGCAAGCTTGCCGAGCAGCAGCATCTCGGCGGCCAGTGCCACGGTCACTTCGTGGAAGCGCGGTTCGCGCCGGCGTCCCGTCAGGTGGTCGAGAGCATAGGCGACTTCGAGCGTGTTGCCGGCCGCCGACGCGAGCGGCTCGGCCATGTCGGTCATCAGCGCGGTTGTCGGCAGGCCGGCGCCATTGGCGACGCCGACGAGCGCCTCTGCGAGGTCATGCGCCTTGTTGAAGTCGGGCAGGAAGGCGCCGGAGCCGAATTTCACGTCCATGGCCAGGCCGTGCAGGCCTGCGGCGAGCTTCTTCGACAGGATCGAGGACACCAGCAGCGGGATCGTCTCGACCGTCGCGGTCACGTCGCGGATGGCATAGAGGCGCTTGTCGGCGGGGGCGAGATCGGCGGTCTGGCCGATGATGGCGCAGCCGGTTTCGCGCACCACCTTGCGGAACAGCGCGATATCCGGTTGCGTCACATATCCCGGCACGGCATCGAGCTTGTCGAGCGTGCCGCCGGTATGGCCGAGGCCACGTCCCGAAATCATCGGCACATAGCCACCGCAGGCCGCGACGACCGCGGCCAGAGGCAGGCTGACCGTGTCGCCGACGCCGCCGGTCGAGTGTTTGTCGAGTGCGGGGCCGGGCAGGTCGTCCCAGTTCAGGACCGTGCCGGAATCGCGCATGGCGAGCGTCAGGGCAACGCGTTCCTCGGCGTTCATGTCGCGGAAGAATACGGCCATGGCAAATGCGGCGGCCTGGCCCTCGCTGACGGAACCGTCGGTCAGCCCGGCGACGATCTGGCGGATATCCTCGCCGGGAAGCGTGCCGCCATCGCGCTTGGCGGCAATGATCTCCTGAGGCAGTCGCATCAATAGGCCCCGTCGATCCGTTCGCCGGCGGTCTTGCCCTCGATGATGTCGACGAGGACCTGGTGCAGGCCGCTGGCGCCGATGCGGAAGGTGGAGGGCTTCGCCCAATCTGGTCCCATCGCCTTGTCGGCCAGCGCAAGATAGGCGTTTGCGTCGGGAAGCGTCTTGATGCCGCCTGAGGGCTTGATGCCGACCGGTCGTCCGGCTGCCTTGATGACGGCCAGCATGGTCTCGACCGCCGGCAGGCTGGCGGAATGGGCGGTCTTGCCGGTCGAGGTCTTGATGAAGTCGGCCCCGGCCGAAATCGCGAGCATTGAGGCTCGCTTCACCGCGTCGAGATCAGGGTATTCGCCGGTTTCAAGGATGACCTTCAGCAGCCTGTCGCCACACTGGTCCTTGGCGCTCGCAACCATCTCGCGGGCAATGTCGCTGTCGCCATCGAGGAAGGCGCGCCAGGGCAGGACGAGGTCGATCTCATCGGCGCCGTCCCCCAGTGCTTCCGCGACATCTCCGGCAACCAGCGTGCAGTTGCTGCCCCCGGCCGGGAAATTGACCACGGTCGCGATCTTCACGGTCGAATGGCGCAGCGCCTTGCGCGCAATCTCGACGAAGCGCGGCCAGATGCAGACGGCGGCAACGGGGCCAGGCGCAGCGACGGCGCGCGCGCAAAGTTGCAGGGTGCCGGCCTCGCTCGCCTGGTCCGAGAGATCGGTCAGGTCGAGGAGACTCAGTGCACGGGCCGCGGCTTCAAGATCGGCCATCTCTAGAGCTCCGCCAGGAAAGAGCGGAACAGGCGGCGCAGGCCCGTCGACGCGGCCGCCGCAACGTCACGGGTCTCCCCGTGGCTCGGCGCGCCGCCAAGAATACCCGCGCCCATATTGGTGATCACCGAGATACCGGCGACGCGAACGCCATGCCGGCGCGCGATGATGACCTCCGGCACGGTCGACATGCCGACGAGATCGGCGCCGAGCATCTTCGCCATCCTGATCTCGGCTGGCGTCTCGAAGCTCGGCCCCGAGAACCACATATAGACGCCTTCGCCCATATTGACCCCTGAAGCGGCCGCCGCCTTCTTCAGGCGTGCCCGCAGATGCGGATCATAGGCATCGACCATCGGCACGAAACGCCCATCGCCGGTATCGCCGATCAGCGGGTTCGGCGCGTTGAGATTGATGTGGTCGGTAATCAGGGCGAGGCCGCCGGGCCGCAGGTCCGGCTTCAGCGAGCCCGATGCATTGGTCAGGACCAGTGGCGGCGAGCCGAAGGCTGTCAGCATGCCGATCGGCACGCGCATCACCGCAGGATCTCCGGTTTCGTAGAAATGCGCCCGCCCCTGGAAGATCAGGACGCGCTTGCCGTGCAGCGTGCCATAGCAGACGGCGCGGGCATGGCCCGAGACATGGCCCTGCGGGAATCCCGGGATCTCCGCGAACGGAATGACGACCGGGTCGACCACATCGTCGACGATGCGGCCGAGCCCGGTGCCGAGTACGAAGGCGCAGTCGATCCCACCGTCGACGCCGCGGTCGATCAGCGTTGCCGCTGCCTTGTCGAAACTCGGGTCAGCCGCCATTCCAATGCCTCGGTATCGGGGTCGGCCTGCGCACGGATGCGCGCGGGCCTGCGCAAATCAGGTGCGCAAATTGGCCGGTCCGAACGAGGCTGGCAACAGCTCCGCGAGCGAAAACCGGGCACGCACGCCATCGGGGCCCGCAATCGCGATGGGTGTTTCCGGGGCAGCGAACTCGCGAATGCGCTGACGGCAGGCACCGCACGGGGTGACCAGCTCCTCGCCGTCGCCAAGGACCAGAACGGCATGGATCGCCCGTCCGCCCGCCGCGATCATCGCGGAGATGGCGCCGGCCTCGGCGCAGAGCCCGACGGGATAGGAGGCGTTCTCGACATTGCAGCCGGAATGGATCGCGCCGTTGTCATCGAGGATGGCGGCGCCGACCCGGAATGCGGAATAGGGCGCATAGGCCCGGATCTGCGCGCGCCTGGCCGTGGCGAAGAGGGCGTCGAAATTGGGCGCAGACTCGCTCATCAACGCTCCTTCACATAGGGCAGGCCGGAGGCCTTCGGTGGCACGGCCTTGCCGATGAAACCAGCAAGCAGGATGACGGTGAGAAGATAGGGCAGGGCCTGGATCGCCTGGACGGGAACCTGTCCGATACCAGGAAGCAGCACGCCCTGCAGCCGGATCGCGATGGCATCGAGCAGCCCGAAGAGCAGGCAGGCCCCCAGCGCCGGCCAGGGACGCCAATTCGCAAAGATCACGGCGGCGAGCGCGATGAAGCCCTTTCCCGCCGTCATTTGCGGCAGGAAACCGGCCGATTGCGAAACGGCGAGATAGGTGCCGCCCAGCCCACAAAGCACGCCGCAGATCACCACCGCGCCATAGCGCAGCCCGGCGACCGAGATGCCGGCGGTATCGACGGCTGCCGGGTTCTCGCCGACGGCGCGCAGCCGCAGGCCGAAGCGTGTGCGCTTCAGCACGAAGGCGGTGATCGGAACCGCGAGGATGGCGAGATAGACCGGTGCCCCATGGCCGGAAATAACCTCGTCGTAGAGAAGGCCGAGGACGGGGACGTGTTCGCGCATGGCCCTGGCGAAGGGAAGGGTGAGATCGCCGAAGCGCGCTGCCCCTTCGAGCGGCGGGGTCCGTCCTCCCTGTCCATACCAGGCATTGCCGAGCACCACGGTGACGCCCGCCGCCAGCATGTTGATGGCGACGCCGGAGACGATCTGGTTGCCGCGCCAGGTGATCGCTGCGAAGCCGTGGACGAGCGAGAGCAGGACCGAGGCCAGGATGCCGGCGCCGAGCCCCGCCCAGGCGGAGCCGGTCACGAAGGCTGCGACGGCCGAAGCGAAGGCCGCGACCAGCATCTTCCCTTCCAGCCCGATATCGACGACGCCGGAGCGTTCGGACCATAGCCCGGCGAGTGCCGCGCAGAGCAGCGGAATCGACAGTCGGATCGTGGAATCGAGGATGACGGCGATGGTCGTGAGCCAGTCCATGGCTAGGCCACCCGGCCGAGTCGGAGGGCGTTGGCGACGAGCTTGCGAAAGAGCCCGTCGAGCGCCCCGGCAAAGAGAATGACCACGCCGCCGATCACGACGACCATGTCCCGCGTAATGGTCGGCTTGTCGAAGGAGAGTTCCGCTCCGCCCTGATAGAGCACGCCGAACAGGAAGGCTGAGAGCGCGACGCCGATCGGGTGGCCGCGCCCCATCAACCCGACGGCGATGCCGACGAAACCGTAGCCGGCCGTGAAATCGATCAGGAGGCGGTGCTGCACGCCCATCGCCTCGTTGACCGCGAGCCCGCCAGCCAGGGCGCCGGAGAGCGCCATCGCGACCATGGTCATCCGGGCGGGCGAAATGCCGGCATAGGCGGCAGCGCGTGGATTGGCGCCCACGGTGCGGATCGCGTAACCGAGGCGCGAGCGATAGATCAGTGCCCAGATTGCGACGAGCGCGGCGAGCGCGAGCAGGAAAGCGGTGTTGAGCGGGGTCGCCGGCAGCTTGATCCCGAGCGGCGCGAGCAACTGGTGCATCGGCGTCAACACGGCGTGCCCGGCGAATTCCGGGGTTTCGGCCTGCATCGAACCAGGTTTCCCCATCACGTTGACGAGCAGATAGACGCTCAGCGTCGCCGCCAGGAAATTGAACATGATCGTGGTGATGACGACGTGGCTGCCGCGCGTCGCCTGCAGCCAGCCGGGGATGAAACCATAGAGCGCGCCTCCTGCCGCTCCCGCCAGGATGGCGAGCGGCACGAGCAGGATGCCGGGCAGCGGCGCGAGCCAGAGGCAAGCCAGCGCGAGGAAGATGCCGGCGACGGTCGCCTGGCCCTCGCCGCCGATGTTGAACAGCCCGGCATGGAAGGCGACGGCGACGGCGAGGCCCGTGAAGATGAAATTCGTGGTGTAGTAGAGCGTGAAACCCAAGCCCTCGATGCTGCCGAGGGCACCCTTGAGAAGCAGGGCCGTGGCTTCCAAGGGGCTCTCGCCGATGCCGAGCACCACCAGTCCGGCGACAAGGAGCGCCGCAGTGACGCTGACCAGCGGAACCAGCCCGGCATCGGCCCAGCGGGGCAGGTCGATCGGCGTGGCGCTCATGCGGCTTCCTGGTTCAC
The DNA here is from genome assembly GCF_052115465.1 of Allobosea sp. 2RAB26. Lineage (NCBI taxonomy): Bacteria > Pseudomonadati > Pseudomonadota > Alphaproteobacteria > Hyphomicrobiales > Alloboseaceae > Allobosea > Allobosea sp. 2RAB26. Next base: position 501,904 of record NZ_JBFRGS010000006.1, on the reverse strand, counting down.
ACCGGCCATCAGCAGGCCGAGATCGCGCTCATTGGTGGCCTCGGCCGCTCGCTCGCCGGTGACCCGGCCGCCGCACATGGCCAGGATCCTGTCGGACAACGCCATCACCTCCTCGAGCTCGACCGAAACAAGCAGGATCGCCACTCCGGCATCGCGCAGCGCAATCAGGCGGCGATGGATGAACTCGATCGCACCGATATCGACGCCGCGTGTCGGCTGGCCGACGAGCAGGACCTTTGGTGCGCGCTCGATCTCGCGGGCCAGCACGATCTTCTGCTGATTGCCGCCCGAGAATTTCGCGGCCTTCAGGGACGGGTCTGCCGGGCGCACATCATAGGCCGTCATGCCGGCAAACGCGTGCGCTGCAATCCTGGTCGGCGAGAGGAAGGGGCCTGGTCCGAAGGCCGGGTCGTCCTGGTAGCCGAGGATGCTGTTCTCGGCCGCGGGAAAGGCGGTGACCAGTCCCATCCTGTGGCGGTCCTCGGGAATATGCATCACCCCGAGTTCGCGCAGATTGGCGGGCGTGCGGTCGCCGGCGTTGAGGATCTCGCCGTCGAGCCGGATGACGCCGCGCGAGGGCTGGAGCAGGCCGGCAAGCACCTCGAGCAATTCGCTCTGGCCATTGCCGGCGACGCCGGCGATGCCGACGATCTCGCCGGCATGCAGCGTCAGGCTGACATCGCTGAGCTTCTCGCAACCACGCTCGTCATAGAAACCGAGGCCGGCAGCCTCCAGAACGGGGGCCCCGCGCGGATGCTCCGTCTTCTCCACCCGCAGCAGCACGCGCCGTCCGACCATCGCTTCGGCAAGCTCGGGAGGCGAGGTCCGGGCGGTTTCGACATGCGCGATCATCTCACCCCGACGCATCACCGAGACGGTGTCGGTCACATCCATGACCTCGCGCAGTTTGTGGGTGATCAGGATCACCGTCTTGCCCTGCGCCTTCAGTGATCGCAGCAGCGCAAAGAGCTGGTCGGCTTCCGATGGGGTCAGCACGGCGGTGGGTTCGTCGAGGATCAGGATCTCGGCGCCGCGATAGAGCGCCTTCAGGATTTCGACGCGCTGCTGAAAGCCGACGGAGAGATCGCCGACGATGGCGTCCGGGTCGATGGCGAGGCCATAATCCCGGGAGAGGCGCGCAAGCTCGGCCCGTGCCCTGGCGATGCCGCCCTTGAGCAGCTTGCCGCCCTCCGCGCCGAGCACGACGTTCTCGACGACGCTGAGTGGTTCGACCAGCATGAAATGCTGATGGACCATGCCGATGCCGGCCGTGATCGCGTCCGCCGGTCTGCGAATACGCAAGGGCTGGCCTGCGACCCTGATCTCGCCGGAATCGGCCTCATAGAAACCGTAGAGGATCGACATCAGCGTCGATTTGCCGGCTCCGTTTTCGCCGACGATGCCGTGGATTGAGCCGGCGGCGATGGAAAGCGAGACGTCCTTGTTGGCCAGGACCGGGCCGAAGCGCTTGCTGATCGCGATCAGTTCGATGGCGGGAACGCTCATGGCACGATCACCATGCCGTCATGGGCCCGCTCTTCCGGCAACGGGCCGTCATGGGCGAGCATGCCCGGCCCCATATGGGTCAGCACGATGCGCGGGGTCGCGAGATCGCCGCGCCGTGCCGCGAGTGTCTTGTAGTCGAGATGGTTGGCCAGCGGCCGGTCGTAATTGTAGCACTCGACAAGCAGCACATCGGCTCCGGCGGCCAAGGAGATCAGCTCATCGCTCCAGGCCGTATCGCCGGAAAAGGCAAAGACCTTGCCGTCGCGTGCCAGTCGATAGCCCTGGCAAGGGCCGGCGCGCTCGTCATGCACCATCGGGAAGGCGGTGATCGCGAGCCCGGCCAACATCGCCGGTGCTTCCGGCGTCACCTCGACGAAACGGATCGGGAAGCGCCAGGGATTGGCCGAGGCGCCGGGGAAATCGGCCTCCAGCGCATGCCACGCTCGGTGTTCGATTCCGGCCGGCCCTGCGATGGTCAGGGGCTCGTTCCGGCGCGAGACGAATTGCGCATCGAGCAGAAAGGCCGGCAGCGCGCCGAAATGGTCGCCGTGGAAATGCGTGAACAGCAGGCTCGAGATCGGATTGCGGGCGACGTCCGCCTTGTTCAGCGCGACCATGCTCGACGAGCCGCAGTCGAGCAACATGCGCTCGCCGACGGCCTCGACGAGCAGGCAGGTGTTGAAACGCCCGCCCGATCCGAAGGCGTCGCCGGAGCCAAGAATGGTGATCTTCATCCGGATGCGGCCCCGAAGCGCCGCCCTCCCCGAGAAGGAGAGGGCGGCATGCGCCCGTTCCTCACATCGTGCACTTAGAGTCCGACATATAGTCGTGCACCTTCACCGTGCCGGCGATGATGTCATCGCGCGCCTTGTCGGCGGCGGCTTTCATCTCGGGCGTGATCAAGGCCCGGTTGGCATCGTCGAGCGCCCAGGCGACGCCGTCCTCCTTCAGCCCGAGCACGGAGATGCCCGGCTTCCAGCTGCCTTCGCGGGCCGCCTTGAAGGAGGCGTAGGTCGCGACATCGACGCGCTTCAGCATCGAGGTCAGCACCTTGCCCGGCTGCAGGGCGTTCTGGTTGGAATCGACGCCGATGCCGAGCTTGCCGGCATCCGCCGCCGCGCGCAGCACGCCGATGCCGGTGCCGCCGGCTGCGTGGTAGATCACGTCGGCGCCGCGGTCGATCTGCGACTTGGCAAGCTCGCCGCCCTTCACCGGGTCGTTCCAGGCGGAGGGCGTCGAGCCCGTCATGTTCTGGAAGACCTCGCCATCCTTCTTCGCCGCCTTGACGCCCTGGACATAGCCGCAGGCGAATTTCCGGATCAGCGGGATATCCATGCCGCCGACGAACCCGACCTTGCCGCTCTTGGATGCCATCCCGGCGAGCAGGCCGACGAGATAGGAGCCCTCATGCTCCTTGAACACGACCGACTGTACGTTCGGCAGGTCGACAACCATGTCGATGATCGTGAATTTCAGGTCGGGGAATTCGGCTGCCACCTTTTGCAGGGCGGTCGCCTGGCTGAAGCCGACCGCGATGATCGGGGAATGGCCGTCGCGTGCGAAGCGCCGCAGGGCCTGCTCGATCTGCGCCTCGTTGGTCGGCTCGAAATCGCGGAACTCGACACCGGTTTCCTTCTTGAATTTCTCGGCGCCGATGAAGGCGGCTTCGTTGAAGGATTTGTCGAATTTGCCGCCCTTGTCATAAACGACCGCCGGCTTGATTGCGGTTTGCGCCATGGCGGCGAGAGCCGAAAAGGCGACGCCCGCTAGCGCCAGCGCAAGAGATCTGACCCGCATATGTGCTTCCCCTGTGAACGCGCGGCGCGGTTTCTCCGCCCCTGCCTGTGCGCACGATGGCACGGCTTCCTCGCCCGGCCAAGCCGGGCTGCAGGCCATTTCCCTTGGCCCCGCCAACGCCACGATTGCCCAATCCAGCGGTTCGGCTTAACTCTGATGCATGAGCCTGCACGGTGACGAGATCGAACGCTATGCGCGCCATCTGGTGCTGCCGGAGATCGGCGGTCCGGGGCAGGCCAAACTCAAATCCACCAGCGTACTCGTGATCGGCGCGGGCGGGCTTGGCGCGCCGCTGATCCAGTATCTTGCCGCCGCGGGTGTCGGCATGATCGGTATCGTCGACGCCGATCATGTCTCGCTTTCCAACCTGCAGCGCCAGACCATCTTCAGCACTGCCGACCTCGGCGCGAACAAGGCGGTTGCGGCTGCCGGCTTCATCAAGCGGCTCAACCCGCATGTCGCGGTCGAGGAGCATGTCACCCGCATCGACCCGCACAACGCCCGCGCCATGGTTGCCTTCTACGACGTGATCGCCGACGGCACCGACAATTTCGAGACGCGTTACGCCGTCGCCGATGCCTGCTTCTACGAGAAGAAGCCGCTGGTCACCGCGGCCCTTGGCCGCTTCGATGGGTCGCTGACCACGCTGCGCCCGCATGAGAAGCGGCCGGACGGGCGGCCGAACCCGACTTATCGCTGCCTCTTTCCCAATCCGCCGCCGCCTGGCACGGTCGCACCCTGTGCCGAAGCCGGTGTGCTTGGCGCGCTCGCCGGCGTGATGGGCTCGCTGATGGCGCTGGAGGTGATTCGCGCAATCACCGGCTTCGGGGAGCCGCTGGTCGGCAAGCTCCTGCTCGTCGACGCGATGACGATGCGCTTCGATACGATGCGCTACGACTGGGATGCCGCCAATCCGTTGAACGGGACGGCGGTCGCCAGGTGCGCCTGAGCCTTCAGCCCCGATGCTGCGCTGTCGGCCGGGACAGGCCGGAGCCTGACGGTGCGGTGGGGGCCCTAGCCTCGGCTGCTCACCTTCGCCTCGATCGCGTCCCAGACCTGGGCGGCGATATCCGGCCCGCCCAGCTTCTTGACGGCGCGCACGCCCGTCGGCGCCGTGACGTTGATCTCGGTGAGATTGCCGCCGATCACGTCGATGCCCACCAGGATCAGGCCTCGCTCGCGCAGCGTCGGGCCAATCGCCTCGCAGATCTCGAGCTCGCGCTTGGAGAGGTCGGTCGGTGCGGCGGCGCCGCCGCGCACCATGTTGGCGCGCAGGTCACCGTCGGCCGGCACCCGGTTGACCGCGCCTGCCGCCTTGCCGTCCACCAGCAGGATGCGTTTGTCGCCGGCGCTGACCTCCTTCATGAAGCGCTGGACCACCCAGGCCTCCTTGAAGATCCCGGAGAAGAGATCGAACAGCGAGCCGAAATTGGGGTCGCCCTTCCCGGTCTTGAACACCGTCGCGCCGCCATGGCCGTAAAGCGGCTTCATCACGATCTCGCCGAACTCCTCGCGAAAGGCCTCGATCTCGGCCCTGTCGCGGGTGATCAGGGTCGGCGGCATCAGTTCGGGGAAATGTGTGACCAGGATTTTCTCGGGCGCGTTGCGCACTTGCGCGGGATCGTTGACGACCAGTGTCTTCGGATGGATGCGCTCCAGCATGTGCGTGGAGGTGATATAGGCCATGTCGAAGGGCGGATCCTGCCGGAGCAGCACGACATCGAGCGTCGAGAGATCGGTGCGCTCCTCGGCGCCGAGGGTGAAATGATCGCCATCGATATCGCGGACCTCGACCGGCCGGATCGGCGCGGTGACCTTGCCGTCCCGCAGAGAGAGCTTGTCGGGCGTGTAGGTGTAGAGGCTGTGTCCGCGCCGCTGCGCCTCCAGCATCAGGGCGAAGCCGGTATCGCCGGCGATCCTGACGCGTTCGATGGGGTCCATCTGGATGGCGACGGCAAGGGTCATGGGCAAGGTTCCTGTTGCGCGGCCTCATATCGGCCCAGGCCCCATGCCTGTGCAAGGGGCAGGCTGCGCGTCACAGGATCAGCTCGAAGGCGCCGGGCACATGGCGCGGCCGACGCCAGGGCGCGACGAAGACGGCATCGGCTCGCAAATGATGGTCCATCGCCCAGGCATTGCGCGAGAGCCATTGCCGGATGCGGGCCTCGATCAGCCGGCGTTTCTCCGGAGTGATCGCGGTCAGCGCATCGTCGAGCAGGCCCCGGGCCTTGACCTCGACGAAGGCGATGGTGCGTCCGCGCTTCACGATGAGGTCGATCTCGCCGCCCTTGCCGCCGAAGCGCCGGGCGAGGGGCCGGTAACCCTTCGCGGCAAGCCAGAGGATCGCCAGCAACTCGCCGCGCTGGCCGGTCGTTCCGGCTCGTCTGGCCTTCTGGCTGCGAGCCCTGGCTCTCAAGGCTCGCGGGTCAGTTCGAGGGCGCGCGCATAAATCTTGCGGCGCGGCTGCCCCGTCTCGGCGGCGACCTGCGCGACCGCCTCCTTGAGCGAGAGCCGCGCCATGGCCTCGCGCAGGCGCTCATCGATGACATCTCCCGCTGGAAGCAGAGCCTCGGCTCCGGGTGGACCGATGATCACGACGATCTCGCCGCGTGCTTCTTCCTCCTCGCCATAATGGGCGGCGAGTTCAGCAAGCGTCCCGCGTTGTACGGTTTCGTGGTACTTGGTCAGTTCGCGGGCGACCGCTGCCGGCCTTGCGCCCAGCACTGCGCCGGCATCGGCGAGCATCTCGGCGAGGCGGCGCGGTGATTCGAAGAAGACGAGGGTGCCTGGAATGACCGCCAGCTCGGTCAGCCGCCCGCGCCGCGCGGCCGATTTCGGCGGCAGGAAACCTTCGAAGAAGAACCGGTCTGTCGGCAGGCCGGCAAGCACCAGCGCCGCCAGAACGGCCGAGGGGCCCGGAATGCCGGTGACCGGCAGGCCTTCGGCGACGACATCGGCGACCAGCTTGTAGCCGGGGTCCGACACCAGCGGCGTGCCCGCGTCGGAGATCAGGGCAAGCCGCCCGCCCTCCCGCAGCTTGGCCAGGATCTTCGGCCGCATCTGCGCGGCATTGTGCTCGTGATAGGGCAGGAGCGGTGTCGAGATTCCGTAATGTGCCAGCAGCGTCTTGCTGGTGCGCGTGTCCTCGGCGAGCACGGCATCGGCGGCGGCAAGCGTCGCCAGGGCGCGAAACGAGATGTCGCGCAGATTGCCGATCGGGGTTGCGACGATGTGCAGGCCGGGCGCCAGCGTCTCCGCTTCGGCGCGGAGCCCGAAGGCCGTGTAGCTGGGGGCGCGCTGCGATGCACGCGGGGCAGAGGCAGGCGGGGCGGAGGACGGAGCGGACATGTCCGCAAGCTGCCACAGCCGCGGTCCTTATGCCACGGCCGCATGCAGCTGCGCCTCGTTTCAAATGCGGCAAGACAGAGTTAACAACTTGAAAATACCATGTCGCACTGGCAGGAGTTCTCCACGGTCGGGGGACTGCAAGCTGGATACGGTCGCAATGACCGCGTTCCCCGTTCTCGACTGGAGATGATCCCGTGCTGCTCCAACGGCTCCCCCTTCCGGTCTCGAGGTTCCGTCTGGCGGCTCTGGCCCTCGGTGTTTCGCTTGGGCTCGCGGCCTGCAGCGGCGGCACGTCCGGTCTGCCAGGTTTTGACGGCGGTTCCGCGGCCCCGGGCGGCGAGGCTCAGGCGCCCACCGGCCAGACCATCGGTACCGGCCAGGTCAAGGTCGGCCTCGTGCTTCCCCTGACTGCGGAAGGGCAGGGCGCGGTCGTCGGCAACTCCCTGAAGAACGCTGCCGAGATGGCGCTCGCCGAATTCCCGGGCGCCGACCTCACGCTGCTGGTCAAGGATGATCGCGGGTCGCCGGAAGGCGCTCAGGCCGCGGCCCAGGAAGCGCTGCGTGAAGGTGCTGAACTGATCATCGGGCCGCTCTTTGCACCCTCGGTGCAGGCTGCCGCTCAAGTGGCGCGCGGCGCCAACCGCCCGATCATGGCTTTCTCCAGCGATAGCAATGTCGCTTCGCGCGGCGTCTATCTGCTCTCCTTCCCGCCCGAGAACGACGTCAATCGCGTGATCGCCTACGCCTCTTCGCAGGGGCGCAAGTCCTTTGCCGCGCTGGTTCCGGATACCGCCTATGGCCGGGTCGTCGAGGCCGCGTTCCAGCAGGCCGTCGCCAATCGCGGGGCGCGGGCGGTCATCATCGAGCGTTTCGGCTCCGACCAGAACAGCATGCGCACCGCTGTCCAGCGCCTCGTGCCGGCCTTGCAGCAGGCGGACGCGCTCTTCGTCCCGGCCGCAGCCGACACCATGCCGGCGCTGGGACTGGCACTTCAGCAAGCCGGGTTCGATCCGGCCAAGGTGAAGCCTCTCGGCACCGGTGTCTGGAACGATGCCAGCGTCGCGCGCGTTCCGGCGATCCAGGGAGGCTGGTTCGCATCGCCCGACACAGCCGGTTTCAATGCCTTTGCGGGCCGTTATCAGCAGCGCTTCAACGGCGCGCCGACCCGCACCGCGACTCTGGCCTATGATGCGGTCTCGCTGGCAGCGGCGTTGGCGCGGACGCAGGGAAGCCAGCGTTTCTCCGAGTCGGTTCTGACCAACCCGCAGGGCTTTGCCGGTGCGGACGGCGTCTTCCGTTTCCGCCCGGATGGGCAGATTGAGCGCGGGCTTGCGGTTCTCGAACTGCGCAACGGCCAGATCGTGACGGTCAATGCCGCGCCGCGAGACCTTGGGCCGAGGACGTAACAGGGCCCCCGCGCGCGGTTTCCGGGCGCTGCGACGCGCAGATCCTCGGTTCCAGAAACAGAATGATGCCCGGCGCGAGGCCGGGCATGGGGGCGGCAGGTCTAGGCCGCCAGATCCGCCACCAACGCGTCCAGGACCAGGGCCCCGTCCGGTGTCGCGGCGAGCTTGCCGCCGGGTTTGCGCGTCAACAGCCCCTCCTTCATCAAGCTGTCGACGCGGGAAGACTTCAGCTCGCGCCCTGAAAGCGCCCTGAACGTGACCGGATCGATGCCCTCGACCAGTCGCAGGCCCATCAGCAGATATTCGTCGCCTTGCGCCTCGGCGTTCAGGCACTCGTTCTCGACCAGCGCATGCCCTTCGGCCTCGACGCGCTCAAGCCAGACTTCCGGCCGCTTCTCGGTCGATTGCGCCATCCGGCCGTCCGCCGTGACCAGCCTTCCATGCGCACCGGGGCCAATGCCGGCATATTCGCCATAGCGCCAGTAAACGAGATTGTGCCGGCATTCGGCGCCCGGCCTGGCATGGTTCGAGATCTCGTAGACCGGCAGGCCGTGCTTTGCCGTGATCTCCTGCGTCGTTTCGTAGAGTGCGGCGCCGACCTCATAATCCGGCACCTTCAACTTGCCAGCCTTGTACAGGGCCGCGAAGGCGGTGTCGGGCTCGATGGTGAGCTGGTAGAGCGAGAGATGCTCGGCAGCATGGCCGATCGCGAGTTCGAGTTCCTCGCGCCAGAGCGCGGGGGTCTGCTCGACGGAGCGGGCGTAGATCAGGTCGAAGGAATAGCGCTCGAAATAGCGCCGCGCGATCGCCACCGCATCGAGCGCTTCCTGTGTCGAGTGCATCCGGCCCAGCGCCTTGAGGTCGGCGTCGTTCAACGCCTGCACACCGAGCGAGACGCGGTTGACGCCGGCGGCGCGGAAATCCTGGAAGCGTCCTGCCTCGACGCTGGTCGGGTTTGCTTCCAGCGAGACCTCGCAATTCGGGTCGACCGCCCAGGCGCCGCCGATCGCGTCGAGGATTGCGCCGACCGTGCGGCCCTCCATCAGCGAGGGCGTGCCACCGCCGAAGAAGATCGAGGAGACGGTGCGTCCGGGCGCCAGCTGGGCGCGGTGCGCGATTTCGCGCCTGAAGGCTTCGATGAAGCGCTGCTGGTCGGGCGGCGTGTGCCGCACATGCGAGTTGAAGTCGCAATAGGGGCATTTGGCCAGGCAGAATGGCCAATGCACATAGACCGCGAAACCGGCATCCGCGGTCGGATGCGGCGGGACCGCCTGGCGCTCGGCGATGGCGGCCGGCGCGTTCACTGGGGCAGCCTCAAGCAGGCTGCGGCGAGAAGCTGGAAGGCGCGGGCGCGATGCGACAGCGCCTCCGAACCATCATCCGGCACGCCGTGCTTTTCATCGGAAGACATTTCGCCAAAGGTCTTGGCGCGGCCGTCCGGCTTGAAAATCGGATCATAGCCGAAGCCTGAAGGGCCGCGCGGCTCATGGATGATCTCGCCGTAGACGCGGCCTTCGAAGAGCTCCTGGTGTCCGTCCGGCCAAGCGATGACCAGCGCGGAGACGAAATGGCCCCGACGCTTGTCGGAGGTCGTTGCGCCGCGCTTGGCGAGCTCGGCCTGCACGCGGGCGAGCGCCGGGACAAAGTTCTTGCCCGGCCCGGCCCAGTTGGCGGAGAACAGGCCAGGGGCGCCGTCGAGCGCATCGATGCACAGGCCGGAATCATCGGCAATCGCCGGCAGGCCGCTCGCTTGCGCGGAGGCCACCGCCTTGATCGCGGCATTCTCCGAGAACATGTGGCCATTCTCCTCCGGCTCGGGCAGGCCGAGCTCGCCGGCCGAGACCAGATCGACGCCATAGGGCGCCATCAGCTCGCGCATTTCGCGCAGCTTGCCCTGATTATGGGTCGCAATCACGACTTTGCCTTGGAGAAGCCGATGTCCGCTCATGGTCAGGCCACCGCCGCCTTTTGCAGCGCGACCAGCTTGCTGACACCGCCCTTGGCGAGGCGGAGCAGGGCCATCAGCTCATCCTCCGAGAAGGGAGCGCCTTCGGCAGTGCCTTGCACTTCGACCAGGCCGCCTGTTCCGGTGATGACGAAGTTCGCGTCGGTCTGCGCGCCGGAATCCTCGACATAGTCGAGATCGATGACCGGGTTGCCGGCGACGATGCCGCAGGAAATCGCGGCGACATGATCCTTGAGCGGGTTCGATGCCTTGAGCATGCCGCGCCCCTCCATCCATTTCAGCGCGTCGTGCAGCGCGACCCAGGCGCCGGTGATCGAGGCCGTGCGCGTGCCGCCATCGGCCTGGAGGACGTCGCAATCGACCACGATCTGGCGCTCGCCAATGGCGGTCAGGTCGACGACCGCGCGAAGCGAGCGCCCGACCAGGCGCTGGATTTCCTGCGTGCGGCCGGATGGCTTGCCGGAGGTGACCTCGCGGCGTGTACGTTCATGCGTGGCACGCGGCAGCATCGAGTACTCGGCCGTGACCCAGCCCTTGCCGGTGCCACGCAGCCATGGTGGACCCTTTTCCTCGACCGTCGCGGCGCAGAGCACCTTGGTCTCGCCGAAGCTGACCATGCAGGAACCTTCCGCATAGCGCACCACGCCGCGTTCCAGCGTGACCTTGCGCATCTCGTCGGCCGCGCGTTTGGAGGGTCGCATGTTCACATCCCGATTTCGTGAGTTCGGCGGCTTGTAGGCGTTTGGGCCGGGCGCGGCAAGGCAAGCAGCCAGCGCTTGCCTCTTGATCCGCCGCCGCGCCGAAGGGACAATAGCCTATGTGCAACCAGATACTCGCCTCGCCATGAGCGCGCCCACGCGGCAGGACAGCCCTGGCGGGCTGGTCGAGACCGACCAACGCTCCCGTGAGATTTTCCGGCAGATCGTCGATGGCTATCTCGCGACGGGCGAGCCCGTCGGCTCGCGCAATATCGCGCGGCTGCTGCCGGTGGCCCTGTCGCCGGCAACTGTGCGCAATGTCATGACCGACCTCGAAATGGCCGGGCTGATCTACGCCCCGCATACCTCGGCCGGTCGGTTGCCGACGGAGCGCGGATTGCGTTTCTTCGTCGACGCCATGATGGAAGTCGGCAACCTGACCTCCGACGAGCGCGCCCGCATCGAGGCGCAGATGCGGGCAGCGGCCTCGACCCGGACGCTGGACGGCGCGCTGACCGAGGCGTCTGCACTGCTGTCTGGGCTGTCGCGTGGTGCCGGCGTTGTGGTCACCACCAAGGCCAATTCCCGGCTGAAGCATATCGAATTTGTCCGGCTGGAGCCGGTGCGCGCGCTTGTGGTGCTCGTGGCGGAGGACGGTACGGTCGAGAATCGGTTGCTCGCCCTTCCGCCGGGTCTGCCCGCCTCGGCCCTGACGGAGGCTGCGAATTTTCTCAATGCCCGTGTCCTCGGCAAGACCCTGAGCGAACTGCAGCGCGAGATCGCCGACGATCGCGCCACCATGGAGCGCGAACTCGATGCGCTGACGGCGAAGCTTGTCGAAAGCGGCATCGCCACCTCGTCAGGTCCAAGCAGCGATCGCCATCTGATCGTGCGCGGCCAGGCCAATCTGCTGGAGGATCTCAAGGCACAGGAGGATCTCGAGCGTATCCGCCTGCTCTTCGGGGATCTGGAGACGCAGACCGACGTGATCGACCTCCTGTCCCGTGCCGAGGCCGGCGACGGCGTGCGCATCTTCATCGGCTCCGAGAACAAGCTGTTCTCGATGTCCGGTTCCTCGATGATCGCGGCCCCCTTCCATGATGCCGAACAGCGTATCGTCGGCGTCGTCGGCATCATCGGCCCGACGCGGCTGAACTATGCCCGCATCGTGCCGATGGTGGACTATACCGCCAAGGTCGTCGGGCGGCTCCTGGATGGTGCGCGGTGAAGCGCATCTTGCGAGCCGGACTGATTCTGGTGCTGGGAGTTTTTGCGATGGCGGCGATGGGGCAGAACGGACAGGCGAGCCTCCTCGATGCGGCCGCCACCGGCAGGACTGCCGAGGTCTCCCGGCTGATCGCGGCCGGAGCCGATCTCGAGGCTCGCGATGCGCAGGGGCGCTCGCCGTTGTTGCTCGCCGTGGCCGGCAATCATGTCGCGATCGCCAAGGCGCTGCTCGCGGCGGGCGCCAACATCAATGCGCAGGCCGCCAATCGCGACACGCCCTGGTTGCTCGCCGGTGCCGCCGGGCGTGCCGAGATCGTCGCTGCGATGATCCCGCTGAAGCCCGACCTGACGATCCGCAACCGCTATGGCGGCAATGCCCTGATCCCGGCCTGCGAGCGCGCCCATGTCGAGACGGTCAAGCTGCTCCTGGGTAGCGGCATCGACCTGGACCACGTCAATGATCTCGGTTGGACCTGCCTGCTCGAGATCGTCATCCTGGGCGATGGCGGGCCACGGCATCAGGAGGTTGCAAAGCTTGTGCTCGAGGCCGGCGCCGATCCGAGTCTGGCCGACAAGGATGGTGTCTCGCCGCTGGCCCATGCCCGCCAGCGCGGGCAGCGGGCCGTCGCGGCGTTGATCGAGAAGGCCGGCGGCCGCTGACCGATTCCAGCCAGCGAGTCATGACCTGCTCGCTGGCGTGAAAGTCGCTCGCTTCGCGTTGCCCCGGACCGAGACTGCTCTGTCGCTCGATCAGGTGGACCGCCAGCCCGCGCTCCATGACGTCGCCGGCCCCGAATTTCGCAGTGGCCGGGAGGCCGCTCAAGCATCCCGATTTGGCATCGACGCATTCTGGCGTTACCTCTGCCGCCAAAGCGACCCAGGTGCGCTCCAGACCACAAGGCCAAAGACATGACCGACACGCTCCCCGACCGTCTCTCCGTCAACCCGGACAGCCCCTTTTACGACGCCGAGGTCCTGGCGAAGGATATCGGCATCCGCTTCAAGGGCACCGAGAAGACCAATGTCGAGGAGTATTGCGTCAGCGAGGGATGGATCAAGGTGGCGGCCGGCGCCGCCAAGGACCGCTTTGGCCGGCCGATGACGATCACGCTCAAGGGGCCGGTCGAGCCTTACTATCGCAAGGCGGAGTAAGGTTCAGGGCGTCACGGACGCCGCGACAGCGCCCAGCTGAAGCTGAGGACGGCGAATAGCCCGAGCCCGGCGCGGACAGCGTGAAGCTCACCCCAGCGCTGAATCAGATGGCGGCTCGCGGCGCTGGCTTGCGCCGCGGCCATGGCCTGCAGTTCCGTGTTGATCGGTGCGATGACCAGTAGCGTGAACGGCAGATTGGCCAGGATCGCAAACATGCCGACCAGCCAGGCGGGGTTACGGGTGGAGCGCCAGGAGAGACCGGCGCAGAGCGTCGTGATGACGACCAGCGTCGCCTGCATCCGCGTCGCCGGGCCGATGGCGGCTTGCCATTGCCGCAGAAGCGCCCCGTCGTCGAGCGACAGCCGCGCCGGCTGCTCGGCCGCGAGGATGTAGATCGCTGCGCCACTGAACAGCGCCGCCAGTGCCAATGTGATCGGTCCCATGCTCCGGGCGAGCGTGGATTGCAGAATGAGGTCGGTCCCTTGGGGCATCGTCACCTCCCGATTTTGAATAGTATGCTATATATCATTGCATAGCATGCTGTTCAACTGGTATCCCGACCCGGCGGGGGGATGCGATCGTGACGACCTTCAAGACTCATTCGGCCGGCTATCTCGCCAACCACATGGCGCGGCTTTTCGCCAAGGCCCTGGCTGAATCCATCCGACCGCTGGGGCTTGCGCCAGCGCAGTTCATGGTCCTGCTCGAACTCTGGCGTGAAGACGGTGTCACGCAGAAACACCTGGTCGAACGGCTCGATGTCGAACAGGCGACGATGGCCAGCACGCTTGCGCGCATGGAGCGCGACGGTCTGATCGAGCGCAGGCCCGACGCTGCCGATGCCCGCGCCCGTATCATTCATCTGACAGGGCGGGCCCGGGAACTGGAGCATACTGCGCTTGCGGAGGCGCGGCAGGTCAACCGGCGGGCGCTGGCCGGCTTCCCGGAGGAGGAGGCGGAGCAGCTGCTCGCCGGCATGCGCCGCATCATTTCCTCACTCTCCGACAAGCCGGCCAAGCCCGATCTGCCGGTCAGCCCCAATCCGCTGGATTAGGCGAGTGACTTGAAGAAGAAGGTCGAGCCGCAATCGCTGCCATCGGGCATCAGCGCATAGCGCGGGATGGTGCCGATCTCGGTCCAGCCCAGCCGGTTATAGAGCCGCCGCGCCGGGCCGGCCTCGTCCGTGTCGAGGCAGAGCAGCGTCCGTCCGGCCGCCAACGCCTCGGCCTCCGCTGCCAGCATCAGCGCTTCGCCGATACCCTGCCGGCGCGCGGAGGAATGCACCAGCACCTTGGCAATATCGGCGCGGTGCGGCTGGTTCGGCTTGCCGGCGGGGTGGAGCTGCGCGGTGCCGACGATCTCGTCGCCCTGCCGCGCGACCAGAAGCAGTATCTGTCCTGCTTCGACGCCGGCTACGACACCTGTCCAATAGGCCTTGAAATCGGCCTCGGTATTCTCCGCCATGAAGCCGACAGAGGCGCCGTTCGCAACGGAATCCCGAAGGATACCGGTAAGCGCAGGGATGGCGTTGCGCGCACCAGCGGCATCGAGACGCGTGATCGAAGCCGTATCAACGAGCTGCGTCGTCATCGTGGTCTTTCCTGGGATAGGCCGTCTGCCGTCATCAGCACGACGGCATAACGGGCCGGCTCCGGGCCGGGATTGTGATAGGTGATCGGCCCATCGAGCAGCATGTGGATGCAGTCGCCGCTCCGCAGTCGATGGCTGGCGCCGCCAAAGCTGAGCTCGATCTCTCCGGCGAGCAGCCAGACCTGCTGGTCGAGGCGGTGCAGCATGCGCGGTCCGTCGAGCAGGACGCGCGCTCCGGGGGGCAGCGTCACGTCGACGATCTCGACCGGTGAGCCGATGCCTGGCGGCGAGACGTTGCGCCGCACATAGCCGCTGCCAGGGTCGAGCCAGACCGGCTGGTCGGCCAGGCGCGCGACCGGGCCGGCATGGCGCTCCTCGTGGAACAGCGACGACAAGGTCACGCCGAGTCCAGCGGTCAGTCGATCGAGCAACGCCGCGGTCGGGCTCGATTCGCCCCGCTCGATTCGCGAGATCATCGCGCGGCTGACGCCGGTGCGCTCGGCAAGCACGTCGAGCGTCAGATCGCGCCGTTGGCGCGCTGACTTCAGGCGCGTCGCGAGGCGCCTGTCGATGTCTCTCTCGGGAGGATTCTCCATTTTAGTAGAGAAAATCTAATATACTGGAATGTCAAGCGCCTGCCATGCTGCAGAGAAGCAAGGCGCCTGCCACAAACCCTTGGCCCCGTGCAGCTTCACTGCTATTGCGCGCCCATGAGCACGCGCAGTTTCGACAACATCCGCAATTTCTCGATTGTGGCCCATATCGACCACGGCAAGTCGACCCTTGCCGACCGGCTGATCCAGCAGACCGGCACGGTCGCGGCCCGCGACATGAGCGAGCAGATCCTCGACTCGATGGATATCGAGAAGGAGCGCGGCATCACCATCAAGGCGCAGACCGTCCGGCTCGATTATCGCGCCCAGGACGGCAAGGATTACATCCTCAACCTGATGGACACGCCCGGCCACGTCGACTTCGCCTATGAGGTCTCGCGCTCGCTGGCCGCCTGCGAAGGCTCGCTGCTGGTTGTCGACGCCTCTCAGGGCGTCGAGGCGCAGACACTCGCCAACGTCTATCAGGCGCTTGATGCGGGCCACGAGATCGTCACGGTCCTCAACAAGATCGACCTGCCGGCAGCCGAGCCCGAGCGCATCAAGCAGCAGATCGAGGATGTGATCGGCCTTGATGCCTCGGAAGCCGTGCCGATCTCGGCCAAGACCGGTCTCAACATCGAAGGCGTGCTGGAAGCGATCGTCCAGAAACTGCCGGCGCCGAAGGGCGATCTCGAAGCGCCGCTGAAGGCACTTCTGGTCGATTCCTGGTACGATGCCTATCTCGGCGTCGTCGTGCTCGTGCGCATCATCGACGGCGTGCTCAAGAAGGGCATGACCATCCGCATGATGCGGGCCAATGCCGCCTATGGCGTCGACCGTGTCGGCGTGTTCAAGCCGAAGATGCTGGAAGTGAAGGAACTCGGCCCCGGCGAGGTCGGATTCTTCACCGCCTCGATCAAGGAAGTCGCCGATACCGCCGTCGGCGACACCATCACCGACGACCGCAAGCCGGTCGCCGAGCCGCTGCCGGGCTTCAAGCCGGTGCAGCCGGTGGTGTTCTGCGGCATTTTCCCGGTCGATGCGGCCGATTTCGAGGTGCTCCGCTCGGCGATGTCGAAGCTGCGCCTGAACGACGCCTCGTTCTCCTACGAGATGGAGACCTCGGCAGCGCTCGGCTTCGGCTTCCGCTGCGGCTTCCTCGGACTGCTGCATCTCGAGATCATCCAGGAGCGGCTCGAGCGCGAGTTCAACCTCAACCTGATCTCGACCGCGCCGTCCGTGGTCTATCATCTCAGGCTGCGGGACGGGACGACGCTCGAGCTCCACAATCCGGCGGACATGCCGGATGTGATGAAGATCGAGGCGATCGAGGAACCCTGGATCCGCGCTACCATCTTCACGCCGGACGAATATCTCGGCTCGGTGCTGAAGCTCTGCCAGGATCGGCGCGGCCTGCAGATCGACCTGAGCTATGTCGGCTCGCGGGCCAAGGTCGTCTATGACCTGCCGCTGAACGAGGTGGTGTTCGATTTCTACGACCGTTTGAAGTCGATCTCGAAGGGCTACGCCTCCTTCGACTACGCCATCACCGACTATCGCGAGGGCGACCTCGTGCGCATGTCGATCCTGGTCAATGCCGAGCCGGTCGACGCGCTCTCGATGCTGGTCCACCGGACCCGCGCCGAGGCTCGCGGTCGCGCCATGTGCGAGAAGCTCAAGGAGCTGATCCCGCCGCACATGTTCCAGATTCCGGTCCAGGCCGCGATCGGCGGCAAGATCATTGCTCGCGAGACCATCCGGGCGCTGCGCAAGGACGTGACCGCCAAGTGCTATGGCGGCGACGCCACCCGCAAGCGCAAGCTTCTGGAGAAGCAGAAGGAAGGCAAGAAGAAGATGCGGCAGTTCGGCAAGGTCGAGATCCCGCAGGAAGCCTTCATCGCTGCGCTGAAGATGGATTCCTGAGCGGAGCTCAGGTTCCGCTCTCCCTCGCTAAGGTCATCCCGGGGCTGGCTTCGTGCGCCCGGGATGACGCGAGCCCAGCCGGTCCGACTACGCCAGAACGGCCTGACGCGTCTCGGCGTCGATCAGGAAGGCTGCAACCGCTGCAACCAGCAGCAGGGCTGCGAACAGGGCGATCGCAGTGGCAAAACTCTGCGCAATCACGAGCGCCACCGCCGATGGCGCGAGCAGGCCGCCGAGCCGCGCCATGGCGCCGGCAACCCCCATGCCCGTGCCGCGGAGTTCCGTCGGATAGAGCTCGGGCGTAAAGGCGTAGAGTGCACCCCAGGTGCCGAGCAGCGCAAAGCTCATCAGCAGGATCGACGCGCCGATCACTGTTGCGCTGCCAGCGCCGACAAACAGGGCGCAGCCTGCCGCGCTGAGCAGCAGGAAGCCGATCAGGGTCGGTCGCCGGCCCCATGTCTCGACGCCATAGGCGGCCAGCGCATAGCCAGGCAGCTGGGCCAGCGCGACGATGACGAGGAAGCCATAGCCACGGACGAAGCCGAACCCCTCGCCGGCGAGCTTGGCCGGCATCCAGGTGAAGACGCCGTAATAGGACACCGAGACAAGGAACCAGATTCCGAGGATCAGCAGGGTGCGCCGGCGCAGATCGGGCGCGAGCAATCCGGAAGACGTCGCGGCCGGCGGCAGGGTGATCGCCGAAGCGGACGAGAGTTCCGCTTTCCCGTTGGTGCGCAGCATCTGGTTGAGCACGCGCTTGGCATCGTCCGCTCGCCCTTCCTTCAGCAGGTACAGGGGTGATTCCGGCACCCAGAAGCGCAGCCAGATGCCGATCAGCGCGGGCAGCGCCGTCGCAGCAAAAATCCAGCGCCACGCGTCAGCGATCCCGGCGATGCTTGCGGCCCAGGCGGCCAGGGCGACTGCGATCGTGCCGACCGCCCAGAAACCCTCCAGCATGACCAGCCAACGCCCGCGGTTCTTCGGCGGCAGGAATTCCGCCATCATCGCGTAATCGACGGGCAACGTGCCGCCGACTGCGATGCCGGTCAGGAAGCGTAGCGCGAGAAGGGCTGCGAAGGACGGGGCGAAGACCGAGAGCAGCCCGAATACCGCATCGCAGGCAACCGTGATCAGGAGCACGCGACGGCGGCCGTAGCGATCGGCGAGGCGCCCAAACAACGCGGCGCCGATCAACATGCCGAGGAAGAACAGCGTTCCGGTCTGCAGGGCCTGTGGCACGCTGAGCCCGAAGGTCGCAGCGATGGAGGCGGCGGTGAAACCGACCGCCAGCACCTGCATGGCATCAGCCGCCCAGACGAGGCCAAAGATTCCGAGCAGCCGACGTTGGAACGGGCCGGTGCCGGCGGTGGACAGAACGCTCTCGACAGGAATGCTCATGGCGTGGCGAACTTTCTTCGAGGCGCCTTCGGGCCGTTCTGGTCTTCGTAGCGTGGTACGTGCGGGACGGGCTCGGCGCTAGATCTGGACGCCGAGACCACGCAGTGTCGCCCGCAGGTCGATCGGCTCGACGAAATGCACGGCTTGCATGCCGACATGACGCGCGCTCTCGATATTCTTGGCGCTGTCGTCGATGAAGACGCAGGAACCTGCGGCGAGGCCGTAGCGCTCCAGCAGCACGTGATAGATCGCAGGATCCGGCTTGATCAGCCGTTCATGTGCCGAGACCACGACGCCGTCGAAAGACCCGAGGAAGGGAAAGCGGGCGACGCTCTCGTCCCATTTCTCGCGCGAGAAATTGGTAATCGCATAGACTTTCTCACCCTTGGCCTTCAGGTCCGAGAGGACCGCGACGCTTTCGGCGATCTCGCCGGATACCGTCTCGTGCCAGCGTTCGTCGAAGGCCTTGATCTCGCGCTCCCATTCGGGATGAACGGAGACCAGTTCGGCGACGGCTTCCGCCCAGGATCGGCCGCGATCCTGCTCGATGTTCCAGGCTGGGGTGCAGACGTTCTGCATGAACCAGTCCATGCGCGCTTCGTCGGGGATCAACTGGCGGTAGAGATGGCGCGGATCCCAACGGATCAGGACGTTGCCGACATCGAAAACAACGGTGGGGCTAGTCGAAGGCATGGCCGGTCCATTCTGAATACGGGGCAGGTCGCAGAAGGCTCACGTCCTTGTGTGCAGACGTGCGAGACAGAGGCAAGGCCTCTCGCGTATTCGGGACATGCGATGGTGGAGATCGGCATGAAGGCATGGTTGCCATGGCTGGACCGACAGGGGCGTTTCTCGGGGCTGCGCGCTGCGACATTCGCGCTCGTACTGGTGCCGGCGCTCTGGCTCGCCTTCGACGCCTGGACCGGCCAGCTCGGTTCGAAGCCCTGGACGCGGGCGGTGCATGATACCGGCACCTGGGCGCTCAGGCTGCTGCTGGTTACCCTTGCCGTCTCGCCGCTGCGCCGGCTTCTCGACTGGAGCAAGCTCATCGGCATCCGCCGCATGCTGGGCCTCTCCGTGCTGGCTTATGCGCTCGCCCATCTCGCGCTTTACTGCATCGATCTCGGTTTCGACGCCGGGCTGATCGTTTCCGAAATCGTCAAACGGTTCTATCTCGTCGTCGGCATCACGGGGCTGACCGGGCTGGTCGCACTCGGTGCAACCTCGACCGACGGCATGATCCGCAGGCTGGGTTCCGCCCGCTGGCAACAGCTGCATAACGTCGTCTATGCCATCGCTGCGCTGGGGCTGCTGCACTTTGCCCTGCAGTCGAAGATCGACGTCACCCAGCCGGCGCTGATGACCGGGCTCTTCGGCCTTCTGATGCTTTACCGGCTGCTGCCGCGATTCGGCGTGATGCTCGATACGCCCCGGCTGGTCCTGACGGCGCTTGCGGCCGGTCTTCTGACTGCGCTCTGCGAGACGGCCTGGTATGCGTTGGCGACCGGTGCCTCGGCCTGGTTGGTGTTCCAGGCCAATGCCGATGTCGTCGTCTATGGTGATCTCGAGGCCCTCAGGCCCGGGCATTGGGTCGCGCTGGCGGGGCTTCTCGTCGCCTTCGCCCATTACTGGCGTGCGCCTGCGGCGCGGCAGGTCGAGCGGCGTGCGCGTCGCAGGGAAGGGCTTTCCGCGCAAACGGGGGCCTAAGAGCAAATCATTCCAAACTGATGGTTGGCAGCCCGCGGGCGAGGCTCTAACCCTATGGCATGCCTGACGATCCGAACGCCCAACCCACCGCCGACGTAGCCGCAGCCGATGTTGCCGCGACGGGGGATGGGGCGGTCGATGAGGGGCTGTCTTCGCCATTCGTGCCTCTGCGCCAGCCGATCTTCCGGGCTGTGTGGTTCGCGAGCCTTGCCTCCAATTTCGGCGGGATGATCCAGTCGGTCGGCGCAGCCTGGCTGATGACTTCGATCGCCAGTTCTGCCGACATGGTTGCGCTGGTGCAGGCCTCGACGACCTTGCCGATCATGATGTTCTCGCTGGCGGCGGGTGCGATCTCCGACAATTTCGACCGGCGCAAGATCATGCTGACGGCGCAGGGCTTCATGTTCACGGTCTCCGTGGCTCTCGCCGTCTCGGCCTGGTTCGGCGTGATCACCCCGTGGCTGCTGCTCGGCCTAACTTTCCTGATCGGCTGCGGCACGGCCTTGAACGGGCCCGCCTGGCAATCCTCGGTCGGCGAGATGGTGCCGCGTCGCGATCTGCCGGCCGCGATCACACTGAACAGCGTCGGTTTCAACATTGCCCGCAGCGTCGGGCCGGCGCTGGGCGGCTTCATCGTTGCGGCAGCGGGCGTCGTCGCCTCCTTCACGGTGAATGCACTGAGCTATATCGGGCTCGTCACCGTACTGGCACGCTGGAACCCTCCAAAGATCGAGCGCGTGCTGCCACGCGAGACGCTCGGCATCGCGATGAGCGCCGGCATCCGCTATGTCGCGATGTCGCCAAACATCCGCTCGGTGCTGCTGCGCGGTGCGGCCTTCGGATTCGGCGCCATTGCGGTTCAGGCGCTGCTGCCGCTGGTGGCGCGCGATCTCGTCAAGGGCGGGCCTTTGACCTTCGGCTTGCTGCTCGGTGCTTTCGGTGCGGGAGCGGTCGGGGGGGCCCTTCTGAGCGCGCGGGTACGTCGCGCGCTCACGACAGAGACGCTGGTGCGCGCCTCATTTGCCGCCTTCTCGGCTGCGGTCATCCTGGCGGGGCTGAGTGTCTATACCGTGACGACCATGGCGGCCCTGCTCATCGCCGGAGCGAGCTGGGTCCTTGCACTCTCGACCTTCAACGCGACCGTGCAGCTTTCGGCGCCGCGCTGGGTCGTCGGCCGGGCACTGGCGCTCTATCAGATGGCGACCTTCGGTGGGATGGCGCTCGGCAGCTGGGTCTGGGGCTATATCGCCCTGCATTTCGGCACCGACCGTGCCCTGTACTGTGCAGGCGCCGTTCTGCTTGTGGGAGCAGCACTTGGGCTGCGCTATGCGCTGCCGCCGCTCGAGCAGCTCAATCTTGACCCGCTCAGCCGCTGGCAGGTTCCGAAAGTGGCCGTCGACATCGAGCCACGCAGCGGCCCGATCATCGTCACCATCGAGTATATCATTCGCGAGGAGGACATCGTCCCCTTCCTGAATGTGATGGCCGAGCGCCGCCGCATCCGTCGCCGCGACGGTGCCAGACACTGGGCCTTGCTGCGTGACCTGACCGATCCGCAGCTCTGGATCGAGCGCTATGACAGTCCGACCTGGGTCGAATATATCCGCCAGAACCAGCGCGTCACCCAGGCAGATGCCATGATCGGTGACAGGGTAAGGGCCCTGCATCAGGGGCCCAACCCGCCCGTGGTGCACCGTGTCATCGAACGACAGACCGGCTCGCTGCCCTTCGCCCAGCAGCAGCCCGTGCCGGATGCGGCGACCCCCGCGACCGATCCCAGGATCGGCTAGGGCGGGGAGTTCGACGATGGCCTTCGGGGTTGCGGAGATGTGCAGGCGGCCCTCTGGCGAAGCCGGGGAGGCTTCCCCTTACAGCCAGCCGAAACGCTTGAAGCGCATGTAGAGCGCGGTGCAGAACGCCGCGATGAGCCCGAGCACGACGAAATAGCCGTACTGGGTCTTGAGCTCCGGCATATGCTCGAAGTTCATGCCATAGATCCCGGCAACCGCGGTCGGGACCGCGAGGATGGCCGCCCAGGCCGCGAGTTGCCTGGTGATGACGCCCTGGCGCTGCTGTTCCAGCAGATGACTCGCCTCGAAGACGGAGGTCAGAATGTCGCGGAGGCTCCCGACCATGGCTTCGGCACGCCGCGCATGGTCCCAGACGTCATTGAAATAGGGCTTCGCTTCGGCATCGATGCAGGGAAGATCGAGATGCACCAGTTTGCGGCAAAGTTCGGACATCGGACCGAGCACCCGCTGGAAGCGGATGAGCTGGCGGCGCAGTCCGAAGATGCGCGGCACGTCGACCCGGCCGAACTCGCTGGCGAGCATCTCCCGCTCCATCTCCAGGACGTCCTCCTCGATCGTCTCCACAATCGGGAAATAGCCGTCGACGATGAAGTCCAGCACGCCGTGCAGGACATAATCGACGCCGTAGCGCATCTGGGCGGTCGCGGCCTCGAGTTGGCTGCGCAGCTCGGTATGGGCCCGTGCGGAGCCGTGGCGAACCGTGATGATGTGGTGCTTGCCGACGAAGATCGCCGTCTCGCCATAGGCGATCTGGTCATCCTCGAGATGCGCCGTGCGCGCCACGATGAAGAGCTGGTCGCCATAGATGTCGACCTTGGGCATCTGATGCGCCTTGAGCGCATCCTCGACCGCAAGTGGATGCAGGCCGTAGCTGCTCTGGAGCGTGCGCAACTCCTCTTCGGAGGGTTCCAGCAGGCCGATCCAGACGAAATCGGATTGGTCCTGGGCACAGGTCGAAGGCTGGTCGAGCGCAACGGTCCCGACACGCTTCCCATCGACATAATGACAGGCGGCAATGACACTCACGGCAGGCTCGCTCCTGGCATCTCGGGGCCCGGTCGAAAACGTCCGGTCACCCCATAGCGGCGCTTGCAGGCTAGCACGGCAGCGCCGGAAAAGCCGCGGCGCCACATGGCAGGCCGCGATGGACAGCGCCTTCAGTCGGAACTGCTGGGATCCCAGTTCTCGACGGGCCTTCCGATCAGCCGAACACCCACAGACCCGCCAAACCCGCTGCGCCGACGATGATGCGCCACCAGGCGAAGAGCGCGAAGCCACGGCGCGAGACGTAGTCGAGGAAGGTCTTGACCACGAGGAGCGCCGCGAAGAAGGCCGCGACAAAGCCGACCACGATCAGCATCGTGTCGTCGAAGGTCAGGGTCTTGTAATTCTTAAGGAGGTCATAGGCGAAGGCGCCCGCCATGGTCGGCATGGCGAGGAAGAACGAGAACTCCGCCGCCGCGCGTTTGCTCGCGCCGAGCAGCATGGCGCCGACAATCGTCGAACCCGAACGGGAGACGCCCGGAATCATCGCCAGGCACTGGATGAAGCCGATCTTGAGATACATCGGCAGCGGGAAGGTGGTGGCGTCGGTGTGCTTCACCTCGAGCTCGAGTTCGTCGACGACGAGCAGCACGAGCCCGCCCGCTATCAGGGCGCAGCAGACCAGGAACGGGTTGAACAGCACGCCCTTGATGAAGCCATGCAGCAAGGCGCCGATCACCGCTGCCGGCAGGAAGGCGACGAGCACGCCGATCACGAAGCGCCGTGCCGCCGGATCGGTCCGCAGCCGCAGCGCGATGTCGAGTAGCCGCCGGAAATAGACCAGCAGGATGGCAAGGATCGCGCCGAGCTGGATCAGGACCTCGAAGGTCTTGCCGTTCGATTCAAAGCCGAGAAAGTGACCGAGCAGCAGGAGATGGCCAGTGGAGGAGACCGGCAGGAACTCGGTCAGACCCTCGACGATGCCGAGCACGATCGCTTCGAACAGGTTTTGCATGGCTGTTTCCCAGGAAGCCTCAGATCGCCGCCGCGGCAGAGGTAAACCGTACCCCTCTATGGAACCAAGCTCTTTGCCAATTGGTTACCACTTCGCCAAGCCAATGCCGTGGATTCGTGGCTTCCCATGGGCAGCGGGTTGTGAGGGGGCGTAGCCGAGACTATAGCAAATGTGCGGCGCATAGCCCGATGCCTCCCCCCTTCGACAGCCCTGCTTCGGCCGCATCCATCTGTTTCAAGAGTGCAATGGCGTCCCTTCATCATTATCCGTTATGCCCGCATTCGCGCTTCATCCGGCTCGTCCTTAGCGAGTTCGGGCAGGAGGCGGAGCTGATCGAGGAACGTGTCTGGGAGCGCCGGCGCGAGTTTCTGGAACTCAACACAGCTGGTACGACACCGGTTTTTCGCGAGGAGAACGGCTTTGCCGTCCCGGGCGCCGGACCGATCTCGGAATATCTCGACGAGACCCGCGGGCTGGCGCTGGGCCCGCGGCGCCTGTTGCCCGAGGGGATGGCAGAGCGCGTCGAGGTTCGTCGCCTGCTCGACTGGTTCAACCTCAAATTCGATAGCGAGATCACCAACCCGCTGGTGCTCGAGAAGGTCATGAAGCGCTTCATGAGCCGGGATGAGGGCGGTGGCCCGCCGGAAATGAGCGCCATCCGCGCCGCACGCGCCAATGTGCGCTATCATTTGCGCTATATCGCCTGGCTGACGGCCAAACGGAACTGGCTCGCAGGCAGTGCGCTGAGCTATGCCGATCTCGCCGCGGCCGCGCATCTCTCTTGCGTCGACTATCTCGGCGATGTGCCCTGGGAAGAGGACGAGGCCGCGCGCGCATGGTATGCGAGGATCAAATCCCGGCCGAGCTTCCGGCCGCTGTTGAGCGACCGGGTGCCGGGCATGGCGCCGAGCGCTCATTACGACAATCTGGACTTCTGAACGGCGAGAAGCTCAAGCGCGCGGTGCTGGAGCGCGCGAGCGCCGAAGGCTTCGTGGTCGCTCGCATCGCCTCCGCCAGTGCGATCCCCGAGGCGCCCGAACGGCTAAGCGCCTGGCTGGCGGCCGGACACCATGGCGATATGGATTGGCTGACCGAGCGCAGGGACGAACGCGCTGATCCGCGCCGGCTCTGGAGCGAGGTGCGCAGCGTCGTGATGCTCGGTGTGAGCTATGCGGGCGAGGGCGATCCGCTCGCCATCCTCGGTCAACCCGACAAGGCTGCGATTTCGCTCTATGCCCGCAGGCGCGACTATCACGATGTCATCAAGGGCCGGCTGAAGAGCGTCGCCGGGTTGCTGGCGGCTCGCGGCGGCGCAGATGTGAAGGTCTTCGTCGATACCGCGCCGGTGATGGAAAAGCCGCTGGCGCAGGCCGCGGGGCTTGGTTGGCAGGGCAAGCATACCGTACTGGTCTCGCGCGAACACGGCTCCTGGCTCTTTCTCGGCGCGATCTACACCACGGCCGAACTGCCGGTCGATGGGCCGGAGCGCGACCATTGCGGTTCCTGCCGGCGTTGTCTCGATATCTGTCCGACCGACGCCTTCCCCGCGCCCTATCAGCTCGATGCGCGCCGCTGCATCGCCTATCTCACCATCGAGCATCAGGGCCATATCGACGCGGCCTTGCGGCCCGGCATCGGCAACCGCGTCTTCGGTTGCGATGATTGCCTGGCCGTATGTCCCTGGAACAAGTTCGCCGAGGCGGCGCACGAGACCCGGCTTGCGCTGAAGGAGGAGCTTGAGGCATTGCCCCTGGCCGATCTCGCAGCGCTCGACGACCCATCCTTCCGCCAGCTCTTTGCCGGCACGCCGGTCAAGCGCACCGGCCGCGATCGCTTCATCCGCAATGTGCTGATCGCCATCGGCAATAGCGGCCGGCCGGATCTTGCCGCGAGCGCCGAGCGGCTGATTGCGGACGCTTCGCCGCTGGTGCGCGCCATGGCCGCCTGGGCCTTGATCCGGCTCGCGCCCGAGCGTGCGCGCGGCCTTGCCGAAGCCGCGCTGTCTGGCGAAGCAGATCCTGACGTCCGCCAGGAATGGCTTGCCTTTCTCTCCGCTCCGGAACCCGTCGCATGAAGCTTGTCATTCTTGGTCTCGGCTACTCCGCCGGGTTCTTCGCGCGTGCGGCGCAAGCCGAGGGCTGGGAGGTCACCGGTACGGTCCGATCGGCCGAGAAGGCGGGGCGTCTTAGTCGCGAGGGCTTGCATACGCTGGTCTATGACGGTTTTGCGGTATCCCGCCCCTTGGCCCAGGCCGTCGCCGAGGCTGACGCGGTCCTCGTCTCGGTCCAGCCCGATGACGAGGGCGATCCGGTTCTGAACGGACTCGGCGAGGCGCTGGCTGCTGCGCCGAACCTGCGCTGGATCGGCTATCTCTCCACCATTGGAGTCTACGGCGACCACGGCGGTGCCTGGATCGATGAAGGCGCCGAATGCCGGCCGACGAGCCGACGCTCGAAGCAGCGCCTCGAAATCGACGAAGCCTGGCTTGCCCTGGGCGAGCGCAGTGGCAAGCCGGTGCAGGTATTCCGGCTCTCCGGCATTTACGGTCCCGGGCGCAATGCCATCACCAAGCTCCGCGCCGGCACCGCCAACCGCCTGATCAAGCCTGGCCAGGTCTTCAATCGCATCCATGTCGACGATATCGCCGGCATCCTGCTGGCTTCGCTGGCCAGGCCGCGAGCGGGCGCGGTCTACAACGTCACCGACAACGAGCCGGCCCCGCCACAGGACGTGATCACGCTTGCCGCCGAACTGACGGGTCTGACTCCGCCCCCCGAAGTGCCGTTCGATCCGGCAAAGCTCTCGCCCATGGCTGCGAGCTTCTACGGGGAGAACAAGCGGGTCTCGAACGCCCTGGTGACGCGCGAACTGCGCTATGAGCTGCGCTACCCCACTTACAGGGAGGCGCTGCGGGCGCTGGCGTCAGCAGGCGAGTGAGCGTTGCTCAAGCCGCGTAGCGCTGCCCTTCGTCGCCGAGATAGTCGAGATAGCGCCGGTCGATCGCCGAGACCGGCACGATGACCAGCACATCGGTGGTGCCGAACTGCTTGTCGACGACCGCACCGGAGCCGAAGCGGGCGCCGAGCCGGAGGTAGCCCTTGATCAGCGGCGGCAGCAGCTTCAGCGCCGCCTTGGCATCGACCTCTTCGATCGGCAGCCGGTCCATCGCAATATGACGCTCCGGGCGCGCCGTGGCGGACCACTCGCCCTCGGCGCGGGCGTGGTGATGCAGGAAGCTCAATGGCAGCGCCAGCGCATCCGGGTCGGTGCCGTCAAAACTCGCGCAGCCGAACATCGCATCGATGCGATGGTGCCGGACATAGGCCCAGATGCCGTGCCAGAGCAGTTCCACCGTCTTCTTGGTGCGATAGGGCTTGAGCACGCAGGAGCGGCCGAGTTCGAGGAAGCGCAGGCCGCGGTGGCGTTCGATCATTCCAGAAAGATCGAATTCCGATTGGGAGTAGAAGCCGCCAAGCCGCAGAGCCGACCCTTCGCGCATCAAGCGATAGGTGCCGACGACCTTCGGTTTCAGACCGCCGAACCGGCCGCGCGCCGAATGGTCGATGACGAGGAGATGGTCGCACGCCGCGTCATAGCGATCCGCATCGCGGCGGAACATGCGGGCGACGACATCCGGCTTTGCGGACATCTCCTGGTAGAACACCCGATAGCGCAGTCGCTGCGCGCGCCAGATCTCGCGCGGGCCGCGCGCCAGCCGCACTTCCAGCGAGCCGGAGCGGCCGAGCGTTTCGCCCAGGTAATCCTGCTTCCGACTGAGGCGGCGTACGGTGTCGCCGGTGATCAGCATGAGTGGGGAGAAGCGCGACAAGAGAGGGTGGCCCGCTGGCAGCTGATTTGCCGGCTGTCGTAGGCCGCGCAACATGTCGAAGGCCATTGTCCGTCTCGTCCCTGTGCCGTCGAATCTGCAGTTCGCTAGGCTAGTACCGATGTTCCTACGGGATCGCGACAGAACTGCGTCAGAGCTGTGACTGTCCGTCAAGCGCGGAGTGTGACGCGCCTCGCCCCGGTGACACGCGCGATCCAGGCGCGAAGCGCCTCTCGGGCCAGTGGTTTAGCCAGGCAATCATTCATTCCGGCGGCCAGCGCGGCTTGCCGATCCTCCTCGGCGACATTGGCGGTGACCGCGACAATGGGTAGCAAATTTGGCCGCCCGAGCGAGGCCTCCAGGGCGCGAATCCGACGAGCGGCTTCCAATCCGTCAAGCTCCGGCATCCGGATGTCGAGCAGAATGAGATCGAAGGGCGCGCGCTTGCCCGTGAGCCCGGCCTCGATGAGAGCGACCGCTTCACGCCCGTCCCGAGCCCAGACGGCCGTGCAGCCGAGGCGTTCAAGGGTCCGTGTCACGAGCAGACCGTTGATATCGTTATCCTCGGCGATCAACACCGTCAGTTGAGGCGGACCGGGGTCCTTGGTCTGGATCGGGGTCACCCCCCGGGGCGGCAGAGTCTCCTGCCGTGGCCGAGCGGGCGGTGCAAGCCGCTCATAGAGCGAGCGGGCGCGGACCGGCTTGACGAGAAAGCCGGTGAACCCGCCAGCGAGCGGTGAACCGAATTGGCGGCGCTCAAAGGGAGACATCAGGATCAGGCACTCGCCGACACCGGCCTGCCGGGCGGCAGCAGCGACGGCGCGCGCTTCATCGACCCCGATGGCCTGGTCGATCAGGGCGGCATCGAAGCGCCGTGCGCCCGCGAGCAGCGCGAGCGCTTCTGTCACATTCCGGGCGCGCATGATCGATGCGCCGGCGATCTCCATGGTTTCAGCGAGATAGTCCGGGCCGAACGGCGCGGCGGATGCGATCATGATCAGCTTGCCGCGCCACTCCGGCAGTACTGTAACCCGCACCCCTGCACCGCCCTCCGGAAGCGGCAATGTAACGCGGAAGATCGCGCCCGATCCCGGCGCATTTTCAGCCGTGACCGAGCCACCCATCAGGGTCACGAGCCGGCGCACGATCGCGAGCCCGAGACCGGTGCCGTCATGACGACGGGCCGCAGAGCTGTCGGCCTGTTCGAATTCCTCGAAGATCGCCTGCAATCGCCCTGGCGGAACGCCAGGACCGGTATCGGAGACGCTGATGGCGATGGCGTCGCCCGCGCGGGCGACGCGAATGCCGACACCGCCGCTTTCGGTGAACTTGATCGCGTTGCCGACGAGGTTGAGCAGGATCTGGCGCAGCCGGTCGCGGTCTCCGATCCAGTGCGAGGCGAGATCCGGTGCGAGGAAGGTCGCAATCTCGAGCCCCTTGGCTTGGGCTCGTGGCGCCATCAATTCGCTGACCGTCTCGACCAATTGGCCGAGATCGAAGCGCTCCTCGGCGAGTTCCAGCCTGCCCGCTTCGACCTTGGCGAAGTCGAGGATGTCGTCGACGAGGCCGAGCAGGGCTTCGCCCGACGTCCTGAGTGCCCGGACATAGGTGGTCTGCTCAGGGTCGAGCCTGGTGTCGTTCAGGAGGTCGGCCATGCCGAGAATTCCGTTGAGCGGCGTCCGGAACTCGTGACTGACGGTTGCAAGGAACCGCGACTTTGCCTCGTTGGCGCTCTCGGCGCGGCTGCGCGCCTCCTCCAGCGCCTGCTCGCCGGCGATCCGGGCGGAGATATCGCGGCCGACACGCTGCAGCACGGTCTTGCCGAGTGCGACCGGCACAATGGTCTCGACCCAGGAGATCCAGCGCTCGCCTCCCTCGGGCGAAGCAATGCATTCGTCGAAGATCCGCGTGCCGTCGGTCAGCGCCTGCGCAGGTCGGCTCTCGATGACGCGTGGTGCCGTGCGGCTGCCGATGATCTCGGCCTCGTTCGCTCCGAGAAGGGCGGCATAGGCCGCATTGGCGTAGACGATGCTGCTTTCGTTCCGGCGGACGATCAGATCGCCCTGGGCCTCGATCAGGCTGCGATAGCGCTCTTCGCTGTCTGCCAACGCCCAGAGACGATCGGTCAGCTTCTCCAGATCCTGGGTCATGTCCAGCGCTTGCTCCACGACGCGGTTGCGTGCGCGTAGCTGCATCACGGCGGCGACGCCGGCCAGAACGGTCAGCAGGCTGGCGAGAACAGCCCAGACCACTGGGAAAGATGGAAGTTCCATGATGCCAGTCTAGTATTCGTCCCCTTGAGAAAGCGTTCGCGCGCGAACGCTGCTTTCGCGATCGTTTGAATGAGTTCGTTAACCTGGCGGCACGGATGCGGCACTCTCCGACGTCATGCGGCCTGCGCCACCTGATCGATGCGTGAACGGTAGGATAGCGCCTCCGCGAGATGGACCCGGCCGATCTTCATCTCGCCGTCGAGATCGGCAAGTGTGCGCGCGACTTTCAGAACACGATGGTAGCCGCGCGCTGTCAGCTTCAGGGCCTCGGCGGCGTCGCGCAGGAGCGAAATGCCGGCATTGTCCGGCCGGGCGATCTGGTCGAGCACGGGCGCGGGGCAGGCGGCGTTGGTCGCGATCTCGGAGAGGCCGAGCGCCTCGAAGCGCGTCGTCTGCACCTGGCGCGCCACGGCGACCCGGGCCGCGACCTCCGCCGAGCCTTCGCTGTTGGCCGGCAGAAACAGGTCGGTTGCGGTTACGGCCGGCACATCGATGACGATGTCGATGCGGTCGAGCATCGGACCTGAGATCCGGGTCTGATACTGGGCCATGCAACGCTCGTTCGGCTGCCGCCGGCAGGCATAGCCCGGTTCGGTTGCCTTGCCGCATCGGCACGGGTTCATTGCGGCGACAAGCTGGAATCGCGCGGGGTAGATGGCGCGGTGGTTGGCCCGCGAGATCAGCACCTCGCCGGTCTCCATCGGCTGGCGCAGCGCGTCGAGGGCCTGAGCCTGGAACTCCGGCAATTCATCGAGGAAAAGCACGCCGTGATGGGCGAGCGAAACCTCGCCGGGCTTGGCCTGCAGGCCGCCACCGACGAGTGCCGCCATCGAGGCCGAGTGATGCGGCGCGCGAAAGGGGCGGCGATCGGTCAGCGCTCCCTCGGCGAGATGCCCGGCGACGGAATGCACCATCGAGACCTCGAGCAGTTCGCGCGGCGAAAGCGGCGGCAGGATCGAGGGCAGGCGGCTCGCCAGCATCGATTTGCCGGCACCGGGAGGCCCGTTCATCAGGAGATTATGGCCGCCGGCGGCGGCGATCTCCAGCACGCGGCGCGCGCTTTCCTGGCCGCGAATATCGGCGAGATCGGGCAGGGGCCCGGATTGCCGGGCCACGGACGGCACTGGCCGGGCCATCACCTGCGTACCCTTGAAATGGTTCGCGAGCTGGATCAGCGAGCGCGGATTGAGGATATCGACATCGGCGGCAGCCCAGGCGGCCTCCGGGCCGCAGGCGGCGGGGCAGATAAGCCCTTGTCCGCGGGCATAGGCGGCCATCGCTGCTGGCAGGACGCCCGCGACGGAGGTGATGGAGCCGTCGAGCGCAAGTTCGCCGAGGACTGTATAGCCGGCGAGCGCATCGGCAGGGATCGCGCCGATGGCGGCCATGACCGCTAGTGCGATCGGGAGATCGTAATGGCTGCCCTCCTTTGGCAGATCGGCCGGCGCCAGATTGACCGTGATGCGCTTGGCCGGCAGCGCCAGTCCCGATGCGATCAGCGCGGCACGCACTCGCTCGCGGCTTTCCGCCACCGCCTTGTCCGGCAAGCCGACCAGAAGGAAGGCGACGCCGCCCGCTGTGACCTGGACCTGCACGTCGACGGCGCGCGCCTCGATGCCCTCGAACGCAACCGTCGCGACCCGCGTGACCATCCGCGCCTCCCTGTTCCCTTGGGGGAGGCTAGCGAATGCTCAGCTCACTGGCAAGAACATATCGGGAACTCAGGCCGGCGCCACGCTGGCCCGCCGCGCCCCCACCTGACGCAGCAGGACGGGGGCTGCGATGACGAGCCCCGCCAGGACACTGGCCGGGGTCGCCAGGATCATCGGCAGGGCGGCGATGCCGACGACAAAGCGTTCCCACATTGCCAGCGGGGCCAGGAACCAGCCGGCGAAAGCGGCAGAGAGGAAGGTGATGCTGGCGATGCAGGCCGCGGTCGAGCCGATCAGCTCGGTCCAGGTGAAGCCCGGCGCCATGATCAGCATCGAGGGAGAAAACACGAAGACGAAGGGTACCAGCACCTTGCCGAGCGCCAGCCGGAAGGCGGTGTTGCCGGTCTTGAACGGATCGGCGCCGGCCATGCTCGCTCCGGCATAGGCTGCGATCGCGACTGGTGGGGTCACATCGGCGAGGACCCCGTAATAGAACACGAAGAAATGCGCCACCAGCGGGTTGACGCCGAGCAGGCCGAGCGCCGGCGCGGCCACCGTCACCATGATGATGTAGTTCGCCGTGGTGGGCACGCCGCAGCCGAGCAGGATGCAGACGATGCCGGTGAGCAGCAGCGTGAAGAACAGCGTCGCCGACTTGATGTCGAAGGGCAGGAACGGCACGAGATCGAGCACGCCCTTGGCCCATTGATCGGCGAGCGAGGTCACGATCCAGGAGATCTTGAAGCCGACGCCGGTCAGCGTCACCACGCCGACGATGATGCCGACGGTCGCCGCCGCCGCGCCGACGCCAATGGCGTATTTGGCGCCGAGGATGAAGGCATCGACCATGTCGTTCATGCGCCGGCGCCCCTTGTCCGAGCGCATCAGCACGCCATGCGCCATCACCGCGAAACAGGCCAGCGTGAAGGTCGCGTTGACGCCGGGCACGCGCAGGAACTCGGTTGGCGCGGCAAGGCCGATGGCGAGCGCGAAGGCGAGGGCGGAGGCGGCGCGATACTGCGCGAGGCCAACCAGCATGCAGCCGGTGATGCCCCAGAACGCAGCGAGATAGGGCGTATAGCCGGTGAACAGCACCAGGATCAGCGCAAAGAGGGGCGCGATCGTCGGCCAGTCGCGGGCAAAGACTTCACGGAGATTCGGAATCTCGGCATCGGTCAGGCCGCGCATGCCGGAGCGCTTCGCCTCGAAATGCACCTGCATCAGCACGCCGAAGAAATGCATGAAGGCGGGGATGATCGCGGCGATGACGATCGTCGCGTAGGGCAGGTTCAGGAATTCGACCATTAGGAAAGCGGCGGCGCCCATGATCGGCGGGGTGATCTGCCCCCCGGTCGCGGCCGTCGATTCGACGGCTGCTGCAAAATGGCGCTGGTAGCCGAGCCGGATCATCATCGGGATCGTCAGCGAGCCGACCGTCACGGTATTGGCGACGGAGGAGCCCGAGATCATGCCGAACAGGGCCGAGCCGAAGATCGAGATCTTTGCCGGTCCGCCGGCGAAGCGTCCGGCGAGCGCAGCCGCTACGCCGAGGAAGAGCCGGCCGAGCCCGATCCGCGTGGCGAGCACGCCAAAAAGCACGAAATGGAAGACATAGGTTGCGACCACGCCAAGCGCGACGCCATAGACGCCCTGGCTGGTCAGATAGAGATGGTTGACGAGGGTCGACCAGGTCGCGCCCGGGTGCAGGAAGATGCCGGGAAACCAGTTGCCGAAGATCGCGTAGACAATGGCGAAGAGCGCGATCATCGGCAGCCCCCAGCCGATCGCGCGCCGCGTCGCCTCGATCATCAGCACGATGGTGATCGTGCCCATGACGACGTCGAGCGTAGAGGGATTGCCGACGCGGAAGACCATGTCCTCGAAGATCCAGGGCACGTAAAGGCTCGAGATCGCCACCGCGACGGCGCAGATCCAATCGTAGAGCGGCACGCCCCCCGGCCGC
The DNA here is from genome assembly GCF_052115465.1 of Allobosea sp. 2RAB26. Lineage (NCBI taxonomy): Bacteria > Pseudomonadati > Pseudomonadota > Alphaproteobacteria > Hyphomicrobiales > Alloboseaceae > Allobosea > Allobosea sp. 2RAB26. Next base: position 468,069 of record NZ_JBFRGS010000006.1, on the reverse strand, counting down.
AGCAGTGTCGAGGCGTGCACCGTCTGGGCATCGCTCTTGCGGGCCGAGAACACCAGGAAGATCAGGCTGAGCACGAAGGCGAGATGGATGCCGCGATGCGTCGTCTCGCGCAGCAGCCCGAAGCCGGCCGTGTAGTAGTGGAAAGCCGAGAGCGCGAGCAGCAATCCGCCGATGATCAGTGAGGTGCCATGCGGCACCTTGCGGAACTGCATTTCCGGATCGAGTTCTTCCTCGAGCTTGGCGAGTTCGGCGGCGGAGGGCTGGGTTGTCATGTCAAAACTCAACGGCAAACCCCTCTCCCGGATGGGGAGAGGGGCAGGGGTGAGGGAAAGCGAGGTCTGAACGGGGAGGATTTGCCGGAGGCCTCTTGCGTGAGGCCTCGCGCCGTCTCCCTTGGCCCCTTTCCCATGCGGGAAAGGGGAGGTCGCGGCGGCTTACTTCAGTAGCCCGGCTTCCTTGTAGAACTTCTCGGCGCCGGGATGCAGCGGCACGCCCTGCAGGCCCGACAGCGCGGTCTCCTTGCGGATCGCCTTGCCTTTGGCATGGCCGGCATCGAGCGCGGCGCGGGTCTTGTCGCTCCACAGGGCCTTGGTCACGGCATAGACGGTGTCGGCCGAAACCTTGGCGGAGGTCACCCAATGCGCGCCGACGGCGACGGTCTTGATCGCGCCGACATCCTTGTACGTGCCGGCCGGGATTTCGTCGGCGGCGAAGAAGGGGAACTCCTTGGAGAGCTTCTCGGCCTGCGGTCCGGAGATCGGCAGGATGTCGATGCCCGAGCCGGTCGAGGCCAGCTCCGAAATCGCGGCCGCGGGAAAGCCGCCGGTGAAGAAGAAGGCGTCGACCGAGCCGTCCTTCATCTTCTCGGCTGCCTGGTTCGGCTTGAGGAATTCGGCCGAGATGTCCTTCTCGGTAATGCCATAGGCGTTGAGGATCGCCTTGGCGTTGAGCAGCGTGCCGGAGCCCGGCTCGTCCAGCGAGACCTTCTTGCCCTTGAGATCGGCGACGCTCTTCACATTCGAGGCCTTGCGGACGACGAGATGGACCGACTCGGGATAGAGGTTGGCGATCGAGCGCAGATCAGCGACCTTCGGCTTGCCCTCATAGACGCCGGTGCCGGAATAAGCCCAATAGGCGACATCAGCCTGGACGAAGCCGGATTCGGCTGCGCCGCCGACGATCGCATTGACATTGGCGACTGAGCCGTTGCTGGCGACGGCGGCGGTTGCGACGAGCTGCGGCGGCGCCGAGATCGCATTCGCGATCAGGCCACCGATCGGGTAGTAGGTGCCGGCCGTGCCGCCCGTTCCGATGCGGAAGAAGGCTGGCGCCTGGGCGAAGGCGAGGCCCGCTGCAAGCGCAACGCCGCCGAGCGCGAGACCTGCGGCCGCAAGTTTCGATCTGAAAGTCATGGTCATGTCACGGAAGCTCCCTATGAACCCGGGAGTGTTCGCAGCTTTTGCCGGCTGATCAAGTGCGCGACTGGCAAGGCCGGCGCGTTTTGCACGCAGGGCGCGCAACAGTGTGGCTAATTCGGGGCAGAGCGGGTCGCGGCCCCCGGTGCACCGCGGCCCGTCTCAGTGTCCGTTTGCGCCGCCGGCCTTGCCCTGTGCATCGCCGGAAATCCGGTCGCTGAGGGCCATCAACAGGCCCGAGCTGACGAAGACGAGATGGATCGCGACATACCACATCAGGTCGCGGTCGCTGGTGCCCTTCACGTTCATGAAGGCCTTCAGCACCTGGATGGCGGAGATGGCGACGATCGAGGAGATCAGCTTCAGCTTCAGCCCGGAGAAATCGATCTTCGACATCCAGTCCGGCCAGTCGCGATGCGCATTGGTATCGATCTTCGAGACGAAATTCTCGTAACCCGAAAAGATCACGATCACGATCAGGGAGCCGGTGAAGGTCAGGTCGACCAGCGCCAGCACGCCGAGGATCACGTCCGCTTCGCTGGCGGTGAAGACATGGCTCAGGACGTGGAACGCCTCCTGCAACGCCTTGATCAGCAGCCCGGCGAGGGCCAGCACGAGCAGGATGTAGAACGGGGCGAGCAGCCAGCGGCTGGCGAAGAGGATGGATTCCAGAATTCGGGTCGCTGCGGAGGGCCGGTGAACGGGCCCGTTCCCGGCTTCCATCTCGCGCTCGCCCATCGTCCTGCCCCTGCGTGATCGTCTCGACGCTTCTTGCCATGATGCGAAGAAGCCCCGCAAGCGAGCCTGCGGGGCCTCCTTATCGGTTTGGGGCTGGGCGTGATCAGGCGTCGACGCCGACGCCGATCTGGCAGGCGACGCCGGTGCCGCCGAGGCCGCAATAGCCTGCCGGATTCTTGGCGAGATATTGCTGGTGGTAGTCCTCGGCGAAATAGAWGGCGGGCGCGTCGAGGATTTCCGTGCTGATCGGTCCGTAGCCGCGCGAGGCGAGGGCGCTCTGGTAATCTGCCTTGCTGCGTTCGGCAGCCAGCTTCTGTGCCTCGTCGAAGACATAGATGCCGGAGCGGTACTGGGTGCCGACATCATTGCCCTGCCGCATGCCCTGCGTCGGGTCGTGATTCTCCCAGAAGGTCTTGAGCAGGGCCTCGTAGGAGAGCCTGGCCGGGTCGAAGACCACGAGCACGACTTCGTTATGCCCGGTCAGCCCGCTGCACACCTCCTCATAGCTCGGATTGGGTGTGATGCCTCCGGCATAGCCGACCGCGGTGACCCAGATGCCGTGCTCGATCTGCCAGAACTTGCGTTCAGCCCCCCAGAAACAACCGAGGCCGAACAGGGCCTTCTGCGTCTCGGCGGGATACGAGCCCTGCAGCGGGCGGTCGTTCAGGAAATGGCGCTCGGCTGTCGGGATCGGTTCGGACCGGCCGGGCAGGGCCTCGGCCGGGCTGGGCAGGGTCGTCTTCTTGCGCAGGGAGAACATGATCGGCTCCATCCTCCAACAGTTGCTCCCGAGATAAGCATGGCGCCGCCGTTCCGACAGGCGCTCGCCCTGCATGGCCCTTCACCGTCGCGTGACGATACCGACCTGCGGCTCGGGCCTCGCGCCGAGCCAGAGCAGGAGGAAACCGAGCACCAGCGCGACCAGCGCGACGGGCGACCGCATCAGCGAGAGCAGCATCGGGTCCCAGAGCAGCGGATGGAGATTGCGCTCGATGGCTGGCTGCAGCAGCGGATAGCGCGTCGGCAGCAGAATGAGGAGGATTTCGCCGAGCGACGTGAACTGAAGCGAGGAATTGGCGATCGAACGCGCGCCGTCGATGACCAGCGCCACGAATCCGCTGGCGACAGCAAGATAGCCCAGCAAACGGATGAAAAAACGCAGCATCCCGCCCCATTCCCCGCACGCGCCCTTCGCATCCGATGTGCCCATTCGGGCACGGCTTTGCAACCTTGTCCGGCGCTCTCCACGCAAGAATACGAAAAGCGCGTTTCAGGCCTTGAAAGAAGCCGGCTCGGCGGTCATAAGCAGCCCGCCGGACAGGTGGCCGAGTGGTTGAAGGCGCACGCCTGGAAAGTGTGTATACGGGAAACCGTATCGCGGGTTCGAATCCCGCCCTGTCCGCCATTTCAAAACAGAACCGGCCACGTCGAGCGTGGTCGATTTTGCGCCGGATCCTACGGCAAGGGGGCTGAGCAGGCTCCCTTCGATGCCGTGATACGCATCTGGCTTCCCCTGACCTGGACGCGTTGGCTCGGCGCCCCGAGGTGACCGCGGGATAATCGCCGCTGCGGGCTGTATTCGCGCTCTGGCCGGTTTTTGCGAATATGCGAACCAGCGAGGCGTGATGGCCTTCTGCCCTGAGCGTTCCAGCGGGGTCCGCACGCAGTCGGCGGCTCTCACCTGATCCAGGATCACCTCGGGCCGGTGATGGGGCTCTTTCAGCACCGGCCAGTCCCGAAAAGCTCCACCCGCTTCACCGGGGCGGCTCGCTACCGTGAATGACGCCAATATGCCGCAGCGAAACGGCAGCGAGGATGGCGAGGAGTGAAACGCTCACGGCACTGAACATGGCCGCGGTGCTGAACCCTGCTGTGAACGCAGCCTGCGCCTCTTCCATCAGGCCGACAGGCAGCTGCGACGCAACCGAGGATGCCGCCCACAAGCTGTCTCCAACGGCCTCTTGCGCTTCATGACCGAGATGATCAGGCATGCGGTCGAGCATGACTCGGCGATAGATGGCGGTGGCGAGGCTGCCAAGCACCGCAATGCCGAGCGATACGCCGAGGTCCTGCACCGTCTCGGACATCGCCGATGCCGAGCCTGCCTTGTCGGCGGGGGCCGATCCAACCACGAGGTCCGTACCCAGCGCAGCGATCGTGCCAAGCCCGAGATAGGCCAACGAGAAGCCGGCGACGACAATGGCCACGCCGGACGCGCTGTTATCCAGTTGGGTCAGCAGCAGATAGCCCGCAACCGACAACCCCAGCGCTCCGGCCACCACGAAGCCGGGGCGAACGCGCCGGGCAATCAGCGGTGCCGTGACGCCGGCCGCGACCATGGCAAGCGCGGGCGGCCCCATCCAGAGACCCGCGACCAGTGGAGAAAATCCGGCCACGAGCTGCAGATATTGCGTGACCAGCAGCATCGTGCCGCCGACCGCGACGAGGCCAAAGAGGAGCACGATCAACGCCACGCTGAAAGCTCTGTTGGCAAACAGCGACATGTCGAGCAGCGGGTCGGCGAGGCGCTGCTGCCGGCGCACGAACAGCGTGGCGAAGGCAAGTCCCATCGCAATGGCGCCGACCGGATGAAGTCCGAAGCCATCCTTGGCGACCTGCTTGATGCCATAGACCGAAGGCAGCATGGCGGCGAGCGAAAGGCCGACGCTCGCAAGGTCCAGCCTGCCGACATGTGATGCGCGATACTCGGGCAGAAGGACAGGCGCCAGCAAAAGCAGCAGGCCGACAACGGGCACGGCTATGAGAAAGGCTGCACCCCACCAGAAATGCTCCAGCAGTACGCCGCCCACGACCGGTCCAAGCGCCATGCCGAGCGCGAACATGGTCGCCCAAATTCCAAAGCCAAGAGCGCGCTGCCTTGGATCGGCGAACATGTTCGTGATGAGCGCCAGCGTCGACGGCATCAGCGTTGCGGCGGCTACTCCGAGCACCGCCCGGGCCGCGATCAGCATCACGGCACTTGTGGAGAAGGCGGCGAGCGCCGAGGCGACGGCGAAGGCAGCCGCCCCCATCATCAGAAGCTTGCGGCGGCCGATACGATCGCCGAGCGTCCCCATGGTGATCAGGAAACCCGCGATCATGAAGCCGTAGGCATCCATGATCCAGAGCGCTTGCACGCTGCTCGGTTGCAGATCGGCGGCAAGCGCCGGAAGCGCCAGGTGAAGCAGCGTCAGGTCCAGACCGGGCAGGATCGTCGGCAAGGCCAACAGCGCCAGCCCGAGCCATTCGCGTGCCCCAGCTGTTCCAGGCGGTGAGGCGGTGCCTTCTGTCGTCGTTCTGGAAAGGGGAAGATCGGGTTCGTCCTGAGAAGTCATGCTGCCTCCTTGTCGCGGCGGGACTTTCGAGGCACGGTCATCCTGTTACAATATAAGAAATTATCCTGTTACTAGAGGTAA